>JBJEBP010000263.1:0-28459 GCA_051870135.1 Candidatus Cryptobacteroides sp. | reverse complement strand
ATCTGCAAATGGGTGATACTCTGCTGGTTGTAGGAGACGAGGATGGAATAGACAAGGCTGCCAAACTCTTCGGCAACAAGGCTTCCAGGCTGAGCCATCCGAACCTAGTCCCTATTTTCTTCGGCATTGTCATCGGAATTATCTTCGGCTCGATTCCAATCAGTTTCCCTGGTATTCCACAGCCGGTCAAGCTCGGACTTGCGGGCGGACCTCTCATTGTGGCCATTCTGCTGGGTTATTTCGGACCGAAACTCAAGATAACGACATATACGACCGTGAGCGCCAATATGATGCTCAGGGAGATAGGAATTTCGTTCTTCCTGGCCGCGGTAGGTCTCGGAGCAGGTTCCAACTTCATAAGCGCCATTGTCGGCGGAGGTTACTGGTGGATATTCTACGGATTCCTGATTACGGTCATTCCTATTCTGGTGGTCGGCCTTGTGGCGCGGCTTGCATTGAAGATGAACTTCTACCAGATATGCGGACTCATTGCCGGTTCCACCACGAACCCTCCGGTATTGGCTTTCGCACAGGGTGCGTACGGAACTGATTATACATCAGTCAATTATGCGACAGTATATCCGTTGTCAATGTTTATGAGGGTGCTCGCTGCGCAGTTGTTGATTTTATTTACATTATAGATTGTGATTGACCTTGTTTATCCTCCGGAGCCTGCTCCGATACTTCCCGCCCCGACGGCTGACGTGCCTTCAACTATGATGGTACAGGCCGGCGAGATGCTCCCTATCATCAGGGAGAATGGTATCGTATATGCACAGGCAACGAGGAAATATTGCCACAGCGGATCCTTCCTTCTCCATCCTGTCGTGCATCTGCATATCATCAACCGCAATGCTGAACTTTACCTGCAGAAGCGCTCGATGAAGAAGGATCTACTTCCCGGGAGGTGGGATACCGCGGTCGGCGGTCACGTGGATTACGGGGAATATATATCCGAGGCCCTTCACCGTGAGGCTGCCGAGGAACTGGGCTTTTATGATTTCAATCCATTGTATCTCGGAAGCTATGTGTTCCAGAGCGATATTGAGAGGGAAATGATCAATGTTTTCGCGGCGGTGGGCAATTTTACGCTTCATCCTGATGAGGAGGAGGTGGATGAGGGGCGTTATTGGCCGCTGGACGAGATAGAGGACAATATTGGAAAAGATGTGTTCACCCCCAATTTCGAGGGTGAGTTCAAGAAAATCAGGAGGTCGCTAGAGGCCCTGCTTTGAAATTGTATTAACTGATAATACTTTGACTATGAGGAATTTCATTACTTTGGTCATCGCTTTGGCGATGATGTTTCCGGCTAACGCCGTTGAGAAGACAGGCCCGGACGGACCTGCAAGACTTACTGACAATGTCAACCCTTTCCTCGGGACTGCCACCCTCTGGGACAAGTCTGACCTGCATTATGTAAGGAAGAGGAAGGCAAGAACCTGGGGTGCGGAGACCTTCCCGGGAGCAGCCCTTCCGAATGCCATGATACAATGCAGCCCTGTCACGATGTACCGGAGCGGCTCCGGCTACCAGTATGAGGACAGCCTCATCTATGGCTTCTCACATACCAACAAGGGGCATTGGAATCTTCTCCATCTCCCGGTGCTGCCTGCCGTGGGTGACATTGACCCGGAGGATTTTGCCTCTCATTTCAGCCACGAGAGGGAGAGTGCGAGGCCTGGCTACTACAGCGTTTTCCTTGACAGATATGGAGTCGAGGCTGAACTCACCACGACTTTGCGCTGCGCATTCCACAGGTATTCCTATCCTGAGGATGCCGACAAGGAGGTTATTGTAGATATCACGAGGAACAACAACAGGGTCACCGACTGGGATATCACGGCCTGCGGGGAGAATGCTTTCTGCGGCCATCAGGATGGGAGCGGTACCATCTATTTCTACGCCATTGCCAATTATACCATTGATAATCTTGAACTTAAGACTGGCGGTAAGTCACATACCGTAGCTGTGGTTTCGTTCCGTGACAGCAGGGGAGAGAAGCCGCTGGAACTCAGGTTCGGTTTTTCATTCACCAGCGTTGAGAATGCCAAGGCAAACCTTGAGGCCGAGATGAAGGTGAAGAGTTTCGATCAGGTAGTGAAAGATGCCGACAATACCTGGGAGAATCTGCTTTCCGCCATCAAGGTGGACGGCGGTACCGAAAGGCAGAGGGGTCTCTTCTATTCCTGCTTTTACAGGGCTTTCATGTGGCCTTGCCTCAGGAGCGATGTCAATGGTGACCATACCGACGTGCAGGGAAACATTGTCAATACTGACTATGATTACTATACTCTCCCTTCATTTTGGGACGATTACCGCAACAAGCTCATTCTCCTCGGAATGGTAAGGCCGGATGTGGCTTCTGACGTTGCCGCCTCCATTATTGAAATGGGCGAGAAGGGGACAGGCTATATGCCTACATTCTTTCACGGTGACCACGCCGCAGCTTTCATTGCCGGAACCTGGTCCCGCGGAATTACTGAGGGATATGACATAAAAAGGGCCTACAACCTGCTGTACCGCAATGCGACAGTGCCGGGCAATGG
Organism: Candidatus Cryptobacteroides sp.; assembly: GCA_051870135.1. Lineage (GTDB taxonomy): Bacteria > Bacteroidota > Bacteroidia > Bacteroidales > UBA932 > Cryptobacteroides. The sequence goes on along the minus strand of JBJEBP010000263.1, from coordinate 25,910 downwards.
CGGCAGGATTTATCTTGACGAGTATCTGGAGAAAGGCTGGATTGCCGAGAAGGATACTGTCAATGTGCCTTACTATGATGAGTACAAGGGTGCGGTGACCAAGACTCTGGAGTATGCGTATGACGACTATGCGGTGGCCCAGGTTGCCAAGGCCGTGGGTGACAAGGATGGCTACAAGCTGATGATGAAGCATTCGCAGAACTGGAAGAATGTATTCGACCGTTCCACCGGATTCTTCAGGGGAAAGATAGCTGACGGCTCTTGGATCAAGGATTTCGACCCGTTCTACCCGTATTTCCAGTATATGTACAGGGAGTCCAACGCCTGGAACAATCTCTTCTACCCTCCTCACGACCGCAAGGGAATGATTGGACTGTATCCTTCGAAGAAGGCCATTGAAGCCAAACTGGATTCTTTGTTTACTGAGCCTTGGCGCGGATACGAGGTGGAGAATCTCACCGGCTTCCTGGGCAACTACTGCCACGGAAACCAGCCTGGCCACAGCATTCCGTATATGTACGCCCTTATCGGAAAGCAGGACAAGACCCAGGCTGTCCTGAACTACATTATGGACAATTTCTACGATATGGGTTCCGACGGCCTGGCCCTTGCCGGAATGGATGACGCCGGCGAGATGACCTCCTGGTATGTCCTGAATGCCATCGGTATCTACACCTATTCCCCTGCCGACCCTGTGTATTTCGTATCAGTCCCACTGTTCGACAAGACGGAATTCACTCTAGGCGACGGGCGGTCTTTCACGATACGCAGGAACGGCACCGGCAGGCATATTGACTCTGTCGTCTGCGGCGGAAAGAAGGTCAAGGGATGGTTTGTGGGGCATGACCAGCTTGTCAGCGGAGGACTTGTGGTCAATGTGAGGTAGTCCTAAATCCGCTTCTGCGGATCCCAGACAGCCACACCGACAAATGAGTCAGCACAGCCGTAATACAGGTACCATTTCTCCTTGTAATAGGTGAGACCTTCGATGAATACTGTTCCGTCAGCATACTGTCCGCTCTTCTCGAATGGTTCCGACGGTATGAAAAACGGGGTATCAAGCCTGTCAAGGACAATGTCGGGGTCTGAAGCATCAAACAATATCTGTCCGGCAGAATAAGTGCCGGACGGATATTGTTTGTCACCTTTGTCGTCTGTCCGGTTCTTGCCATTGTAAAGCAGCACAATGCCGTTTTCCGTGAGCACTGCCGGAGGACCGCATTCAGTCAGCTGGCTGTCGAAATAGCCTTCACGCGGGTATACAATTCCTTTCAGCTCTCCTTCGCTGTCAATTTGTGGTATCCAGTGAATCAAGTCATCCGATTCTGCCAGATTGATCATCTCCTCTCCCCAGTACATCAAATACTTGCCGTTTATTTTGGCAATCACTTGCCTTCCGGAACTGTCAATTTGTGTCACTACGGAACCGGACTTGCTTGCCATGTCCGCAAACCGTCCGTTGTGTGCATCTGCAAAGGCAGGCCCGTGTTTGCGCCAATGGATCAAGTCATCAGAAGACGCGACGCACAGTCTCGGGACTTTCCTGTTCCAGGATGTGTACATCATATAATATGTGCCGTCGGAGGTTACGGTGACGCGTGGGTCTTCGCATCCGCCGGGCCATTCATATTCTTTGGCATTGTCCTCGTCGGGGTACATCACAGGTGTGTCCTTAAACTCCATGGTTGTTCCGTCAGTGGTGAAGGCCAGCCCTATTCTGGATGTTCTTTGGCCGATTCCCCGGGCTGAATTGTCCTCTGCCCTGTAAAGAACGGCTATTTTCCCGTCATATAATGTGGCAGCGGGATTGAATGTGTCGCTTTCCTTCCAGCCTACCGGCTTTCCGCTCATAGGGCAGATGAATGTCACCGATGAGTCGGGGCTGATTACAGGATTCACTCCCTCAGGTCGGACAAATTCGCCCAAGGCCCATTCGGGCAGGATGTTATTCTGAGGGTTGCAAGAAGTGGACAATAGCGATACGGCGGTGCCTCCGGCAAGAATGGTGATGGCGAAAAGTAAGCTTCTCATTTGACGAATGGTTTGTTGGGCGCAAATGTATTATTTTTATTGTAGTTTCGCAAGCGCTGGCGCAATCCGCAAGTTTTTCATTATATTTGTCCGCTTTGGACCGAAGATATGAAGCGCAATACAGAACCAAAATCTGTCATTCAATCCTCTATCCGGGAGTCCGACTGACACTAAAACATTGGAATAATGAAACGTACCGCATTGACTCTGACGGCCTTCATTATCTGCGCTGTCATCGGCCACGCGGCGGCAGCCGGCTATTCGAGTTATACAGTCACAGTAAAGGACGGGCTTTCCAACAGCTCCGTCAACAGTATTCTTCAGGACTCCAAGGGGCTTTTGTGGCTCTCCACCTGGGACGGAATCAATGTGTACAACGGATCCACTGTAAAAATATACAAGAACAATCCCAATGACGAGAACAGCCTGCTGGACAATATTGTACGATATATAGTCCAGGAGGACGAACGCTATTTCTGGGTCGTGACAGACTGGGGATTGAGCCGACTGGACACGTACACCGACAGATTCACCAGATACCGTCTCGGATTCGAGAAATCCAATCCTTTCTCTGGTTCAAGTGTTTCAATGACAATAGATTCCGAAGGCCGTGTATTCTGTTCGTCCAGAGGCTGGGGAGTGGCCTCATACGACAGGGAGGCTGACCGGATGGTTCCTTTCAATATTTCGGAGTTCAATACATCTGCGGTGTCCGGCATCGTGAGTGCAGGAGGAAGATCACTGATTCTCCAGACGGTCTCCGGACAGGCCGTGAAAGTGGACTATGACATTGATTCCGGAGGAAACGTTGTCGCGACATTCATAAAGGAACTGCTTCCCGCATCTACCGGACAGTATGCCATGTCGTCAGATTCGCTTGATATATACCTTTTCGGCAGGGAGGCCATATACCGCTACAACAGGGACTCCGGAACATTGGAGGATTCAGTTGCGTTTTCAGGCTCAATGTCCTGCGCGGCCGTGTCTCCTGACGGGAGACTGTCAGTCGTGTCAGACAGGTCTGACTTCTACTGCATTGATTTCGATACTCATACAACCTCTGTTGTGCCTCAGATGCACAGAGACAACCTGCTCTCTTTCTGTTTCGGGACGCAGGGAATAATCTGGCTTGCGGTTGACGGTGTGGGGCTTGAGGCCTGCTCTCCCGTTACTTCGGCCCTGATGAAAATAGACAGCCGGGAACTGGCCGGAAATTCCGGTGGAGCTGTCACGGCGATGGAGCAGGTGTCCGGAGGGGATATCTATGTGAGCATTCTTGGCGGGGGATTATATGTGCTTGATCCTGAAGGCAATGTAAAAGGCCCTGCCAGAGCCGGAATACCGGGAGGCTATATTTTCTCAATGATTGAGGCACCTGAGAACAATCTTTTCATCGGTGTGCGCAACGCTGTAGTCCTGTACAGGCCGTCAGACGGCGGCACGGTCACATTGAAGAGATTTGAGTCAACTCCTCCTGTCGTTGTGTACTGTATGTACTATGACTGCTGCAGAAACGATCTCTGGATAGGCACCCTTGACAGCGGAGTCTTCTGTCTGGAAATTGAAGTGTCAGGCGGCCAATGTTCTGTCTCGTCAATACGCAGATTCTGCCACGACAGGAGCGATGACGCATCCCTGAGCAGCGACAATGTTATGCACATAGCTCCCTGTGGTGAGGACTACCTATGGATTGGTACTTTGGGTGGAGGTCTTAACCTTCTGGATATCAATACCGGGAAATGTACACATTTCCTTGCCGGCGGCACTCCGGGTGACCTGCCGAACGACAATGCCAGATTTGCCCTGGAAGACGCTCCGGGCTCTGTCTGGGTCGGTACAAGCTACGGCCTTGCCCACGGTATCGAACAGTCTCCGGGCTGCTGGAAGTTCTCATCCTTCAGTGAGAAAGACGGGCTCGCAGACAACACGGTCCATTCCATTCTCAAAGACCGCAGCGGACGCATTTGGCTCGGAACCAACCGCGGACTATCGGTATTCAATCCGTCTGACGGCACGTTCACCAATCAGGACAATGCAGACAACCTCCAGGGATGGGAGTTCTACGTGCATTCTTGCATGATGACGGATGACGGCGAGATGTATTTCGGAGGAGTGAACGGCCTGAACCATTTCTTCCCGGAAGAAGTCCGCCCGAGAGATTTCCGCCCGGACGTAATGATTGACTATCTGTCTGTGAGACTGGATAATCCGAGAATTGTCAATGACGGAGCCCCTGTCATTCTCAAGCACAATGAGAATTTCTTCAATATCGGATTCACTGCGATAGAATACATCAATAGCGCCAATTGCGAATACGCCTACCGGCTGGAGGGCTTTGGCGACGACTGGGTGACCGTATCGGCCGGGATACCTGCAACATTCACCAATGTTCCTCCCGGCAGATATGTTTTCAAAGTCCGCAGCACCAACGGGGACAAAGCCTGGTGCGACAATGAAAAAGCGCTTGACATAGTCATAAAAAGGCCGTGGTATCTCACCGGCTGGGCCTATTTGCTTTATCTTGTGAGTGCAGTACTTGCATCTATACTTTTGGGAAGATATAGGGAAGAGCGCCAGTTGCAGAAAGAGATGCTTGCCAGGGAGGCTCTCGAAAAAGAAAAACAGAAAGAGAACTACGAGGCGAAACTGAATTTCTTTACCAACATCGCCCACGAATTCGGGACTCCGCTTACTCTCATTTCCTGTTCCGGAGAGCGGCTGGCAGAGAATCTTCAGACGCAGCAGAAGAGCAGCCGTTATGTCCGCATAATAAATGACAATGCCTCCAGAATGCAGAAGCTGATTCAGGAACTGCTGGAGTTCCGCAAGGTCGATACCGGCCATTATGAGCCTGTGTACAAGAGGATAGACGTTTCCGGAATGCTTTCGGAGATACTTGAGGATTTCACCGGAATTGGCGAGGAGCATAATATCAACCTGAATCTTTCCGCACCGCAGGAGCCTTTCATTCTTGTCAGCGACGAGGGTGCATTGGAGAAAATACTTATCAATCTCATTTCCAATGCATACAAATACACCCCTGACGGCGGGACAGTGGACATTGAACTGGAGAAATCCACGGATGGCGGGATGCATTTCACCGTCACCAATACCAGCAAGGGGCTTTCCAGGGAGAAACTCAGCAGGGTATTCGACAGGTTTGTGATTCTCGACAATCTCGAGCAGCAGATGGCCAAGGGCAAGAAAGTCCGCAACGGAGTCGGGATGGCGCTGGTCAACAGTTACGTGAATACTCTCGGCGGAGAGATTTCGGTGGACAGCGTGATGGACAAATCAGTTACTTTCGAACTCCGCCTTCCTTCGGCAGAAGTGAACACGGCAGATGAACAGGTAGTCATTCAGCCTGATATCAAGGTGGAAAGTTCTGATTATGACATACTTGAGGGAGCCGACAACCTGACAGGCAAGACAAGTGCCAATGGAGATTCACTATCATCGGCTCCAGTTTTATCAGTTCGTGACGGAAGGCCTTCCATCCTTGTCGTCGATGACGATGCAGCCATTTGCGATATGGTGGTAGATATACTTGAAGAGAACTACAACGTTGTCAAAGCCTCCGACGGAGCAGCTGCCATAGATATTCTCCGGGATATGCGCATGGATCTTGTCATAACTGATATGAATATGCCTAACATAAATGGTATCGAACTTATCAAACGCTTGAAAAGCAATGAATTGACGAAGTTCATCCCGGTTGTTTTCCTGGCATTCAAGACTGATGTGTCCGATGAAATCAATTCATACAATCTCGGCAGCGAAGCCTTCATCCCGAAGCCGTTCGTTCCTGCCCAGCTTATTGCCATTGTCGGCAACATCCTGAAAAACAGGACCTCGCTGAAGGATTACTACACCTCGTCCATTTCCGATATGAAGATTTTCGAGGGCCTGTCCATGACCTCAAGGGACAGTGACTTCATCACCTCAATAGTCGAAATAGTGGAGAGCAGGATTTCCGATGACCTGTCACCGGCAGATGTTGCGGCAGCCTTGTGTGTAAGCGAAATGACCTTGTACCGGCGTATCAAGGATCTTCTCGGAAAGTCCCCGGGCGAGTTCATCCGCACCATCAAGCTGAACCGTGCGGCCACTCTCCTGCGCACCACATCCCTCACTGTCCAGGAGATTATGTTCGATTGCGGCTTCAACAACAAATCCTGGTTCTACCGCAAGTTTGCCGAGACCTACAATATGTCCCCAAAGGAATACCGCAAATCAACCACTTGAAACCATAGTGTACCTTTTTGTGATTTCAGTATAGCTTTTATCATCCCTTGACGGGTACATTTGCATAAAACATTGTTTTTATGCGACACATATTGATTTCACTATCACTATTACTCATTGCTCTGTGCCCGGCAGGGGCCCAGCAGCTCATTCCCCAGTTCAAACCAGGCGAGAAAGTGGCCCTCATCGGTGACAGCATCACTCACGGAGGCCATTACCATTCCTACATCTGGCTCTACTATATGACCAGATTCCCGAATATGCCTGTCACAATTCTCAATTGCGGTGTTGGAGGAGACACGGCTTCGGACATTCTGGCGAGGCTCGACTACGATGTCATTTCCAAGAATCCTACCTACATCACCCTTACCTTCGGAATGAATGACACCGGCTATTTCGATGTATTCAACAAAGACAATACAGACGAGCTTTCTGCGGAGAGAGTCAGCGCCTCAATTGACAATTTCGGGAAGATAATCGGGAAACTGGAGGCTACCGGAGCCCAGATTGTGATGGTCGGCGGTTCTCCTTACGACGAGACTTCCCGCTTCAATGACGGAGTTCTCGTGGGAAAGAATGATGCAATATGCAACATTATTGACGCACAGCGTTCTGCGGCATCATCCCGCGGTTGGGGATTCGTTGATTTCAATGCTCCTATGGTTGAACTTGGACAGAAACTCCAGGCTGATGACCCCAAGTATTCTTTCTGCCCGCAGGACAGGATTCATCCGGACAAAGACGGCCAGATGGTGATGGCCTATCTTTTCCTCAAGGCTCAGGGCCTGGCGGGACGCAAGGTGGCCGGAATCGATGTAAATGCGAAACGCGGAGAAGTAGCCGGAACGGAATATTGCGAAGTGACAAATGTCCGTAAAGAGAACGGCGGCGTTTCTTTCGACTATCTCGCCGAGTCTCTCCCTTATCCTTGCGACTCGATTTCCGAGCACGGCTGGGGTAATATACACTCCCAGCGTGATGCATTGAAAATCATACCTTTCACGGAGGAATTCAATCAGGAAACACTTCGCGTCACGGGCCTTGAGGATGGCAGATACCTTTTCTGTATTGACGGCCAGCCTATTGATACTCTTTCCGCTTCCTCATTGGCGGCCGGAGTCAATATGGCTTCATACACCGATACTCCACAGTACCGTCAGGCATCTGCGGTGATGTATCTCAATGAAGAACGTCTTGAGGTGGAGAAACGTTTCCGTGAATATGTCTGGATTGAGTTCAACATGTTCAAGGGCACGGACCAGATTTTTGCTGACGACTGGAAGTCAGTGGAAATGGTGACCGAGAAGGCCAAGGAAGACTGGTTCGTCGCCAACAGCAATTACTGGTACCGCAAGAGTGCTTTCCCGGAGATTAGGGAGGTATGGGAGAATTACATTGACGCGATAGTGTCGAAAATATACACCATCAACAAGCCTGTGACGAGGCATATCTCCCTCTGCAGGCTTTAGACACCGGAATTCCGCATCCTGAAACTATAATATACTTTTTTAAAACCATACAATACCACTTCAGGCGTGCGAATCCATACTTTTGCAACGACACTGAAACGTTATACATTTATGTTCTCTATTCTATGAGGTTTGATTTGATAAGTAGTGCTGCGGCATTTTTGCCGGCGGCTGGCTTGACTATGAAACACTTCATAACGTTGGCTGTTCTGGGGATGGCCTGCGCCTGTGCCGGTAATGAAGGGTTCGACTATGATCCGATGGATTATGTGAATCCTCTTATCGGGGCCTGTACGAGCACGGAGGCGGCAGGGGTCTATCACGGACTGGGCAAGACCTTCCCCGGAGCCACCACACCGTTCGGAATGGTGCAGGTGAGTCCCCAGACCGTGACCGGAGGAGACAACAGCTGCGGTTACAGTTATGAGATGAAGACTATCGAGGGCTTTGACTTCACGCAGATGAGCGGAGTGGGCTGGTACGGTGACCTGGGAAATTTCCTGGTGATGCCGACTTCCGGTCCGATGAAAACCGTGGCCGGAAAAGAAGACGGAAGCATTGAAGGTTGGAGGTCCTCGTATGACAAGGAATCGGAAATTGCAAGACCGGGATACTACCGGGTACGCCTGAATGACTATAATGTCACCGTGGAGTGCTCCGCTACACCTCATTGCGGGGCCATCAGGTTCACCTACGGCTACAGCGGTGAGGCGAGAACCCAGATTGATCTTGCGAGAAGAGTTGGAGGAACGTCCGAGAGGCAGTTTCTCAAAATTGTCGATGACCATACTGTCGAAGGTTGGATGAGATGCCCGTCCGAGACTGGCGGATGGGGCAACGGCGAAGGCAACTCCAATTACACCCTGTATTTCCACGCCGAGTTCAGCAGACCTCTTGAAACAACAGGTTTCTGGTCTGCCGATATCCCTGCCGGATGGCAACGCAAGATGAACGAGGTCAACAGCCCCGCATATTTGGAAAGGGTGGCGGCATCCAGCATCATCAGGGACATACCGGAGCTCGAGGGTGACCACATAGGCTTTTTCACTGAATATCCGGTGTCATCCGGTGACAATGTCACACTCAAGGTGGGAATCTCTTTCGTGGACCTTGATGGAGCGAGGAAGAATTTTGCAAGCGAGATAGCCGGACTTGGATTTGACGAGGTCGTGTCTTCATCTGAGGAGACCTGGCGCCGCGAACTTTCCAAGATAAAAGTTGCCGGAGGTTCGGACGAAGAAAAGACAGTGTTCTATACGGCATTGTACCATTCCCTGATTGATCCTCGAATCTATGCTGACGTGGACGGACGTTATGTCGGCGGTGATTTCAAAGTGCACAATCCCGGCGATGGGTTCACCAAAAGGACAATATTCAGCGGCTGGGATGTATTCCGCAGCCAGATGCCGCTTCAGACCATAATCAACCCCCAGGTGGTCAATGACATAATTGCCTCGCTCACTACCCTTGCGGAGCAGAGCGGAAGGGAGTACTACGAGCGCTGGGAGATTTTCAATTCCTATTCGGGATGTATGATAGGCAATCCAGCCCTATCCGTCATAGCCGATGCCTACGCCAAGGGAATAAGGAATTTCGATGCGGAGAAAGCATTCCGGTACGGCAGGAATACTGTGGAGAAATTCGGGAACTGGCCGCTAGGATGGACTCCGGGTCCCCTCTGCATTTCACAGACCCTGGAATATGCTTATTTCGACTGGTGTCTCGGCCGTTTTGCGGAGATGCTCGGACACAATGCCGAAGCTGATGAGTACAAGGAAAAGGCAGAGGCATACAGGAATATTTTCGACAATGAGAAAATGTGGTTCAGGCCGAGGGAGGCTGACGGTACCTGGGCTGAGTGGCCGGACAGTGCCCGCACTACTGAATGGTACGGCTGCATTGAGTGCAATCCTTATCAGCAGGGGTGGTTCGTTCCTCACAATGTGGAGGCCATGACCGAACTGATGGGCGGCAGGGAGGCCGTGCTGGCTGACCTGGATGCATTCTTCAGCAATACTCCGGAGGATATGCTCTGGAACCAGTACTACAACCACGCCAATGAACCTGTCCATTTCGTTCCTTTCCTTTTCAATGCTTTGGGCGAGCCGTGGAAAACCCAGAAATGGACGAGATTCATCTGTAGCCACGGCTATTCGGACAATGTGATGACCGGACTTGTTGGCAACGACGACGCCGGCCAGATGTCGGCCTGGTATGTGCTCGCAGCATCCGGAATCCATCCTTCCTGTCCTGGAAACACTTCCATGGATATAACCAGCCCGGTTTTCGATGAAATACGGTTCACGACTGATCCTGTCTATGCCTCGGGCAAAGAGTTCATCGTAAAGGCATATGACAACAGCCCCGGGAATATCTATATCCAAAAGGCGCTGCTGAACGGGAAATCACTTCCGGGCCCTTATCTGGACTTCAAGGATATTGCGGCCGGTGGAAAACTCGAACTTTATATGGGTTCGGAACCAACTGAATGGAAATAACCAACTTTATCACTTTTCTTTATGAGTAAAAGAATCATTTCTACATTTATCGGGCTTGTGGCAATGCTCCTGATGGGGACGATGTCACTCTTTGCCCAGCAGACACCCGGGACTGTATCGGGTAAAGTCTTGGATTCTGACGGAATGCCTCTTGCAGGCGTTGTGGTGATGGCCAAAGGCAATAACGCCAATGCCGCCACTACTGATCTGGACGGTAATTTCACCTTCAAAGTTCCAGCCGGAACCAAAACCATCGTTTTCTCCTGTCTCGGTATGGAGACTCAGGAAATCGACCTCGGCAACAGGACTTTCTTTGAAGTGAAGATGGCTGTCAGTGCTTTCGGCCTCAACGAGGCGGTGGCTGTCGGCTATGGTACAATGATCAAGAGGGAACTTTCCTCTTCAGTGGCCTCTGTCAAGAGCGACGAGCTGGGAGAAAGGGCTACGGCATTGAACATTATGCAGAGCCTCGCCGGCAAGGTGGCTGGTGTGAGGAGCGTTTCCTTCTCGGGACGTCCGGGCGGTACTTCTGCCCTCCGGATCAGGGGTATGGGCTCCATCAACGCAGGCAGTGACCCTATCTATGTGATGGACGGTGTAGTTGACGTTGATCCGTCTCTCGTGAATCCGGCCGACATCGAGAGCATTGATGTCCTCAAGGATGCCGCTGCAACATCAATGTATGGTGCGAAAGGTTCCAACGGTGTCGTTCTCATTACCACAAAGTCAGGAAAGTCAGGAAAAGGTACGGTAACCTATGACGCCAAAGTCGGTGTAAGTATGCTGACCCGCAAACTTGACCTGCTCAATGCTGAAGAGTTCATGGAGGTCCAGAAACGTGCTTACGACTATAGCGGAGCCACAATGCCTCATCTGCTCAATCCTATGGAGAACCTGTTCTACTACAAGAAAGATTCATCCGGGAACTACGTATATGATGAGAACGGACTGCTCATAGCTTCTCCGAAATACGATACTGACTGGCAGGATGTCATGACCAGAAATGCGATTGTCAATGACCACTCCCTGTCATTTACCGCAGGTACAGAGAAGACATCCGTCTATGCGGGCGTGGCTTATCAGAATGTCGAGGGTCTTCTCTATGGAACGGATTCCAACCGTATGACCGGTACAATCAATGTGAAATCCCAGATTACAGACTGGCTTGACATCCAGGCTGTCGTTACCGGAGGTGCCACTGAGTCAAACAACGCCGACAGTGAGAACGGCTTCGGCCAGGGCTCCCTCAGGAACATGATGGAAATGCCTCCGATTGTGCCAGTAAAATATGAAGACGGTACCTGGGGAAGAAAGCACGACTATCCTCTCGGCGAGGAGGCGGAGAATCCTCTGCGCCTGATGGAGTCCGTGCACAAGAAGCAGAAGAACAACTTCATGGTGATGAGCCTCACGGCCAATCTCAAGCTCTGCAAAGACCTCACTCTCACAGTGAAGGGTGATTACCAGATGAACAACGGCAAGAGCATCAGCTACGCTACCGAGAAAGGTCTCATCCAGCAGACTGAGAACAACGGCGGATATGCGACTATCGGATATTCTGATTCAAGGAGATGGGCCAATGAGGACTATCTGACCTACAGCCCTGAATTCTTCTCCGGTAAGCTCAAATCCAATTTCGTGCTTGGAGCCAGCTGGTATTACTACAGGGCTGAAAGTGCCACAGCAGGTGCTGAGAATTTCTTCGACGGTTCTTTCGACTATCACAACCTCGGTGCAGGTTCCGTGATCCAGAACCCTTCTTCCGGAATGAACCAGAACACCATGAACTCATACTATTTCAGAATGAACCACAACATCCTGAACAAGTATATGATAGGCTTCACATTCCGTGCTGACGGTGCTTCCAACTTCGGCGCCAACAACAAATACGGTTTCTTCCCTTCAGCATCAGCTGCCTGGTTGATCTCCGAGGAGCCTTTCTTCGCAGGTGCAAAGGATTTCATGAGGAATCTCAAACTCCGTGTCAGCTACGGTGCCGTGGGTAACGCCTCGATTCCAAACTACAGGACAATCTCCCAGTATTCCACCGGAACAGGTTATTTCAACGGCAATCCTGCCACTTACGTGACATTGTCGAACCTCGGTAACTCAGACCTCAAGTGGGAGACATCCAAGCAGCTCAACGTAGGTCTCGACTTCAGCCTCTTCAGGGACCGTCTCGAGATTATCGCTGACTACTACAACAAGAACACTACCGACCTTCTCTTCCAGAAGCAGGTTCCATATACTACCGGATATTCCACATCCTGGACGAACCTCGGAAAAATCCGCAACAGGGGATTCGAGGTCACCCTCACTTCCCACAACATTGACCATCCTGAGTTCCAGTGGGATACAGACTTCATTTTCTCCACCAACAAGATTGTCGTCGTGGATATCAACGGTGAGACAATCGACCTCGGCAACAATGCCAGGGCCGTCGAGGGAATGCCTTGGGGTTCATTCTTCGTGCTGAACCGTATAGGCACCTGGGGACTTGACGAGGTTGAGGAAGCTTCCAAGTACGGCAAGAAACCTGGCGACCTCAAGTACGAGGACGTCAACAAGGACTATGTCATTGACGACAATGACCGTCAGTATATGGGTTCAGGTACTCCAAAGGGCGAGTTCTCAATGGTCAACACATTCAACTGGAAAGGCTTCTCCCTTATGGTGGACATAGGAGCGCAGTACGGTGCCAAGGTTATGAACATCACCACAACCATGATGGAGAACCGCCAGCTCTACAGCAACTCGATGAAATCAGTTCTCGACGCATGGTCGCCTGAGCACCAGAATACACTCATTGCTGCCATCCGCCGTCCTTCCGACGCATATTTCGGAGAGAACGAGAAAGACTCCAGGATGATTTACAGCGGAGACTTCATCAGAATCCGCAACATTATGTTGTCATACGACTTCAAGCACTCTGTCCTCAAGAACGTGAAATTCGTCAAGGGCCTGATGCTTGGTGTGACTGTGGAGAATCCATACGTATTCACTAAATATCCTGGCTATGATCCGGAAGTTGGTGCTTTCGGCAATGTCAACACTGGTTCCGGAATTGATTTCTACTCATATCCTAAGCCGATGACTGTGTCAGGCAATCTCAAAATCACATTCTAATTTGGAGGAAACAGATATGAATAAATTTAAATCTATAATATTCGGTGCTTTCGCATTGACCTGCCTTGCCGGATGCAATAAGTTTCTTGAAGAGAACCCGAAGACATTCCTGACTCCGGACAACTACTTCACCACTAGTGAACAGATGCAGGCTGCTGTTGACGGATTGTACTCTTATCTTGACGATATTTTCGACGGGGACATCGAGGTCGGCACACAGAGATTCATTTTTCTCGAATATATGAGTGGCTACGGCGAGCGTCCAAGAACTGCGACCAGCCTCTATCTCTCACAGGCCAATCTGCTGACTGTCACTGAGGAGAACAACAATCTTGAATCTCTCTGGCGTTCTGCCTACACGGCTATTGAGAATGCCAACAGTACCATTGCCGGCATCGAGGCGAGCAAGGCTGAGATTTCCGATGAGCAGAAGAGCCAGCTTCTCGGAGAGGCTTACTTCATGAGAGCCTACCATTATTTCAATCTCGTGCGCCTCTGGGGGCAGGTCCCTCTCAAGACCACTCCGACAACAGACCTTTCCGAGGTGCAGATTCCACTCACGGAAACAGCAGAGATATATGCCTGCATAGAGAGCGACCTTGTCAGGGCTGAGGAACTTATGGGCAATCTTTCCTGGTCCAGAACTGACGGCCACGTGGGTCTCGGAGCTGTAAAGGCTCTTCTCTCCAAGGTTTACATCACCATGGCCGGATATCCTCTCTCACTTGGAAAGGATTATTATACAAAGGCTTACAACAAGGCATCCGAGATTGTGTCGAAGAAGGCCTTCTCTCTCTATCCTGACTATCAGTCAATGAGGAACAATGCCAATTCCAACTCCGGTGAGTGGCTTCTCTGCATCCAGAGGGAGCAGGACAAGGCAGGTTCTCCTGTTCACAACGATATGCTTCCTTATCCGGAGCCGGCAGTTGAGATTTCCGCCAACTCCGCTTACGGTGGAGCTCTGGCTCCTACAAATGAGTTCTATCGCTCCTATGCTGAAGGCGACCTCAGGGCTGCTGACTATGGATATTACACCACAAAGGCCAAGGCTCTTGACGGCTCCGGTGATGTTGAACTCGGAAGGCCATACATCTACAAATACTGGGATGACAACTGCGCCAAGACCGGCAAATCAGGTGTGAACTACGCACTTATCAGATATGCTGACGTCCTCCTTACTCTTGCCGAGGCCAAGGTTATGGCTGACGGTGGCAACACAAGCGACAAGGCGGCGATTGACGCATATTACGAGGTCCGTCACAGGGCCATGCCGGATGAGGCGAAACCGTCAAGTCTCGATTTCTCGACTGTTTACAAAGAGAGACTCTGGGAACTCTGCTTCGAAACCCAGACATGGTACGATATGCTCAGGACGCACAAGGCACTCAATCCTGTGACAGGCAAGGTTGTTGACCTCATAGGCTACCAGACTCCCGGGCACGAGGCCGCTTTCGCTGAGAAAGACCTCCTCTTCCCTTACCCGCTCAGGGAGTCCAGGCTCAATCCTAACCTTAAGAGGTAGAATATGAGAATGCTGTCAACAATAATGTCTGCCTGCCTGATGCTGGCTGTGCTTCCCTCCTGCTCCGGCAGCGGGGAGCACCAGCTCCCGAATGGATTCGAGGATGGAGGAAGCCCGGCTGTAAAGGCGGAGTGGACATCGAATGCGGACACAGTGTTCCTTTCCTGGTCCCTGATCAGGAACGATGTCAAGTTCGATACTTACAGGATTTATGACAAGGAAGGTATCAACGATATCACATTGCCTGCCTCGGAGACATCCTGCGAATTGACACATATTCCTTATAACCAGAGATTTCCTGTCAAGATCGCGCTTTTGGCCGGGAACGAGGAGAAGACATACCTGGAAGTCAACCTGAATATTGACGGATTCGACTCCTGGATTGCCTCCAAAATTATTCCTGACAGCGGAAGTGTCACGGAGGGGGACGGAATGTACTCCATTGCCCTTCCTGACGGAAGAAGCATTTTCCTGATGGGAGACTCCTATACGGGAAGAGTGTCCGGCGGCCGCAGGGTGGAAGGAAACCATATGTACAGAAATACGTACATCGTTTACGACAACGGCAGGGCTTCAGCGATATGCTGTGCCAACGGGGAGAATACCTCGGCCGCGGTTCCGGCCGGAGTTACCAACGAGGGACAGGATTGGTACTGGCCGGGCCATGGATTCGTGGTTGACAACAGGCTGTTCATTTTCCAGGAGCTGATGTACAAGGCTGGTGAAGGCTCATTCGGCTTTGCATACAGGAAGACAAACCTGCTGGAATACAGCCTTCCGGACATCAAACTGGTGAAGGACTCTCCTATTCCGTTCTCGTCATCAGACGACACGATTCATTACGGAGCAGCAGCCATGAACGACGGCGAATGGCTGTACATTTATGCGCAGGTCGATATTGAGAACGATGCTGATCCGGTCACTGAAGTGCTTGTGGCGAGAACTACTGTTGACAAGCTCCTGACTTCCTGGGAGTACTGGAACGGGAACGGTTGGTCTGCGGACAAGAATGCCGCAGTGAAGCTCAAGGGCCTTGATTCAGTACCTGTGTCCTCGCAGTTCAATGTCTTCAAGCTGGACGGGAAATATGTTCTCCTGACCCAGGACAAGACGTTCAACAGCGGAAAGATATACACTTTCACCTCATCGAATCCGTGGGGACCGTGGAGCAACAGGACACTGATTTACGACATTCCTGATCTTGGGAACAGCAACTGGTTCACTTACAATGCCATGGGCCATCCCCAGTTTAAGAAGGACGGGATGATACTAGTATCGTTCAACGTGAATACTTGGGAATTCTCAGAGCAGTTCTCCGACGTGTCAAGCTATCGTCCGAGATTCTTCTGGGTGGAAAAGAATACGATTTTAAATTAATAAAGATAACTATGTTCAAATATAAATCACTTTTCGCATTGGCTCTCTCGGTGCTTTTCATGGCATCCTGCGGAGACGAGCCGACAGAAATGGACAAGAATTACAATCCTAACTATGATATCACATATACCCTTCGCTCTGTCATTGAGAAGGATCCTGTGAATATCAACGGAATTGATGTCTTCCCTTATTTCGATTTCTTCAAATCTCTCCGCTTTGTCATTCACGTTACAGACGGAAAGATGACCTCATTTTCATACGACAACGGCGATATACCGTTCTCTTCCTATACATTCCAGGTCCCATCCGGCGAAGTTGCCTGCGAGTTCGACACTACTGTCAGCCCGAACGTGTTGAGGATCAAGGAGACAGGTGATGTCATCGCAGTCTTCAAGAATGGCGAGCTCATAGTTCCTTTCGTACTAGACTGCGAGGAACTCAGCTATGAGTACAAGTTCAAGGAAATCACTGATTAATACTTTAAAACCATGATTATCAATTTTGTCAAAAAACATAAGATGGCGTGTCTTGCCATGGCGTCCATGATGCTTATGGCAGCCAACTGCGTGATGTCAGTCGAGAAGATCATTCTTCCTGAGAACGCCAAAGTGAACTCCGAGGAGGAGATAACTGTGGAAATCAAGCTCGTCCCGGGCAGTGACGAAAGCAATTCCAAGCTGGCTTTTGCAATCCTCACCCCGAAGTCCTGGAAGACAGCCGAAAACGCCGTAGTTACATTCTCTACCAGCGGATATGCAACACAGGGATTCGAAGAGATTGTGAACGAGTCAATGACAGTCATCCCTTCTACCGAAAATGAACCTTTCACCCAGCAAAGCTGGCCGCTGGCTTATCAGAGCAAAGTGGGTCTTATGGGCAATACAGGTCCGGTCGAGTGGACTGTATTCAGGTCTTCAACTGCATTCACAATCAATGACAATGTCAGCAAGGAACCTATCACTGCCACAATTAAAATCCGTCTCAAGACCGGTGCAGACAATATCAAATTCTTCTTCGGTGCAGGCTACTGCGGAGCGAAGAGAGGACTTATGACTGAGCAGGACAATGACGGAGATTTCCGTTATGTTCCAAATGAGGTGGCTGTTCCGTTCACAGTGAGCGGCGGATCCGGCCCTATGCTTGACTATACTGTCACAGCCGCTGTCACCACCACTCCTTCCGTATTCAGGTACGGTGATATTTTCGCGGTCAATTTCGGAGCCGAAGGCTCAGCTCTTGCAGGAGCCGGGAAAGTATATCTCTGCGGAAAAGCAGTCCTTGCAGACGGTTCCGTCAAGGAGGTTACAGCTGTTTCAGATGATAACCTCATGCTCGGCATTGGCGAGGATACATTCCAGAAATACATTTATCCACGCCATTTCTTCTCCCTGCCATCTGATGCTGAGATTGAGTCCGTCTATGTATGGTTTGTCAATGCCGACAAGTCTGTTGTCGTGACTGACGGCGAGGACGGCTATCTGCTCCAGCAGAGCGAGAAATAGCCCCCTCGTGAGGAGGCGCATTCTCCAAACTCTATGATTATGGTGGCCAAAAGGTTGATATTCAGGCCTTTTGTGCCACCGTTTGTTTTTGATGTCTGATACCCTGATGATGAAGAGAATATTTCTACTGACAATACTTGTCCCGCTGCTGATGTCCTGCTGTACGGACAGGCCTGAGGTTTATGATTTGAGGTGCGAGAGCCTGGTCAATCCCCTCGGGCTCGCAACTACGTGCCCGCATTTCAGCTGGAAAATCAATGCTCCTTCCGGAGTCGTCCAGACTGCATTGGAGATACAGGTGGCTTCAAGTGAGGCAGCTTTGGAGAGCGGGCAGGCTGATCTTTGGCAGTCAGGCCGGGTAGAGTCTGATGCCCAAATACTTGTCCCCTATGAAGGAGTCCCGCTTGAATCCCTTCAGCTATGCTTCTGGAGAGTCCGTATTTGGGATTCGGAAGGAAGGGCCAGCCGTTGGAGCGGGACTTGTACGTTCAGTATCGGAGCCCTGTCGGGTTTGAATGGAGACTATATCGGAATGCCGTCTGACAACGGAGAGTCCCCGATTTTCAGGGCTACATTCAATGTATCTCCCGGTGCCGAAAGAGTATTTGCGCATGTGAATTCTCTCGGTTATCACGAGTTATATGTGAATGGGGAGAAAGTGGGGGAGAACGTTCTTTCACCTGCCGTTTCGCAACTTGACAAACATTCCCTGATTCTCACATATGATATAACTTCTTATGTGGACGGTGGTGTCAACGACGTGGCATTATGGCTTGGCCAGGGTTGGTATAAATCCCGGACATTCAACGCTTTATACGGAGGTCCTCTTCTCAAGGCACAGATTGACGAACTTGTTTCGGGCGTTTGGAATACCATATCCGCAACCGGTTCCGGCTGGACCGCCGTCCGTGGCGGGTATCAGGACACGGGCACCTGGCAGGCTCTCAGGTTCGGCGGCGAAAGGGTTGATGGCAACATTGTCCCGCAGGATTTGTCCGCTGCTGCATTGGACGGATTGCGCCCAGTTCCTGTCGAAGTAGTGGAAGTTCCCGGCATGCAGGCGACTCCCCAAACTTGTGAGCGCAATGTCATTATCCGCCGCTCCGCTCCGGTTTCCATTGACCGGGACAGTTCAGGAAACTGGATTCTCGATATGGGTAGGGTGCTTACCGGCTGGCTGAAACTGGATATGCACGGCCTGGCACATGGACAGGAGATAAAGATGGAATATTCTGATTATCAATCTCCCGATGGTGTGGTGGATTATCAGGGAGAGAGCGATATATATATTGCGGCAGGAAGTTCTGAAGAGACATTCTGCAATAAATTCAATCACCACGCTTTCCGCTATGTCCGCATCTCAGGCCTGACGGAACGTCCTGAGGCTGAGGCTCTTCAAATTTCAGGAGACTATACTCCGGCTTCTTTTTTCAAATGTTCTGATGAGGACCTGAATGCCGTTCATGATATGATTTCCTACACGATGCGCTGTCTCGCCTTCAGCGGCTATATGGTGGACTGCCCTCATCTTGAGCGTACCGGATACGGCGGAGACGGCAATTCGTCCACGATGACGCTCCAGACAATGTACAATGTCGCCCCTCTTTATTCGAACTGGCTGTCTGCCTGGAGAGACGTGATGGAGGAGGACGGCGGACTGCCTCACGTTGCTCCTGCCGGGGGTGGAGGAGGAGGCCCGTACTGGTGTGGCTTCATTGTGCTTGCCCCATTCCGGACCTGGCTCAATTATGCTGATGGCGGGATTGTCCGTAATACTTTCAATGAAATGTCGAGATGGCTGGAATATGTCAGGAAATACTCTCCGGACGGATTGCTCCACAGGTGGCCAGACACACACAACCGGATGTGGTTTTTGGGAGACTGGCTTGCTCCCGCCGGTGTGGATGCCGGAAACCCGGAGTCTGTGGACCTGGTCAGCAACTGTCTCGTAAGCGAATGCCTCCAGGCTATGGAGAAGATGTCTTTCCATCTTGGAAATGCTTCTGAAGCAGAAGGTTACCGCATTTGGAACGAGAATCTGTCAAAAAGAATACACGAGACCTTCTACAATCCAGCGGATTCTACATACGGCTGCGGCAGCCCGCTTGATATGGCCTATCCTATGAACGTGGGTATTGTACCGGAAGAACTCCGCCCGGCTGTCAGGGAGAAGATGCGCAGGATATCTTATGAAAAATATAACGGGCATATTGCCGTCGGCCTTGTAGGCGTGCCGATATTTACGGAGTATGCTGTGCGCTTCAGGGAGACCCGGCTGATGTATGACATTCTAAAGCAGAGGGATTATCCAGGTTATCTCTATATGATTGACAACGGGGCAACAGCCACGTGGGAATCCTGGGATGCCGAGCGCAGTCGTGTGCACAATTGTTACAATGGAATTGGCACGTGGTTCTATCAGGCCCTCGCCGGCATTGTCCCGGACGAGCCGGGATACAGGCATTTTGTCATTGACCCGCAATATCTTGAGGAACTTTCCTGGGTGAATGCCGATAAAGAAACTCCGTTCGGAAATGTTTCGGTGGAATGGAAACGCATTGGAACAGAGATGGTTATCAAGGCTCGCATTCCTTCCGGCTCTTCCGCGACATTCAAATTCCCGCATGGCGCAGTTTCCCGCAAAGTCAACGGTAAGGAACTTGATGTGATGCAAACGGAACTTTCATCAGGACTTTATTCGATAGCATTTCAAAATAGTACAGAAAATCAATAGATTCAGCAAAGATAAATTCAAACAGAATTATGCGACCGATTATCTCGACATTATTCAGAACAGCGTTTTTCATAGCGGCAATAGCCGGGACCGGAATTACGGCGGCTTCCCAGCAGAAAGAAGGCAGGGCCAGATTTGTTGACGGATTCCACGGAGGTGTCTATGGACATTATCCGCTCAAAACCTACACAGGTTTCATGGTTGACCAGCTGGAAAAGCATCCTGACTGGTCAATCTGCCTCGAAATCGAACCCGAGACATGGGATTCCGTGATGGTTGCGGCACCGGCCGACTATTTGAGATTGAGAGAATACGTGAAAAATGGCAGGGCGGAATTCACAAATCCGACTTATGCCCAACCGTATATGTATAATATTTCGGGAGAGAGCATCATCCGTCAGTTCGAGTACGGCATCAGAAAAACCCTGGAATATTATCCGGAGGCTGAATTTATCACTTATGCGGTGGAAGAGCCCTGCTTCACAAGTTGCCTGCCCCAGATCCTGAAGGGTTTCGGATTCAAATATGCTTCTTTGAAATGTCCGAATACCTGCTGGGGAGGGTATTACGCTCCGGTGGAAGGAGAACTTGTGAACTGGACCGGCCCGGACGGGAGCGTAATCATTTGTTCTCCCCGTTACAGTTTTGAGGAATTGAGCCGTCAGAATGTATTCAGCACCAATGCGAACAACAATTGCTCTGAATATCTTGGCGCAGCTGAAGCGGCAGGATTCCATCATCCTGTCGGAATGACCTATCAGGATGCCGGATGGACATTCGGCCCTTGGCTGGAGAGCCAGTGGAAGGATTTCGGGACCAATGAGCCGGTGACAAGCGAATACACTACCTGGAGGAATTATTTCGAGAGCGTCGAGGGGGAAGTGACGCCGGTGGAGTATCTTTCAGACCAGGAGGATGTGCGCCCTGCCCTGATGTGGGGAAGCCAGGTTATGCAACGTATCGGCAGAGATGTACGCAGGGCTGAAAACCGCATTGTGCTGGCCGAGAAAATGGGTGTGATGGCCAATTTGGACAAGGGTTATGTTTACAGTGCCGCGGATATGGACGAGGGATGGAGAACCCTGCTGCTGTCCCAGCACCACGATTCCTGGATTGTGCCTTACAATGGGTTGAAAAAGAAAGGGACTTGGGCTGACTGGATTTGTGGGGACTGGACAAAGACCACATTGAAGATGGCCGACAAGACGATTTTCGAGGCGGAATATAATCTTGGGGGTGGCCGCAGGGATACGGGGGATTACCGTATAATGGTATATAATACAGCAGGCGCTGCTGACAGCAGGGTGGTGTCTGTCAATCTCCCTTCCGACTGGGGAACTTCCGGAGCAGTCCTTAGAAATGCGGACGGGATTATTGTGGAATCCTGTGTAGATTTCGTCAATGGTGTCAGGAAAATTCTCTTCCGTGCAGACGCTCCTTCATTCGGATATGCCACCTATACACTTGAACGCGCAGAAACCGTTTCTCCGGTTGCCCGCAACGGCAAGGCGAATGTCATTGAGAACGACATATACCGCATTACAGTGGACCCTAAAAAAGGCGGCATTGTAAAAAGCATAATATGCAAAAAGGACGGGAACCGGGAATTGGTAAGAAATGGAGAGTATTCGTTCGGAGAACTGAAGGGATATTTCTATGATGAAGAGCGTTTTCTTTCATCCGCAGAGTCCAGGGCGATTGTCACGGTTGTCGAGGACAATAAATTCGAGAAGTCTTTGAGAATCTGTGGAATGATTGGAGTGCATCCTTTCATTGAGACAATAACCATAAGACAGGGGGACCCGAAGATTGATTTCTCCCTATGCATTGAATGGCAGGACAATCCCGGAATCGGGGCGTACAGGCAGACCGATGCCTTTGATACTCCTGAGAGGTCGATGTACGATGACCGCTATCACCTGAATATGTATTTCCCTTCTACAATCTCGTCAGCGGAGCTGTACAAAGGGGCTCCGTTCGATGTATGCAGGAGCAAACTGGATGACACGAATTTCCATAACTGGCACGATATCAAGCACAATATTCTTCTTGACTGGGTCAGCACCGAAGGAAGTGACTGCGGAATGGCCCTGTTCTCAGACCATACCACATCGTATGTCCATGGGGGTGGCAGGCCTCTTGCCCTGACTGTGCAGGCTTCCGGGAACGGATTGTGGGGACGTGATTACAGGATTGACGGTAGTACGGTCATCGATTTTGCAATAGTGCCGCACACGGGTGGCTGGAGAACCGCCTCGGAGGAATATTGCAGGTGGAACGAGCCGATGACCGTGTCTATAGCGAGGACTCCAGAGGTGGAAAACCGTTCGTTCATCGATACTGACGGATATGATATCGCTGCTGCCAGGATTGACGGCACGGACATTCTTGTCCGCCTTTTCAATGGCCGCCAGGACAACGGTATACGCCGTATCAAAGTTGACAGGAGATTCAGCGAGGCCGTGGAGGTGGATCTCTCCGGAAATGAAGTAGCAAGGCATAGCCTTACAGACGGAAGTTTCGAGGTTTCCATTCCTCAGTTCGGCCTGAAGACCTTCATCCTCAAATAACGACAGAAACTCAATTCCAATGAAAAGAATCATTATATCGGCAATGCTGTTGGCCGGGCTGAATGCCTTTGCCCAGACTCCGGCGGAATATGTGAACACTACCATAGGTACCAAACTTGACGGGTTCAAGTCCGGCTACTGTGTTCCAGGTGCGACTGTCCCGTTCGGGATGGTGCAGTTCTCCACCCCTATTGCCCATAAGGAGGTCGGGTTCGGCGTCAATCAGGTGAATGCAGGATGCCCGCACCAGGCCAATTTCCCGACATTGCCGATGAAAGGAAAGGTCAATGAATCCCCGGGGAAGATGACGGAAGGACGTGTCCGGGTTACAAATGAGAGGGGACATGCAGGATATTATCAGGCCAATGTCCACAATAATATCAAGGCCGAATTTACTGCTACCACCCGTACTGGATATGCAAGATATGAATTCCCTGAAAGCGAAGAGTTTTCGACCGTGCTCATCGGTGCCGGCATCGCAGCCTCAAGGATTGAGAAAGCTGCAATGGTGATTACAAGCCCTCATAGTTGTGAGGGATATTCTGATGGAGGCGACTTCTGCGGCATCAAGACACCGTATACAATTTATTTCGCCGCAGAGTTCGATACAGATGCGGAAATATCGGGTACCTGGAAAAAAGACCGGCTCAGACAAGGTTCCACATTTGCCGAAGGAGAAGATTCCGGAGTGTATTTCACTTTCAGGAATACCGGCAGGAAAATAGGCTATAAATTCGCAATCTCTTATGTGTCAGTTGATAATGCCAAGGAGAATCTCAATGCGGAGAATCCAGGATGGGATTTTGACAAGGTGAGGGAAGAAGCGGAGGCGGCGTGGAACAAGTGCCTCTCGAAGATTGAGGTCAAGGGAACTGACAGGTCAAGGATAATCCAGTTCTACACTCATCTGTACCACGTCTATATGCATCCGAATATCTTCAATGATGTGAACGGGGAATATATCGGTGCGGACGGGGAGATTCACCGTTCAGGAAGGACGACCTATACGAATTTCAGTAATTGGGATACTTATCGCACCCAGATTCAGCTTCTTGCAATGCTGGAGCCGGAAGTGGCTTCGGATATTGTTGTCTCTCATCAGCGCTTTGCCGAGCAGGCAGGCGGGGCCTTCCCAAGATGGGTGATGTCAGGAATTGAGACCGGCATCATGCAGGGTGAGCCTACTTCCGCCCTGATAGCCAATGCCTGGGCTTTCGGTGCCAGGAATTTCCTGCCTGACCCGGTATTCAGTCTTATGAGAAAGTCTGGCGAGACATACGGATTGAAATGTCAGGGAGTAGAGGCCCGGCCTTACCTCAAGGATTATCTGGAGAAAGGCTATACCTATGCTTCTCTCCAGCTTGAATATACAACCACAGATTTTGCCATCAGCAGGTTTGCAATAGACGCTTGCAATGATGCTTTCGCATCTGCAGCCTATGCCGGCAGGGCGGCTACTTGGAAGAATCTCTATAATCCGGAGACAGGATGGCTGCAATGCCGTGATGAGTATGGCGACTGGAGACCTTTTACGAATGACTGGAAGGATTATGACGAGGCTACATACAAGACGTATTTCTGGATGGTTCCATTCGATATCGGAGGCCTGATTGACATTATGGGAGGCAAGGAAATGGCTGAGAAAAGGCTTGACGAACTGTTCCGCCGGGTTGATGCCTCCCCGTTTGACGACTGGTTCCCCGGCGGAAATGAACCGGGCTTCCAGATTCCGTGGATTTACAATTGGGTCGGCCGCCCGGACAAGACCTCAGCTGTCATCAACCGGATTCTGAATGAATTGTACTATGTCGGGGAAGGAGGTCTTCCGGGAAATGATGATCTTGGCACTATGGGTGCCTGGTATGTGTTCGCCTGCACGGGACTTTATCCGATGATTCCTGGTGTGGGAGGCTTCACCCTGAACACCCCTGTCTTTGAGAATGTGGTCATGCATCTGCCCGGGGGAGACCTGGTGATAAAAGGAGGCTCCGAGAGCAGAATATATACGAAATCATTGAAGGTCAATGGTCAGTCTCGTGACAGGGCCTGGGTGGATTTCTCCGAGATTGAGAAGGGAGGCATGCTTGAGTACAATACATCTGAAAAGCCGTACCGTAAATGGGCAACTGCTTCCATGCCTCCTTCCTTCTAGAGATTCGCGAATAAGTTGCCCTCTTCCTTGCGAACGATTCCGGAATGTTTGACCACTTCTCCAACAGGATGATTGTACAGGATTGAATTACATTACTCGGCTAAATCTTGAATTTTTATTGCGATTTAGCTGAGTAATAAGTTTATAATTTGGCTAAATCTCGATTTTTTCTTAACTTTCCGCCGGATTATAATATGACAATCGATGAAGAATGCTATAATAGGACGAGAGAAAGAGATAAGGGAACTGGAGAAGTATATCGCTACAGACCAGTCGGAATTCATTGCAGTTTATGGAAGGAGAAGGGTTGGCAAAACATTCCTTATTAAGGAGTTGCTTGAAGGAAAGTTCACGTTCAGGATGACGGGACGTGAGAATTCGAGATTTGGAGAACAGATGATAAATTTTTCATATGCGCTTGATGATTCTTTTCGGGAAACCCGTGTCCCAAAGAATTGGCCGGAAGCGTTTCGCCTTCTATCCAAGAATATTGAGAAACTTCCACAAGAAACAAAAATCATTTTCATCGACGAACTTCCCTGGTGCGACACTCCAAAGTCTGGATTTATGGGTGCCCTTGAACATTTCTGGAATGATTGGGCATATTACCGTAAGGATATAAAACTAATAGTATGTGGTTCGGCAACCTCATGGATGTTGGAGAAACTCATTAATTCAAGA
>JBJEBP010000262.1:0-7142 GCA_051870135.1 Candidatus Cryptobacteroides sp. | reverse complement strand
AACCATTACGGCACGGCCCCGATTATGGTTTTCCGTTTCGATGAAAGCCGCTTCGGCCATCCTGCCGTACTTTATTCAATGCCTGGAGTCCCGTTCGAGACTATGAATGCCCTTCCTGATGTACTGGATGATATACGCAATCACTTCCAAACGGCGAGCATTTATCACAGGAACATAATGACTTACGGTCTTGCAGAGTCCGCATTGGCGAAGAAGATTGAAGCTTGGGAGACAGCTTTGCCCCCAGATATGCATCTGGCCTATCTTCCATCCACTCTCACCGGGGTAAGACTCCGGCTTTCGATATACGGAGGGAAAAAGCAAGAGCAGGAAAAGCGTATCGATGCTGAAATCGAGGCTCTTGGAGCGATTATCGGGGATTATATATACTCCGATACCGATGATACGCTGGAACACGCTTTAGGAGGACTTTTGAAGGCATCCGGCAAGACATTGAGCGCAGCCGAGTCCTGTACCGGAGGTGAAATCTCGCATCTTATCACCACCGTAGCCGGATCATCCTCCTATTATCTTGGCTCTGTGACATCCTACGCCATCCCGGTAAAGGAAAAGGTCCTCGGTGTCCCTCACGAAACAATTGAAAAATACGGTGTCGTAAGCGCCGAAGTAGCTTTAGCAATGGCAGCCGGGGTCAAGGCCCTGACAGGAAGTGATTTTTCAGTGGCGACTACCGGACTCGCAGGCCCCGGTGGTGGTGACGGCGTCTATCCGGACGGAACTGTTTTCGTCGGCGTCGCCGATTCCAGGGGCGGTTTACATACGAAAATGTTCCAGTACAGCAATGACCGCAAGCGTAATATTGAACGTTTCGCCGCATCAGCACTTCACTTTCTGTTTACCATTGTGAAAAATGACCTAAAACATTGATTTACAATAAATGTAACATCATTGTTAAGCGAGAAAACATTTTTGTTACATAATATTTGTAAATTATAAGAGCTTTTTATTAGGTTATATTCAATTAATATTCAACAAGTTACCCAATAACGGCAACAATACGTCAAAAGTAGGGTCCGAGACAGCAAAAAAGTCCCGGACCCTACTTTTTGAACATATTGAAAAATGTACTACTCCCCTGCCAATGACTGAACTTCCCTCATGACACGGAGAAAATTTCCTCCGGCCACCTTCTCGATATCAGTCTCGTTGTATCCCCTGTTACGCATCTCCTCGAAGATGACTCCTATCTTTGAAATATCCTCGAGACCCTCAGGAGTCACATTGATTCCGTCAAAGTCGGACCCTATTCCGACATGGTCAATCCCGGCAACTGAAACAGCGTGGTCAATGTGATCCACAACTCTCTTGTATGAAGGACGCGGCAATGCCTCCAGTTTCCGGAGCACATCCACCCAGGCACGGTACTTCTCCGGATCTGAAGGGTCTGAAATGAACCCGGACTCTACAATATCAGCCTTGTCCTCAAGCCCGGATGCAGAGAGAACCGACTGAAAACCATCGTCGAGGAAAACCGGGTAGAAATTGATTTGGATGACTCCCCCATTTGCAGCAAGCGCCCTGAGCATATCGTCGGACATATTCCTCCTATGTCCTGCAAGAGCCCTGCAACAGGAATGCGTGGAAACCACAGGAGCTTTCGAACATCTTACGCAGTCATAGAATGTATTGTCAGAGGCGTGTGCAAGATCTATTATCATACCGAGGCGGTTCATCTCATCCACAACCCGCCTGCCGAACGGGCTCAGCCCACCCCAACGTGTCCCGCAAGCAGCAGAATCACAAATCAGGTTGTCAGTATTGTGAGTCAATGTCAAATAGGATACTCCCAGACGGTGAAACTCCCTGAGCAAGGCCAGACTATCCTGTACCGGCAGCCCGTTTTCCATGCCTAAGAATATGGAGGTCAAGCTATTACGTTTGTTCCTGGCAGCATCTTCAACTGTCCTAGCCAGAGCAACCATATCACCTGCGGACTCAACACTGTCATGAACCGCCGCCAACATCTTCATGGCATAGGCAGTAGCTGCATCCGGCTCCATAGTTCCGGCAGTGTACAATGCGAAGAATGCAGCATCCACATTGCCCCGATGCAACTTAGGAAAATCAACGTGTGCGTATGGATTGTCCGCCGAGAGATTCCTCAGCCTAACAGCCTGCGATGGCGTATCGCAATGAGAATCAAGAATATACATAGAAATTAATCCAACTGTTCCGAGAGATTGGCCCACTCCTCCGTCTTCGCATCAAGGTCACGCTTGTGCTCCAGATAGCTGCGGGTAAGCTCCATTATATCATCATCCGGGCCAGGAGAAGCAAGGACTGACTCTATCTTCTTCATTTCTTTTTCAATCCGGTCAATCTCATTCTCCAGGAAATTAACCCGGTTTCGAATCTTTCTTTCCTCACGCGAAACAGCCTTCCTGGCATTGTAAGCCTTCTGGTTTTCTGTCTCTTCCACTTGTGCAACTTGCTTTGAGCCAGCAGGTTGGAATCTGCGTTCAAGTTCCTGCAGGTTCTCTATCTTCCTTTCCGCAAGGAAATCTTCAATGCTGCCAAGATGTTCTTTGACCTTCCCGTCCCTGAACTCGTACATTTTGTCCACAAGACCATCCAGGAAGTCCCTGTCATGAGAAACCACCACCAAAGTACCGTCATACTGCTTCAACGCCTGCTTGAGAATATCTTTCGACTTGATATCCATATGGTTGGTAGGCTCATCCAGGGCGAGGAGATTGTATGGCTGCAGCATAAGACCGGCCATTCCGAGACGGGCACGTTCACCGCCGCTCAATACTGCGACTTTCTTGTCAATATCGTCACCCTTGAAAAGGAAGGCAGCCAGGATATCCCTGAGCCTAGTCCTGATATCTCCGGACGCAACACTTTCCAGAGTTTCCATCACGGTAAGATTCTTGTCCAGTATATCTTCCTGATTCTGTGCGAAATAGCCGATATTTACATTGTACCCGACCTTTGCTTCACCTGAAATCGGGGACAATTCACCTGTCATTACCCGCATCAATGTGGTCTTTCCCTCTCCATTTCTTCCGACCAAAGCAACTTTCTCTCCCCTGCGGATTTCAATTTCAGCATTCCTGAAGACCACCTTCTCCGGATATCCAACAGTCAGGTCACTCCCCTTGAAAACAACGTCACCGGAGCGTGGCGCAGGCGGGAACTTTACACAGAGTGTGGAATTGTCAGTCTCATCTATTTCAATGCGTTCCAGTTTCTCGAGAGCCTTGATTCGGGATTGGACCTGGTTGGACTTCGTCGGCTTGTACCTGAACTTGTTGATGAAGTCCTCTGTCTTCTCAATCATCTTCTGCTGGTTCTCGTATGCGGCCATCTGCTGCCCGATTCGCTCTTTCCTCAGCTCAATATATTGTGAATATGAGACCTTGTAATCATGTATGTGTGAGGCCATTATCTCAATAGTCCTGTTCGTCACGGTATCCAGGAAGCGCCTGTCGTGGGACACAAGGAGAATTGAGCCACGATAATCTTTCAGATAGCCCTCGAGCCATTCTATGGACTCGATGTCCAGATGGTTTGTAGGCTCATCCAGCAAAAGGACGTCCGGATCCGAGAGGAGAATCTTCGCCAGTTCAATGCGCATGTTCCAGCCCTGGCTGAATGTCTCCGTGGGCCGGTCAAACTCACTGTCCTTGAATCCAAGCCCGAGCAATGTTCTCTCCGCCTTGACACGAGGCGGCTCAGAATGCTCCACGGAAAGCCTGTCATTGATTTCGTTCATCCTGGTTATCAATGACATATATTCCGGGGACTCGTAGTCTTCCCTCTCCGCAAGCTGCCTTCCGATATCCTCAAGCTCATTTTCGAGCGCTGTCATCTGGGCAAAAGCCGTCATTGTCTCCTCAATGACAGTCTTCCCCCTGTGATGCTCCATAATCTGGGGAAGATAACCCACCTCAAGATGATTTGGCTTGTCAATATGTCCTGAAGTCGGACTCTGGAGGCCGCAAATCATCTTCATGATAGTGGATTTGCCTGCACCGTTCTTGCCAACGAGACCGATCTTGTCGCTCTCGCTGATATGGAAATTGATATTGTCCAGCAGTGTGAAACTACCGTAAGTAACTGATATTGAATTGAGTGATATCATTTTCGTACACAAACAAATACGCTCAACTCATATAGGAGATAGAGCGGGGCAGCCGCTATCAACATTGAGAACGGATCAGCCGGCGTGATAATCGCGGCAACAATCAGGACTCCCACGAAGGCATATTTCCTGTACTTCTTCAGAGTCTCCTTCGTTACAATTCCCATATTGGACAGTATTGCAATCAGGACAGGAAACTCGAATACAATGCCGAACAAAATCACCATTGAGGAAAACATTGAAATATAGGAGTTCAATGTCACTGTATTGGCAATCGTATCACTGACAGTATAGCCCTGGAAGAATGAAAGCGTCACCGGAAAAATCAGGCAGAAACCTGTAGCTACTCCGGCATAGAAAAGCAGGGCGGAGCCGAGGAACGCATTCCTGACCGAGTGCATTTCATTGTCATACAATGCAGGCGCGATAAATTTCCAGATTTCGTAAATTATATATGGAAAGGCAATTACAAATCCGCATATAAAGGAAACCTTGAGGTGTACAAAAAACTGGGCAGACACCTCTGTATTGATAAGCTGCATTGAAACATTCCCTCCAAGAATCTTGTACAGGAAAAAATCCGGACGGCTTGGAGCAAGAATTATCTTCTCGAACAGGAAGTTCTTGAAGCAGAACATTACAATACTGACAAGGAGCACCGAAAGTGCCGAACGGAACAATGTCCCCCTCAGCACATCCAGATGATCCCAGAAACTCATTTCTCCAGTCTCTTCGCTCACCTATTTCTTGATTTCAGAGTCAACGTCCTCAATTTCCTTCTCGACATCCTTGATGCCTTCCTTGAAACTCTTGATTCCCTTTCCAATACCCTTCATAAGCTCAGGAATCTTCCTGCCACCGAACAGCAAAAGAATCACAAGTGCAATGATGACCACTTCCCAGCCACCAACGAATCCAAGCGGAACTATCATCAACATAAATATCAAAGTTTAAGTTATACAATATTATCTGTCATTAATCCTTGCGGAGAGAATTTCAATAAATTTCGAAGGGCAGGCAACAGGTCTTCCTGTCACCTTGTCAAGAAAACCTATCGTCACCGCACCTTCTGCACAGAGAACCCCGTCCTGGTTGTAAACCTCCTGCCTGATAGGCAACTTTGCGAGAGGCACCTTGTCAATCATGCATACAACCCGGAGAATGTCTCCCATTTTAGCGGGATACTTGTACTTGCAGGTCACGGAGACTATAGGCATCACCACGCCGTCAGCCTCAATGGCCTCTATAGGATAGCCCAATGCGATGAGCATCTCCGTCCTGGCACTCTCGAAATACCTGATGTAGTTCGAATGATGAACTATTGCCATCTGGTCAGTCTCATAATACCTGACCGGCATATTTGTCTCGAAATAGTACATAACCAAGTAGTTTACAGATTCTTGAGAGCCTTGAGCTGAGACTCGTAACCCTCAATCTTGGAGAGCGAGTCAGCCTCCTTCTTCCTTTCCATGGCAACGACCTTCTCAGGGGCGTGAGCCACGAAACTCTCATTGGAAAGTTTCTTGCGGACGCTCTCAAGGAATTTCTTCTGATATTCAAGCTCGGCCTCAATTTTGGCAATCTCCTCTTCAACATTGACCTTGCCAGTCAGCGGAACATACATCTCAACTGTACGGATCATCTGTGAAACGCCATCAGCCTTTGCCCCGAAGTCTTCAACGACGGCGGCGCTGCTGATATTTGCCAGTTTGCAAACTACAGGCAACATCCTGACAGGGAACGAGCCCTTGAACTTCACCTCAAGCGATTCTTTAGGAGAGATATTCTTCTGCTGTCTGATGCCACGCAGAGCATTGACAGCCTCTTCAGCAAGTTCAAAATCATTGACGAGAACTTCATCCCAAGGACCCGCAACAGGTGTCCTTGCAAACATTATAGTCTCTTTCTCCCCTCTCTCCGCCATATCATGCCAGAGTTCCTCTGTTATGAACGGCATCACAGGGTGAATCATCTTGAGGAGCGACTCGAAGAAACCTAGAGTAGCATTGTAGGTAACCTCGTCAATTGCCTGTCCATAAGCAGGTTTCACAAGCTCAAGATACCAGGAGCAATAATCATCCCAGAACAGTTTGTAGATGCTCATGAGCGCATCTGAAATCCTGAACTTGGAATAATGGTCTTCCACTATAGCAATTGTACTGTTGAGTTTCGAACGGAACCATTCCACAGCAATGGAGCAAGCCTCCGGCTGGGCAATGGAACTATCTACTGTCCAACCCTTTACAAGTCTATAAGAATTCCAGATTTTGCCGCAGAAATTCCTGCCCTGTTCCACCTGGGACTCATCATAGAAGATATCGTTTCCGGCCGAAGCACAGAGAAGCATTCCGATACGCACCGCATCGGCGCCATATTTTGCAATGAGGTCGAGAGGATCCGGAGAGTTTCCCAATGTCTTGGACATCTTCCTGCCCAGCTTGTCACGGACGATACCGGTCAGGTAAACATTGCTGAACGGTTCCTTGCCCATAAACTCATCTCCGGCCATGATCATTCTTGCAATCCAGAAGAAGAGGATGTCCGGTCCTGAAACCAGGTCATTGGTAGGATAATAGTAGGCAAGGTCCTTGTTCGGCTCAAGTTCCGGATGTCCCGGTTTCCTGGAGTCGAATACGGAAATAGGCCAGAGCCAGGATGAGAACCAGGTATCGAGCACATCCTCGTCCTGGCGGAGCTGTGAAGCTTCAATTGAAGGATCTATCTTCCTCGCAGCCTCAAGCGCAGCTTCAGGTGTAGCCTCCACAACAAATTGTCCATCAGGCATATAATATGCAGGAATGCGCTGTCCCCACCAGAGCTGGCGGCTGATGCACCAGTCCTTCACAGTCTCCATCCAGTGCCTGTATGTATTCCTGTACTTGTCAGGAATCAGCTTCACTTTCCCGCTCTCGACGGATTCGAGGGCCATCTTGGCGAGTTCTCCCATCTTGAGGAACCACTGGGTGGAAAGCCTCGGCTCAATCACCGCATTGGTACGCTCCGAGTAACCTATTGGAGAAATGTACTCCTCCAC
>JBJEBP010000261.1:0-7158 GCA_051870135.1 Candidatus Cryptobacteroides sp. | reverse complement strand
TCTCGAAGTGGCCTGCTTGGGTTATACGACTGTAAACACTAAGGTCCCAGCAGGAACTTCGAGGATTACAGTCACTCTTGAGGAAGACAATATGCTTCTGGAAGAGACTGTCGTTGTCGGTTATGGTACACAGAAGAAGGTGAACCTGACCGGTGCCATTACCTCTATCGACTCCAAGTCATTGGAGAACAGGGCAGCGCACTCGGTATCGACAATGCTCCAGGGCTCTGTACCTGGACTCAACATCAGCACTTCATCCGGTAACCCGGGATCCACAGGTTCCCTGAATGTCCGCGGTTATACCTCCATCAACGGTGCTGACCCTCTCGTTCTCATTGACGGTGCTGTCGGCGACATTGACCGTGTAAATCCGAACGATATAGAGTCCATTTCAGTCATCAAGGATGCCGCAGCCGCTGCCGTTTACGGAGCAAGGGCTGCATTCGGTGTGATTCTCGTCACCACGAAGAACGGAAAGGCTGAAGACGGTAAGGCTACCGTACGCTACAGCGGCCGTTTCGGATGGGAGGAACCTACTACCTCAACTGATTATGAAACAAGGGGTTACTGGTCAGTCTATACCCACAATGTCTTCCGTATGAACTCTGAGGGCAACCAGTATGTGAAGTACGACGAGTACGATATGCAGCAACTTCTCGCCCGCGTGAATGACAAGACCGAGAATCCTGACCGTCCTTGGGTTGTGGAGCGTACAGTCAACGGCCTGAACCAGTGGCGCTACTACGGAAACAACGACTGGTGGCACATGCTCTTCAATGACAGGCATCCTGTCCAGCAGCACAATGTCTCCATTTCCGGAGGAGCGAAGAATGTGAAGTACTTCGTTTCCGGCGGTCTGGACCATCAGGTCGGTATCGTCAAGCAGAGTCCTGACGTCTTCAACAAGTACAATCTGCGTTCAAAGGTGGACTTCGATATCAACAAGTATATGAAGTTCAGTAACAACACCTCTTTCTACAGTTCGCTTTATGACTTTATCGGTGTCGGTGACATCCAGAACGCCATTACCTACACTGCATCCCACGCTCTTCCTATCTTCCCGATGCAGAACCCGGACGGCTCATGGGTTTACAAGTTGAAGGACTTCTTCAACTCTGACTACGCTGTCGGAAACGGCCGTCACATCGTCTATGGAGAGGGCAAGGATACCAACCTCCAGAGGAAGACCGATTTCTCCAATACTTCAGAACTCACCATCAAGCCTGTGAAAGGACTCTCTATCGTAGCCAATTTCACCTACAGGTTCCACCAGAACAGGAACACCAGCAGGACCACAAACCTCACTTACAGAAGGTATCCTGGCGGTGACCTCGAGTCGTATGATTCAGGTGCGGGTCTTGACCAGCTCAGCGAGAGCATCCAGACCTACAACTATTATGCGACCAACATTTTCGCCACTTACGAGAATACATTCGCTGACAAGCACCACCTCACTGTCATGGTCGGTGGTAACTATGAGGCTGAGAACAGGAAGGATGTCGGCGCAACCGGCAATTACCTCCTTTCCGAGACCCTTTCAGACCTTAACCTCGTGGGAACCAATTCAGACGGTGCTACTGTAATGACAGTATCAGGAGGCCGTTCAGACTATGCCCTCCTCGGTTATTTCGGCCGTATCAACTACGACTTTGCCGGCAGATATCTCTTCGAACTTTCAGGTCGTTACGATGGATCTTCCAGACTTGCAAGTGGACATCGCTGGGGCTTCTTCCCTTCAGGTTCAGTGGGCTGGCGTATTTCGGAGGAGCCTTTCTTCGAAAATGCCAAGAAGACTGTTGACAATTTGAAGCTCCGTGCATCTTTCGGTACCCTCGGTAACCAGATTATCAGGAATACCAGCGGCTCCATTGTGAATGATGCAGCCTATCGTACCATCTCCATCAATAATTTCCAATATTACAATTTCGGAGAGGGCAGCACAGTTGGAAAGTATTCCAGCATCTCCGCTCCTAACTCGTCAGACCTGACCTGGGAGACTTCCGAGCAGTGGAACCTCGGTCTTGACCTCGATATGTTGAAGAGCAGACTCCAGTTCACCGGCGAGGCTTATATCCGTGATACCAAGAATATGCTTACCGACGGTTATGAGCTGCCTGCAGTTTACGGTGCGGATGCCCCTAAGCAGAATACCGCTGACCTCCGTACCAAGGGTCTTGAGTTCTCCCTCAGCTGGAGAGACCAGTTCATGCTCGCCGGACATCCTTTCGGCTACGGCATCAAGGGAACGCTCAGTGTCTATGACTCTGAAATCACCAAGTACGAGAACAAGGACAAGACATTTGCCAAGTCATTCTACAAGGGCATGAAACTCGGTGAAATCTGGGGCTTTGTGGCTGATGATCTTTTCCAGTCTGACGAGGAGGCTCAGGCATACGCATCAGAGGTTGACCTTTCGTATGTCAAAGGAAAACTGGATAAGTGCGGTGGCTGGAGCGCCGGTGACCTCAAGTACATTGACCTTGATGGGGACGGCAAGATTGGCATCGGCCAGAACAATGTTGAGCATCCTGGAGACCGCAAGATTCTTGGAAACTCTCTTGCCAGACTTCAGTACGGCTTCACCCTCAATCTCGATTACTTCGGATTCGATATTTCCGCATTCTTCCAGGGAACAGGCAACCATTACTGGTATCCTCACGTAAGGTCGTTCGCATTCTGGGGACCTTTCAGCCAGCCTATGTGCTCATACCTGCCTAAGGACTTCCTCCAGGATTGCTGGAGCGAGGAAAATCCTGACGCATACTTCCCTCGTCCGGTCGCATACCTGGCATACGATGGAGGTGCACAGCTGAACAAGATCAATACCCGCTATCTCCAGAATATCCGCTATCTGAGATTCAAGAACCTCACTGTAGGATATACCGTTCCACAGAAGCTCACAAGGAAGATCAAGGTTGACAAGATCCGCGTAAGCTTCACTGGAGAGAACCTCTGCTACTGGTCTCCGTTCAAGAAGCATAGTATCTATATCGATCCTGAAGGAGCATTCGACCGCAGCAACAATGACTACAACAGAATGTTCTATCCTTGGCAGAAGACTTATATGTTCGGTATTGACGTAACATTCTAATTCGGTGGATAATATGAAAAAGAATATATTGATGCTCGCCGCTGCCGCGGTAATGTTCTGCGCCTGCGACGATCTCCTGGACAAGGAGCCGCAGTCCAAGCTCAGTCCTGAGACCTATTTCAAGACAGCGACAGACTTGCAGCTTTTTACAAACCCGTATTACAACAACCTGCTCCCGAAGACTTTCTACAACGAGCAGAGTGACCAGTATGTACATCAGGACCCTTCAGATCTTGTGAAGAGCGGTACCAACCGTTATGTGCCTGCTTCAGGCGGTGGATGGTCGTGGGGTGACCTCAGGCGTATCAACACCTGCCTTGACTATATCCCTAAGCAGTGCGAGGATCCTGCTGCAGCTGCCCAATATACTGCGCTCAGCCGTTTCTTCAGGGCATACTTCTATTTCGACAAGGTAAAACGCTTCGGTGACGTTCCTTGGATTGACCACGAGCTCGGTTCTTCAGACCCTGACCTCCAGAGGCCGAGGGACAGCCGTGAGTTCATCATGCAGAGGATGATCGAGGATGTGGACTATGCCATCGAGAACCTCCCTGACTCATACGGCGGAAAGGTTTACCGTGCTACCAAATGGGCTGCATTGGCTTTCAAGGCCCGCTTCTGCCTCTTTGAGGGTACTTACAGGAAATACCATACCGAGCTTTATGACCAGAGTTATGTCTGCAAGCTTCCTGAGGATGCGAATGATTACAAATATTATTTGAGACTTGCAGCTGAAGCTGCAAAGGAGATTATGGACAAGGGTCCGTTCAAGCTTTATTCTACAGGCAAACCTGAGCTTGACTATGCAGTCCTCTTCTCATCATACGATGCCCAGGCCAGCGAGGCCATTCTTGCAATCAACTTCGACTACGGTACACAGCTCATGCACAATGCTACAGCATTCGCAATAGAGGCAGGCCGTGGTGCCTGCCTGACCAAGAAGTTCGTGGATGCTTACCTGATGAAGGACGGAACCCGCTTTACGGAGAAGGAAGGCTGGGAGACAATGCAGTTCGCAGAGGAAGTTGCTGACCGCGACCCTCGTCTTGCCCAGACTATCCGTATCCCGGGCTATGCACGCGTGACTGAAAAGAATGGCTCTTACAGCTATGCCGAGACAAAGACCGGAGTGGATGCCAACTGTGCTGTTACGGGATACCAGACCGCCAAGTTTGTCATGCCGGACAACAACCTTGCTTTCGACAAACTCGACAAGTCATACAATGACCTCATGGTTTTCCGTTTCGGCGAGGTTCTGCTGAACTATGCCGAGGCAAAGGCTGAACTCGGGGAACTTGACCAGGATGCAATAGATGAATCCATCAATCTGCTCCGCGACCGTGCCGGCATGCCACATCTCAATGCGAATGTGACAGCTGACCCTTATCTCCAGACCGAGGCCTTCTACCCTGACGTCACTGACCCTCTTATCCTTGAGGTTCGCCGTGAAAGGGCCATTGAGCTTGCCCAGGAAGGCTTCCGCTATTATGACCTTATGAGGTGGAAGCGCGGAGAACTTCTTGCACAGCCATATTACGGTATCTACTTCCCGGGACCGGGTAAATATGACATTGACGGTGACGGCGTAATTGATTACAATATTTACGTAAAAGGCCAGGGCACAGAGGACAAGACCATAACCAAGAACCTTATTATTGGTGAGGGTATTTTCCTGAGCGAGGGCGAAAAGGGCCTGTTCATGCCGGTTCACAACATTCTCTTCACCTTCAACCCTGTAAGGGATTATCTCTATCCGATTCCAATCAACGACAGGTCCCTGAACAACAACCTTACTCAGAATCCTGGATGGGATGACGGACTTGACTTTTAAGTTTAAAACTGAAGCGTTATGAAAATTTCCAAATATTCAATCGCGGCCGCTTTGGGAGCAGCAATGTTTGCTCTTGCAGGATGTGCCGAGGACGAAATAAAAGAGTCTAGGGCTATTCTTCCGGAAGATGATGGAATCGTTCTCCCGGCAGCCGCCTGCGAGCAGACCTTTACTGTCTATGCTGACGGTATCTGGCTTGTCGATGTGACAGAGGAATGGCTCTCAGTCACACCTAACTCAGGTGAGGGTACTATGGATGTCATCATCGAGGCAGAGGAGAATACCGGTGACGAGGCACGTGAGGCCAAACTTATCATCAAGGGAGCTTCTACCATCAGCGACGTGGAAGTTACCATCAAGCAGAAGATGGACCGGTTCCGCACAATGTCTCCAATCACTGTCACTGAGGCTGTGGCTCTCAAGGAAGGTGATCTCGCAAAGATTGGCGATGCACAGGTCATGGCTGTCACCAAGAAAGGTTTTGTCGCAAGTGACGGCAAATCCAACATTTTCATAAGCGGGACTTCTTCCGTAAAGGTGGGTGACAAATTCACAGTTACAGGAGATATTGCAAAGGTGAACAACCTTATCGGACTTGTTATTGACGAGATTACTGTAACAGGCAATGAGGATGTCGTTTATCCTGAAGCAAAGGATGTCACGGCAGAGGAGTCTTACGCACCGGGCAAGGTTGAGCTTGTCAAGGCTTTGGCTTCCTGTGCAAGCGGCAATCTTACCATCAACGGCAAGAAGTCCGCTGCCATCTACAACCCGGTCCAGGACATTAATGGCATCAACAAGCACGATATTGAGATTACCGGTTACTATATCGGTGTCAGCTCCAATCTCGCAGCCATCGCTCTTGTAAGCTATGTGGACAATGGCGCCACCCCTATCGTGGGCAAGCCTCTTCCATTCAAGGACAATTTCGACTGGGTTGCTCCTTTCGTCCAGTGGGACAAGGACAATGGCAGGACAACCGGAGACTCAATGGGCTCGAAGGCAACCGTAAACTACGGAAATGCTTATGTAATCCCTGGATTCGAGGATATGTTTACAGGTGAAATGGGCTATGAGTCAATGTTCTACTCTTCCAAGACCGTCTATGTCTGCGGTGGCAACTACCTCAAGTTCAGCAAGACCAACAACTGCAACGGCGTAAGGCTTCCTGCTTTCGCTATCGACGGTTCTACAGACCTCCGTCTTTCATTCGACTGGGGAAAGAACGCTGGCGATGCCGTTGAACTCGAAGTTGTTGTAGAGGGTGACGGTTCCATTGACGGCGCTGCCAAGTCAGGAGTCCTCACACCAGATGGTGACTTCACCTGGAAGAACGAGACTATCGTTATCAACGGTGCTACAGCTGGAACCCGTATCTGCATCAGGCCTACTACCTACACGGGTGCAGTAGCTACTGACGGCAAACTCTACCGCTGGTTCCTTGACAATGTCGAGGTGGTATCCCTGGCCGGTATGAAGGAGGCCAACATTGAGGTCGCAGGCACTGAGAACGGTGTCATCACCTTCGAGGGTCTTGAGCCTACGGATGTAAATCTTATCATTACCTCCGATTCAGACTTCTCTGTAAATACGACTGCAAGCTGGCTCCATCTCGATGTTACCGAGGGCCTTGCAAGTGAGCCTACCGCCGTGGTGGTTTCCTGCGACCCGAGCGATCTCAGCACAATGAGAAAGGATGAAATCACCATCAAGTCCGGTCTCTCCGAGAAGAAGATTATGGTTATCCAGTCAGCTGCAGGACAGCTGCTTGACCCGCTTATCAGTGTGATTTGCAGCAAGCCTACGGATGCCCTCCTCGGTGAAGGTGATGAGTTCAGCGTTTCAGTTCAGGCCAATGTTGATTATCAGGTTGCCATTTCTGACTCCTGGATCAAAGAGGCTGAGGCTCCTGCTACCAGGGCTTCCGTCGAGAAGACCGAACATAACTTCTCTCTCGATGTCAATGTCACAGGTGCTGCTAGGACAGGTTATATCCGCTTCTACAATGAGGCTTCCAATGTTGAGGCTGTGGTCATTGTAAAGCAGGAGAACTTTGTTCCGAGAGTTGATGTTACACTTCCACGCCAGCTTGGTTATATCCCTGTCGAGGGCAAGACATTCACAGCGCAGATTTCTTCCAATATTGCCTTTACGGTATCTTCCGATGCGGTTACTCTTCCTGTAACTAGCGCAGAAGCCGGTGAATATGAAGTTCCGGTGACTGTCAATGCAAACT
>JBJEBP010000260.1:0-7185 GCA_051870135.1 Candidatus Cryptobacteroides sp. | reverse complement strand
TACATCAAGTTCAATGCGGGATTTGCAAGAAACAAGATCATTGACATGATGGAAATCGACAGGGCCGTGCCTTGGATGCAGGAGACCGGTCACAGAATCGGCGAGCATTTCGTCTATGAGGTTGACCACTTCGTACAGGACCAGGCGGAGGCTGACCGTCTCAATGCAATGAATGACGGCAACGGATTCCAGCCTTGGGGAACCCTCGTTCCGGGTGATGTGGTCTATAAGGATCTCAACGGCGACGGCAAGATTGACGACCAGCACGACAAGAGGGCCATGGGCAATCCAAAGACCCCTGAACTCCAGTTCGGTATTCCTGTAGGAGTATCATACAAAGGGTGGGACCTCAGTCTCCTCTTCCAGGGAGCCGCCCTCACATCCCTCCAGCTCAACGGTCCTGCTGTCTATGACTTCCCTGTAATGGGTGCCCAGGGCAACAGTATGGGCAAGGTGAAGGCAATGCATCTCGATTCCTGGACTCCGGAGAATCCGGATGCATCCTATCCGGCCCTCCATCTCGGCGACAATCCGAACAACAAGAATCCGGAGAGCAGCCTCTTCCTCTACAACGCCTCTTATCTGCGTCTCAAGAACATTGAGATAGGCTACTCCCTTCCACAGAAATGGCTCAAGAAGGTATCTCTCCAGCAGGTAAGGGTATATGCCCAGGGAATGAACCTCCTTACATTCGACGGACTTTCCAAACTCAATATGGACCCTGAGACCGGTGACGGAAACGGTTCATGGTATCCAATCCAGAGAGTGTTTAACTTCGGTGTCAACGTCGTATTCTAAAGATATAAAGTAATGAAAATGAATATATTGAATAAAGCGGCAGCCCTTCTGGCTCTCATTCTTTGCGTGGCCCCGTCCTGCTCGGATTTTCTCGAGAGGGAGGACGACGGCAAACTTCAGGAAGCGGAGGTATTCGCCCGCTTCGACAAGGTGAACCAGCTTGTCACCCAGCTCTACTCCGATATGTACAGGAACAGCCCTGGCCTGAATATGATCTACAGCTACAATATCGGAACATTGTGCGATGAACTTGAGTTCAACAATGCGGACAATGCCCCTGCCCTCAAGATTCTCAACGGCCAGCTCAGTGCCGACCCTGCAGCCATCGGAGCAGTATACGGAGGTTCCGGATACGGTTGGTGGTGGACATATTACCAGTCAATCAGGAAGGCCAACAAGATTATCGCAGGTGTGAAGCAGTACAATACTCCTGACCACCCTTCAAGACCGGGTCTCCTCTCCAAGCGTATCGGCGAGACCTATTTCTTCAGGGCTTACTATCACTATATGATTCTCCGCTTCCACGGAGAGATGGTATATAGCGACAGGGTTTACAGCCTGGAGGAGGATCCTGCCTCGTATGCAGTCCGCGAGTCTGTCCACGCCAGCGTCGAGAAGATATGCCGTGACCTGGACGAGGCGGCAAGAAGACTTCCGGCCAAGCAGGAAGGCGAGGAGTTCAACAGGATTGACAAGGGAACCTGCCTCGCAGTCAAGACTCTGGCAAGATGGATTGCAGCCCAGCCTCTCTACAATGGAGGACTCATTGACGAGGAAGGCAACCATACAGGAGTTTCCCCTCTCGGTGACATTGACAACCGTGCAGGACTTTCAGAGTACATGGTATATGACGAGACCAGGTGGAAGGCAGTCGTTTCAGCGGCCGAGGAGTTCATGGCCCTCGTTGAGGACGGCCGTTACTCCCTCTACACCGAGGACGGGGATGATATGCTCGAGAACAGCGGTGACAAGGTTTACAAGAGACTTGAGCAGATGTTCCGCAAGAACTCATTCTACCAGAAGGAGGCCATTCTCACCCTCACTAACGGCAAGGACACCCGCTGGATTCAGGACAATGTGCCTGCTTCATTCGGCAGCGGCCAGACCAGGAACCAGCCTACCCAGGAGCAGGTCGATATGTACGAAGTCATTGACAATGAGGCCAATTGCGGCTGGGACATCTATACCGCAAAGGAGAAAGGCCTCTATGACGACGCCAATCCTTACGTCAACCGCGACCCTCGCTTCTACCGCGACATCGTATATGCCGGCGCCATTCTCCAGGGCAAGGAATTCAATCCTGCCGACGGCTCTGATGCATTGACCAATACTTCCGGAACCGATACCAGGAATACCCGTACCGGCTACGCCCTCAGGAAGTTCATCCACAATGACTGGAGCCAGACAGCTTCCATTACAGGCATGCCATTCCCTCTTATCCGCCTGCCTGAAATCATGCTTGTCTATGCGGAGGCCCTGAACGAGACCAATGGAGACGTTGCGACTATGCGTTCAATGCTCGACCAGATCAGGGAGCGCTCATTCATGAAGCCTGTGCCTGCTTCATTCGACGGGGACAAGGCTGTAAGGCGTGACTACATTGAGCGTGAGCGCCGCGTGGAACTCTTCTTCGAGAACAACAGATACTTCACAGTACGCTACAAGGGTATAATGACCAACCCGACCGAACTCGGACGCGAGGAAACCTATCTCGCAATGCCTCTTGAGACAAGGGCGCAGGCCTGGTTCGACGGCGGATACGGCCAGTATCCCCAGACCCAGCACTATGTTCACGGAATGCAGTGCGTCAGGGACGAGGCCAATGGAAAAGTGGTTGTGAACGGCAAGA
Source organism: Candidatus Cryptobacteroides sp. (assembly GCA_051870135.1). Lineage (GTDB taxonomy): Bacteria > Bacteroidota > Bacteroidia > Bacteroidales > UBA932 > Cryptobacteroides. The sequence continues at coordinate 4,538 of JBJEBP010000260.1, read as the reverse complement.
AATACAGGATGGAACGTATCGAGAGCAAGCAGCTCGCACCGAGAAAGGTTCTCTCCCGCGACTATTTCTTCCCTATCAACTCCAATGAAATAGCCAAGACTCCGTCCCTCGTCCAGAATCCTGGATGGTAGCGGCAAAGGTTGTTTCGTATTGCGAAGCTTAAACAGGAAATATAAAATGAAGATTATGAAACATTTAGGATATTGTATCTCAGTTCTCCTCGCATCGGCCGCACTGGCTTCCTGCGACTGGAAGAGCGATCCGCAGATTCTGGTATATCCGGGAACTGACCTGAGCGGAAACGGGAGCAACAAGAATACGGAGAAGAACCGTATTATCAATGATTTCGAGAACGTTCTCTCGCTCCGCACGGAAGGTGGCTGGAAGGTCGAGTCCGGCAGTGACGTTGTATTCTACGTATTCGACATTGACGCCGGTTCATACCTTACAAAATCATCCATGAATCCAAAGTCGAGGACAGGTGCCTACAAACTCTCTGTCAGCGACGATATGGAACTGAACATCATATTCGAGAACTCCGACATAGAGGACCTTATCGGTTCCACAGCCCTTACCGTAAGGGAGGCCAAGGTGTCCGAGATTGTCTGCAACATCCCGGGTACAAGTACGGAGGTCAGGATTCTGCCTGCTGCACAGACTGAACTCGACAGTTATCTCACGGAGGATGAGAAACTTCTCAAATCATTCACTGATGTCCTCTTTGCAGGCATTGAAGGTGACGGATGGAGACTTTCCCTCACCGACTTGGACGAGACCGCATACCTGGTTCTCAACAAGGTGGACGGATCATTCATCGTGAAGTTCGCTTCCGACAGAATCACTGCCGAGGGCAGGTACGAACTTGTTGTCAAGGACGGGGAACTGCATCTTTATGTAACTGATTCAGAGCTTGCTGCAAGGCTCGGTACGGATGACATTGTCCTGACTGGAGTTAATCCTGACGGAACCATCAGCTTCAGGGCAGGTGAAGGCAGCTATACAATGTACCGTGCGTCCAAGGAGGATATCGACAACCTCAAGTCCGACCTTGAAATGATTGTTGACAAGATTATGGAGAGAGGTTACGGCTCCAAGCTCATCAGGACAGAGGACGGCACATTCGTCGGCCACTACTACATTGACATCAAGAACAGTGTCATCAGGTTCACCTTCTATGCTGACGCCAATGTTACCTCAACTGCTCCTGAAATCGTCAGCGAAGGCGACGTGCTCAAGTTCTCCGAGCCGGTAAACGTATCTGGATCAAGCGTTACATCCCTCACCGTGGACGGGGACAATGTGACCCTCGACGGCCTCGGGGCAGGTCTCAAGCTCACGGACAACCTCTCCATCGGTAAGGATGACAATACCTATGCAATGGTTGATTACATCAAGAAGACCAGCGATGCCCAGTGGCAGTTCAAGAGTGCTCCTGTGACAGTGTCAGCCAACCTCAAGGCCGAGTACGAGTCCCTCTACGACTGGGGCGGCGGAGTCCGCACATACGAATGGAACGGTGACTGGGGCGCATTCGTAGTAATGCTCTTTGACGGAAACTGGACATATTACTTCCTTCAGTATCAGGGAAATAATATGACCCCGATTGCCGGAACTGACATCATCAGGTTCAATAAGGATGCCGGCCTCAACGCCTCATTCGGAACCAGTATGGACACATTCAAATCAATGATGGGAAATACCTACTCCTTCCTTATTGAAGAAGACCACATCATTGTCCGCACCACCGAGGAGGCCACCGCTCCTCTCCTCATAATGAGCACTAGCACAACGGACTTCATCTATTTCCCTAATGCAGTAAAATAACTAACTTTGCGGAAGGGTCTGGAAAGGGACCCTTCCACATAATCAATGACCAAAATGAAACGCATATACAGAATAATGTCAATAATTGCGGCCGCAGCAGTATCAGCGGCCTGCATTGACAGGGGAGGCTATGTTTTCGGAGAATTGCCTCCGGGAGCGACTCCTGTGGAGGGTGAGGCCCTCGAGGCCAGGAACGCCGTCTATAACGAGTCCCTCAACGAACTTACAGTCAATTGGCGTTCAACCGCAGACCCTGCCACGTACAAGGGAGTGGAACTGTCCTACACGATGTTAAGCGGAGCCACCAAGACTGTGAGAATGTATGCCAACAAGAACTTCCCAAGTTCCTACGACAAGTTCTCCGTCCTCACCGTAAACCCTGAAACTGTACGCTACCGCTGCCTTTGGATTGACGAAGAAGGCAATGAGTCCACCAGCGAGTGGGCTTCAGTGGATGACCTCCAGATCAAGAGGACCACATCCAATGCCGTATTCTCCGCCTATCTTCCTCCGAAGTTCAAACTTGTGACAGAGGAAGGCGTATCAGACCAGGCTGCATCTGCTTACGCAGGAATCGTGGGCAAGGACACCAGGTCACAGGAGGCATACTACACAGACCTCCTCATCCAGGTTCTTTCCTCAATGTATTATTCCACCACCGACTCCGGAGAGCGTCCTCTCAACTGGCTCAAGTGCATCCTCGGCCCTATGGACCTCGCAGGAGCCCTCGCATACGTTTCAGGTGACAGCGAAGGCCCTCTTATGAAGCTTGACTCCGGCTATCTCGAATCCATCGCCAAGGGCAACGTGAACCACGATGATGCAGTATTCGAAATCAGGGGAGTGCTCATCCACGAGTTTGTGCATCTCGTGCAGAAGACCGTGCCATACAACAATGGTGACAATATGAACTACTTCGCCTGTATCGAGGGCTTCGCTGATGCCGTAAGATGCGCCTGCGGAGGTGTCACAGACTACAACAGAAGATATGTCGCCCTCAATGCCGGGGCATACCACGACCCGGACAGGACCGAGAACGGCAAATACGGACCGTACGTATGGCAGGTTCCTTACGGAGTGTCGGGCTACTTCATGTCCTGGCTCAGGTATTATGACGGAGACTTCCTCAGGAAACTTTCCCAGACAATGGTGACAATGCAGGGAGACTGGTCTCTCGAGAACGCCGTGAAATACATTCTCGGAGCGGATTACGACATCCAGAAACTCTGGGAGGAGTACATTGAAGACGTCAAGGCAGAAAACGCACAATAAATATGAAACAATTACTCACAATACTTCTGGCAATGCTCACTGTTTCCGCTGGAGCCGGGGAAAGAGATGTCCTCGACTACGTCAACACCTTCATTGGGACAAGCAGCATGGGACACGTCTTTCCGGGTGCCTGTGTGCCTCACGGAGGTGTCCAGCTCAGTCCTGACACCGAGGCGGCACCTTTCTACAAGGACGGGAAATACAATGGTGAGACATACAGGTATTGCGCAGGTTACCAGTATGGGGATCCGACAATCGTCGGATTCTCCCATACTCATTTGAGTGGTACGGGGCATTCCGACCTTGGAGACATCCTGATGATGCCGGCTTCCGGAGCCATAAGCCTCGAACCGGGCACTGTCGAGAGTCCGGGATACCGTTCCAGGTTCTCCCACGACAAGGAAAAGGCTGTTCCGGGCTACTATGAAGTGTATCTCGAGGACAGCGGGGTCAAGGCCCAGCTCACTGCCACGAAGCGTACAGGCGTACACAAGTACACATTCAAGGATGGCGCTGACCAGCATCTCATCCTGGACCTCGGCTACGGGATTTACAATTACGAGGGCAAGACAAGATGGACGGATGTCAGGGTGGAGAATGATACCCTGCTGACCGGATTGCGCATTACAAGCGGCTGGGCCAGGGAAAATTACACTTATTTCGCAATATCATTCTCAAAGCCTGTCCTGAACTACGGGGCAAAGGACCGCCGCCCTCTTCCTTACTCCGGATTCTGGCGCAAGTTCGACATCTCCAACAACTTCCCGGAGGTGGCCGGCCGTGATATCGTGATGCATTTCGATTTCGGAAACGGACCGGAACCTCTCGTGGTGAAGGTTGCCATTTCCGGGGTCAGCGTGGACGGGGCATTGGCCAACCTTGAGGCGGAGGCATCTCCCTATACATTCGAGGAAATCAGGCAGCAGGCCGCAGACCAGTGGCGCAAGGAACTCTCAGCCGTAAATGTGGAAGGTGATGACAATGCCAGGACAATGTTCTATACATCATTGTACCACACGATGATCAATCCGTCCGTGTACAATGACGTGGACGGCTCCTACAGAGGCATTGACCACTGCGTGCACAAACTTGCGGAAGGGGAGACCAACTACACGGTTTTCTCCCTCTGGGATACTTACAGGGCACTTCATCCTCTCTTCAATCTCATTGGACGGGAGCGCAGCCGGGGTTTCTCCGAATCTCTTCTGCGGCATTGGTCACAGAGCGCGCACCACATTCTCCCGATATGGTCCCACATGGGCAATGAGAACTGGTGCATGATAGGCTACCACGGCGTGTCCGTCATCGGGGACGCATTGGCCAAGGACATTGACATTGACCCGGAAACGGCAATGCAGGCCGTTCTCGGCAGTGCGAACTGCGACTATTACGACGGGACGGGGATTTACAAGGAGAAGGGTTACGTGCCTTATGAGAAAAGC
>JBJEBP010000259.1:0-7198 GCA_051870135.1 Candidatus Cryptobacteroides sp. | reverse complement strand
ATGATGACTTTCTTTGCACCAGCCTCGATGTGCTTGCGAGCCTTCTCGTCGGTACGGAAGAGACCGGTTGACTCTACGACAACCTCTGCTCCAACCTCGTCCCACTTGAGGTTAGCAGGATCCATCTCAGCGGTGAGGCGGATCTTCTTGCCGTTTACGATGAGAGTGTTGCCCTCTACAGAAACCTCACCCTTGAATGCTCCGTGAACTGAGTCATACTTGAGCATGTATGCGAGATAATCCGGATCGAGAAGATCGTTGATACCTACAACCTCGATGTCGTTGGAGAAATTCTCAACGGCTGCGCGGAAAACCATACGGCCGATACGACCGAATCCGTTAATACCAAGTTTTACCATTTCTTAAATCAATTATTAATTAAGTTATACTTTGATTTCATAACCAACCGGGAACTTGTCCCTTCAAAATCAATGCAAAAATACACCAAAAAATTGAATTATTATATATCTTTGTATGGTTTTTTTAATCAAAAGTGCAACTATATCGTTTAATATGAACATATTACTGACAAATGACGACGGCTACCTCGCAGCAGGCATACACGTCCTGGCAGAAATAATGTGCCAATTCGGCAATGTCACTGTCATTGCACCGAAGAAGCACCAGTCCGGAATGAGCATGGCTGTCTCGCTCGGATTCAAGCAGGTTGCCTACAAGGAGCTTCCTGAAGAAGGGCCGGGAGTCTGGTCCTATCTTGACGCCACACCTGCCAGCTGTATAAAATACGGTCTCAATTTCCAGTTTCTCGAGAAGAAGCCGGATGTGATTGTAAGCGGTATAAACCACGGTTCCAATGCTGCCTCGGCCTCCTGCTATTCCGGAACTCTCGGGGCGGCGCAGGAAGGAGCCCTGAACGGAATTCTTTCAATAGGAGTGTCTCTCGACTCGCTCAGGCCGGATGCGGACTTCAATGCAGTAAGAACATATTTTCCTGACATTTTCAGGAGGCTTTCAGCTTCAAAACCGGACAGATACGGACTTTACTACAATGTCAATTTCCCGGACATCCCTGCATCGGAAATCAAGGGAGTGCGAATTGCCAATCAGGGTAAAGGTATATGGGTCAGGGAGTTTCGTGAATGGGACCCGGAACGTCTCCATCATCATGGCATAACACCCGAGATGCTCGGCCAATCATCTGAAGCCCGTGTTGAGCCGGGAGAGAAATTGTATATGATGGTGGGCGATTTTCAGGATGATCCTTCCAATACGGACAGGGCAGACCATCATCTCATGGCCGGAGGCTATATCTCCGTCTGTCCCTGCCATATAGACTCCACTGACTACGGCGAGATGGAAAGGCTCCGTGGCAACATTGATGCTGATTTTATAAAATCCATTGAGAATCAATGAAATACTATATTATAGCAGGAGAAGCCTCAGGAGACCTTCACGGCTCGAATCTTATGAAGGGACTATATGCCCGTGACCCTGAGGCCGATATAAGATTCTGGGGTGGCGGACTGATGGACGAGGTTTACAAGGCACACCAGAGCGGAGATGGTCTTGTCCAGGACTACAAGGACGGTGCTGTGATTGGCTTCATACAGGTCCTTTTCAAGGCCAGGGCATACGCCAGCCGTTTCAAGAGATGCTTCAGCGACATTCTTGAATGGAAACCGGACGTAGTGATTCTCATTGACTATCCGGGCTTCAATTTCAGGGTGGCCGAATTTGCCCATAAGCAGGGGTTCAAGGTGTTCTATTACATTGCCCCCAAAGTCTGGGCCTCACGTGAGAGCCGGGTCAAGAAAATCAAGGCCTACGTGGACAAGCTCTTCATTGTCTTTCCGTTTGAAATACCATATTTTACTGGCAAGGACGTGGATTTCATCTACAAGGGCAATCCCCTCCTCGATGCCGTGGACAATTCCCCGATGATGAAGCAGGGACGGGATGAATTCCTGAAGGCCAACGCCCTGCAGGACAGACCTTCAATTGCACTTCTGGCCGGTTCGAGGAACGGTGAAATATCGTCGATGATGCCGACATTCGCCGAATTTGCAGACAAGCTCAGGCAGATTCCGGAATATGCAGATTATCAATTTATTATAGCAGCTGCACCTGCACGTTCACCGGAAGATTACAGCAAGTGGACAAAGGGTCGCGAGGACTATCTCAAGGTAGTATTCAACCAGAGTTATGCAGTCATACGCCATTCATTGGCGGCTGTGGTCAATTCCGGGACGGCATCACTTGAAACTGCCCTGATAGGCACGCCCCAGGTAGTGGCATACAAGGGATTCCGAATCAATTTCGCCATTGCAAAGCAGATAATCAAAATCAATTTCATCAGCCTTGGCAATCTGATTCTAGGCAGGACCTGCTTCCGTGAGCTTATCCAGGACTTCTTCACCGCTGACAATGTCGTCAATGAGGTCAGGCGACTTATTGAGGACAATGAATATCGCACAACAATGCTCTCCGGATATGAAGAAATCCGCAACTCGCTTGGTGGCAGAGGAGCCTCCGAAGCTGTTGCGGATGCAATGATATCCGAACTCAAAAAAGGTTGAGCCGGACTATTTATCAAAGTCAATAAACCCGGGGGCCGAAAATGGCAGTGCCGATCCGGACGTAAGTAGGATTGAAATCCAATGCAATCCTGTAGTCCTCGGACATTCCTATCGATAGTTCCGTAAACTCCGGAAGCTCGGGATGCTGATCGCGAAGATGGTTTCGCAATGAGGCAATCCTCTGGAAATCAGACCTTATGACATTATCGTCATCAGTGTTGGTTGCCATTCCCATAAGTCCTCGGAAACATACACCGGCGTACTCTCCGGCATTGTCAAGAACAGCCTCGATTTCATCTCCGGTGAATCCCTGCTTTGTCTCTTCCGCCCCAAGATGGAACTCCAGGAGAATATTGATTTTTTTCTCCTCTTTCACTGCCCAAGCATTGACGGCCTCAAGCAGATGAAGCGAGTCAATCGATTGAACCATTGACACATAGGGCAGGACCAGCTTCAGTTTGTTGGTCTGGAGATGACCGATGAAATGCCATTGGATATCCTCCGGCAGTTCCTTGCATTTTGCTGCAAATTCCTGGGGACGGCTTTCCCCGAAAATACGCTGTCCTGCATTGTAGGCCTCCAAAACAGCCCTGGCAGGATGAAATTTGGAAACTGCCACAAGATTGACTCCTTGTGGCAGTTCGGTTTTAAATCTGTTGATTTCAGAAGCAATTGACATTATCTTCTCGCTTTCTTGTTTTGTTCCTTCAGCATCTGCTGCTGCATTTTCTGTGCTTCTTCAAGCCTCTTCTGCCATTTGCTCTTCGGCTGTGCCTTGCCTTCAGAAGCCTTCAGCTTGGCCAGGATGACTTCCGGTTTGACGAAGAACTTCTTGATAATGAAGGTCTCCAGCATTGTAATGAGGTTGGAGAGCAGATAGTAGTAGCTCAATCCGGATGACAGGCTGTTACAGATGAAGAACATCATTATAGGCATCATATAGACGCTCATGAACCTCATTGAAGCAGTGTTCGGATCGTTGCCGGACATCTGGCCCTGCATAGAAATCTTCGAGTAGAAGAACATCGAGAGTGCCATCAGGAGTGCAAACAGGGAGATGTGGTCTCCAAGAAGCGGAATCCTGGTGCCGAAATCAATGATGGAGTCGTATGCGCTGAGGTCATCAGCCCATAGGAAGGACTGCTGGCGGAGCTCGATGGAGGCAGGGAAGAACCGGAACATTGCCCAGAGTATAGGGAACTGGAGCAACATCGGGAGGCAGCCTCCCATAGGATTGATTCCCGCCCGCTTGTAGATATCCATCATCGCCTGCTGCTTCTTGAGGGCATCCTCCTCCTTCGGATATTTCTCATTGAGCTTGTCAATCTCAGGCTTGATGGCCTGCATCTTCGCGCTGGAAGAGTATGACTTGTATGAGAACGGAAGCACCACAATCTTGATGAACAATGTCATCAGCAGTATGATGATACCGAAGTTGGAAATTCCCTTGTGCAGGAAGTTGAAGAGCGGGATAATCACGAACTTGGTGAACCAGCCAACGAGCCAGCCTCCAAGCGGGATTATCTTCTCATACTTCTGGCCGTATGTCTTGAGAGTCTGGTAATGGTTTGGCCCGAGATAAAACTCCTTGACCATCACCACGTTATCGGAAATCTGGAATCCGTTCCTCATCTTTGCGGCGCAGTCCATGAGGTTTCTTTCCCCGTCATCCTCGGGATGGAACTGCACGGAAAGCTGACCTGAAGAGAACTTGTTGTCCGGACGGACAATGGCAGAGAAGAACTGCTGCTGGAAGGCAAACCACTCCAGGTTGTTCTCAATCCTCTTGGACGAATTCCTTCCGCGGCCAATTTCCTCAGGCTTCTTCTCCCCGTCGTAATAGTAGTCCACCTTCGAGTACTGCATCTCGTTCTTGTAGCCCTTCTCCATTCTCGGAACAGTTACTTCCCATTCGAAGTCGCAATATGTGGCATTCCTTGGAATGACCTTATCCATTCCATTGAATGTCAATGTATTGGTCATCATATAGGAACTTTCTGCAAGGGCATATCTCTGAACAATATGTCCCCCGCCGGCAAATGGCAGGCTGAAGGCTACGGAACTGTCGGTAACCTCTTCCACGTTGAAGTAGAAGTTCTTGGTATTGATGGTCTCTCCGGCATAGATTCCGATTCCCATCTCACTTGCGCCGGGACGGAATATATACAGGTCGGTGCTGTCGTAGTTGGTGTAATCCTTGACTCTTGCTGAATATGGCTGGGCTCCCTTGGTGGTAAATGCCACCTCAATCTTGTCATTGGAAATCGTGATGATTTTCTCCTCGCCCAGTGATGCGACATTGAGAAGCGAATCCTTGTAGATGGAGATGGCAGTCCGCACCGTAGAATCCTGGAGAACTGCCTCGCTCTTCAGGGTGTTCTCCAATGAGTCTGTCAATGCCTGGGCAGCAATCTCCGCCGCCCTTTCCACTCTTGCAATGGAATCCAGCTGGGCCTGATATGCCATCTGCTTGTCATACTGCTTTGACTGGTACCAGGTAAAACCGAAAAGAATCAGTCCGATCAGTACGAATCCTGTGATAGTATTCTTGTCCATCTTATTCCTCTGTCTCCTCTAATGTATGAATCTGGTTTTCAAGGTCTTTGAGTTCAGCCTTGGCGGCCTCGATCCTTTCCTGCATCTGCTGGATGAGAGGCTGTGAGTTCTTGGACATTGCGAAGAATCCGATATTGTTCTCGTAGGTGTCGATATCCTGCTGGAGCTTGTTGTACTTGGCAATGAGCCTGTCCTTCTCGGACCTGACAGGATTACCTCCGCGTGAAGCCTGGCGACCTCCACGTGCTGCGGAGCCGAACTTGGCCTTCATTGCCTCATTGTAGGCTGCCTGGATTTTGTCCTTCTCCTTGAAAGGAACGAAACCGATTGCCTGCCATCTCTCGGCAAATGCCCTGCGGGCCTCCTGCTCCGGCATTTCCTCTGTTGGAACATAAGCATTGATTTCCTCAATGAGAGCCTTCTTGGCCTTCAGGTTGGCTGAATAGTTGTTCTCTGAAGAATGCTTGTCCCTCTCGGCAAAGAATGCGTCGCAGGCAGCACGGAACCTCTTCCAGAGCATCTCGGACTTCTTGCGAGGCACAGCCCCGATTTCCTTCCATTGATTCTGGAGGTTGATCAGGCGGTCCGTGGTCTTCTTCCACTCGGTGCTGTCCTTAAGTTTCTCGGCCTCCTCAATGATGGCCATCTTCTTCTCCAGATTGGAGTTCATATTGTCCTTGAACTGCACATAGAACTCACGCTTGCGCTCAAAGAACTTGTCGCAGGCGGCACGGAAGCGGTCATAAATCTTCTGGTTCTCCTTCCTTGAGGCAAAACCGATTGTCTTCCACTCCTTCTGGATATCCTCAATGGCCTTTGAGAGCGCATTCCACTCATTCGAGCCGGAAATGTCAGCCTTGTCTGCAATAGCTTCCACCTTCTCGCATAGAGCAGTCTTTGCGGCGAGATTCTCACCCTGCTTCTCCTTCTGGGCCTCAAAATAGGCCTGGTATTTCTTGTTGATTACGTAGGTGGCAGCCTTGAACCTGTCCCAAATCATATCCCTGTATTCCTTGGCGACTGGCCCGAACTCTTTCCACTGTTCGTGAAGTTTCTGGAGTTCCTTGAAGGCATCGACAACGTCCTCGTTCTCCGACAGTTTCTCAGCCATCTGGCAGAACTCTTCCTTGGCCTCGAGGTTCTTCTTGAAGTCAAGATCACGCAAATCCCTGTTAATCTGAACTTTATCGTAGAATTGCTCTACATAGAACTGGTAAGTGTCATTCAAGTTCCTGAAATTCTGGACTGGAACCGGTCCCACGGCGCGCCATCTTGCCTGAAGCTCACGGAATGCAGGGAAAGCTGTGCCCAGATCCTCCTGATTCTCAACGAGGGCCTTCAGGTCTTCAATCACGGCCTGTTTCTTGGCAAGATTCTCCTCCCTCTCGGCCTCCTGCTTGCGGTTGTACTCCGCACGCTCCTTCTTGTATCTGGCATAAATGGCCTTGAAGCCGTTTTCAAGGACTGCGAACGGGTTCAGTTCTTCAGAACTCTCCCCTGCCTGTGGCCGGGCATCCCCGTCTTCCGGAGCCTTCTCCTCGGCAGCTTCCTCATTATCCTCAGGGACAATGACTTCGCCGGCATCAACTCCCATAGCTGCAGACCGCTCCTTGGCGAGTCTCTTGTAGAATGCAGCCTTGATGGCATCCGCTTCCTTGGATTTCTTCATCCTGTCTTCGCTTGCAGCGAGCTCCTCGAAGAGCTGTGAAAGCTCAGCAAGTGACATTTCCGAATAGTTCGGCATTTCCGCCTCCGCCTCTACGGCGACAGGACTTTCAAGTACATCTGGCGCATTTTGTACGTCAGGATTCAATTCTTCATTCATAATGAGAAACAATTATTATTTACAACTCACAAATGTAAGTAAAAATAGTTAAATAATCAACAAACAATAAGGGCTGACATCGCGCCAGCCCTTATTGTTGTCTTATTAGTTGAGTGTTACCTATAACAGGTTTTTATACCAGTTGGTTATGTGCCCCTTTCGGGGAATCGATTTAAAAAATTCTTTAACGTTTTATCCTTTTGCGGTGCAAATATACTCCAAATATTTCAATCTGCAAATTATTTATTAAAAAGTTTTAAAGAATTTGTTACTCTTCATC
>JBJEBP010000258.1:0-7217 GCA_051870135.1 Candidatus Cryptobacteroides sp. | reverse complement strand
ATGTCATCATAGGCAACAATGTGGAAATCGGCGCATGCACGACCATAGACAGGGCGGAGATGGAATCCACAATCATCGGAAACGGAGTCAAGATTGACAATCTCTGCCAGATTGCCCATAATGTACAGATTGGTGACAACACCGTAATGGCTGCGCAATGCGGCATTGCCGGGTCCACAAAGATAGGAAAGAACTGCATCCTGGCTGGTCAGGTGGGCATCGCAGGTCACTTGACAATTGCCGACAACACCACCATCGGCGCCCAGGCCGGCATTATCGGCAATATCCGGAAATCCGGACAGGTTCTCCTCGGTTCTCCTGCGCTTCCGGTGAAGACTTACATGCGCAGTTACGCCGTATTCAAGCAGCAGGGAGAGTCCAAGTAATTGTCCTGTACGGATGTTGCTTTGTCCGGCAGTTGTATAGCACGCAAAAAATGCCTATCTTTGCCGGCCAGAATTATTGAAGTTTTTATGAAACAACGCACATTAGCGGAGTCCTGCGCGTTCAGCGGCAAGGGACTTCATACGGGAAGGGTGGCACAGATGACAGTCCGCCCCGCTCCCGAGAATACAGGGGTAAGGTTCCTCCGGACCGACATTGGCCCTGAAGCATATATTGACGCAGTAGCGGAGAACGTTACGAACACTGCAAGGTGCACACTTCTTTCCTGCGGTGAAGCGTCGGTTTCAACAGTTGAGCATCTCCTGTCGGCACTTACAGGAATGGGCATTGACAATGCAATCGTGGAGATTGACAATGTCGAGGTCCCGATTCTGGACGGCAGCGCATCCTATTACGTGAAGGCATTCGCTAAAGTTGGAACTGTTGAGCAAAATGCTGAACGTCAGTACATTACAATAGACAAGGAAATCGAGATAAAAGATGAGAAGACAGGCTCCTGGGTCAAGGTTGAGCCTGCCGGCGATCTCTCCTACGGCCTTACCGTGGACTTCAATTCAAGAGTTCTCGGTGTGCAGACCGCCGAGTGGGACCCGTCCAGGGACTATGCGGCCGAGATTGGAACCTGCAGGACATTTGTCTTCTTCCACGAAATCGAGTATCTTTTCGCCAACAACCTTATCAAGGGCGGGGATGTGGACAATGCCATTGTCATTGTAGAGCATCCGGTCAGCGACGAGCAGCTCGAAAGGATGGCTGCGCTCTTCAATATGCCTAAGCTCAAAGTGAATGAAAGCGGGTATCTCAACAATCTCGAACTCCGTTTCCCGAACGAGTGCGGACGGCACAAACTTCTCGATATGATAGGCGACTTCCGGTTGGCCGGAGGTTATCTCAAGGCCCGCATCACGGGGTACAAGCCAGGACACGGAATTAATACCAATGTTGCCAAGGCCATCAGGAAGGCCATTGGCGCGACCAAATAAACTCTTTAATTATGAATAAGATACATCCACTTGCAACCGTCAGCCCAAAGGCAATTCTCGGAGACAATGTCGAGGTTGGGCCATACGCATTCATTGACGAAAATGTTGAAATCGGTGACGGATGCAAGATACATCCACATGCGGTAATCTATCCTTATGTCAAGATGGGCAAGAACTGCGAGGTGTTCCCGGGAGCCGTTCTCGGAGCTGTACCCCAGGACCTCAAGTTCGACGGGGAAATTACCTACGTTGAGATTGGTGACAATGTGACCATCCGCGAATGCGTAACCATCAACAGGGGTACCAAGGCCAGCGGCAAGGGCATTACCAAGGTTGGAAGCAACACATTGATAATGTCTTACGTGCATATCGCACACGACTGTACAGTAGGTAACCACTGTATCCTCGTCAGCTATGTCGGCATTGCCGGTGAAACCGAGGTTGCAGACTGGGCCATTATCGGCGGTGGTGCAAAGGCCCACCAGTTCACCAAGATTGGCTGTCACGCTATGGTCGGCGGAATGTCCAAGATCAACAAGGACATCCCTCCATACGCTCTCTGTGGCAGGGACCCGATCTGCTATGCAGGCGTAAACATTGTCGGACTTCGCAGAAGGGGTTTCTCCGCCGACGTTGTCAGGAATATCAAGGATATTTACGATACCATCTATTTCCAGGGCTACAACATCACTGACGGTTGTGCCAAGGTTGAGGCAGGTTTCCCGGATTCAGAGGAGAAGGCTACCATTCTCAACTTCATACGTTCTTCCAAGAGGGGCATTATCAAGGCCAACAATCCTGGAGAGAAAGGAGACATTGACTAATAATTATGATACTGCTTGAAACGGCATTCATGCCTCCCGTTTCATATTTTGCAGCAATAGCTGAAGAATTTACCCTGTCATACGGCAGGGTAGTTTCTTTGGTACCTGCGCATCTGAGGATTGAGGCCTGCGAGAACTACCAGAAGCAGTCATATCGCAACAGATGCCGCATCTATGCCGCCGGGGGAGTGGAGAGCCTGACTTTGCCGGTTGTCCACGAGGGCGGTACCAGTTCGCTTCCAATCAGGGAAATCAGGGTGGACTGGTCAAAGGACTGGCTCACAAGGATGGAGAGAGCCATTGTCTCCGCGTACGAATCCTCGCCTTATTTCGAGTATTACAGGGATAGCCTTTTCGATATTCTGGAGTCCCGTCCTGAGAGGCTTTTTGACTTGAATCTCAGCCTGATACGTTATTTTCTCGGGAAGATTGGCATATCCGCTGACATTGATTTTACCAATGAATACGAACGTGCCGGGGAAACTTCTCCGGGCATAAGAGACCTCCGGGGGCTGGTGCATCCCAAGCGACCTTCAATCATGAAAACACCAAAGCCATACTGGCAGGTTTTCGCTGCGAAGTATGGCTTCAAGTCTGATCTTTCAATTATTGACCTTCTTTTCAATGAAGGCCCGGATTCGATTGTCTATCTGAAGCAGGCCGGAATCTAGAACCGGAATCCTATCGTCAAGACCACATCCCAGAGGCTTCTCTTGTTGAGGATTTCCGGGGTCAGGCTGGCAGGATTTCCTGCTCCGTCGAAGATGTAGTCATCATACGGATAAATATATTCCTTTGCAAGGAAATTGCCCCTGACTGCAAGGTCTGCGAAGAATGAACCGGTAGAACTGAATCCAAAACCGGCGGAAACCGCGTGCCTGTTAGCATCAGGTGTCTTCTTTTTCCCGAAATCATCATAGTAGCGCTCTCCTGAAGTGGTGAGGTTGTATCCAGCCCTCACAGAGAATCCGTTTGCAGGCTTGATTTCGGTTCCGATTCTAAGCATGTGTGAGGCTCCGGTATAGGCTGCAATCTGGTCATTTGTGTCCTCGAACGCGCTGTTGTCATTGGTATCAACCTCCTTGAAGCGCATTGAACTGTAGTCACACATCTCGTAGTCTGCGCTGATAAGGCCGATTGAACCGAAGGTGTATGCTGCTCCGATATTGAACCTATACGGGGAGACAAGTTTGTAGGTGTATTCCCCGCGAGGTGACTGTGCACTGGCATTGAAATATGAATCAGTGAAATAGGTGTCACCGGCGTGCTGCCAATGCTCCTTTATCCTGGTGGAGGTAGGAGTCTGTATTGCGGCGCCGACGCGGAGGCCCGGGACGGGAACAACGATTACTCCGATTTTACCATAGACTCCTGAGCCGATGGCATCGTAGGAATATCTGTAGCGGAGACCGTCAAAAAAGGCGGTTCTGCCGTCGCTGAACGTTATCCCGAAATTGGACGGGTCCACTGCGGATTCCTTGAAATACTGGTCCATATTGTAGTCCCAGGAAATGATTCCGAGATTTGCTCCTACGAAGAATCTGTCGGATACGTTGAATCCGAGATTGAAGACCATATCATACTTGCTTCCGCTTGAAACGCGTCCGTATCTCTGGTCAAGGACATCGCTGAGCCTTATGTCGTAAAGCTTGTTGCCATTTCCGTCTGTTGATTCGTAGATTGACTCGGTCACTCCTGCATATTCATCATTCTTGTCCGCAAACGGGAAAAACATTCTGGACTGGAGTCCAACGACTGAAAGCCAATTATAATAGTCGTATGCGGATGATCCGGAATCAAGTCCGCTTGCAGGGAGCCCCGTTGCACCGGCCGCCAGTGAACCGGCGAAAGTGGTCTCTCCGTTTCTTCCTGCAGCAGAAACATTGTCAAGGAAGTTGGAGGAACCGTTAGCCACGAACCCGAATGTCACATTCTTCAGCCCGCTTCTCCTCCTTGTGTCGTAGTTAATCATTACTCCGACATTCGGGACGGTGAATTTCGTGCTGCTGTTCTTGTATGCCGGTCCATATTGACTGGTGAGGGACGGCTCTCCAAGATATTGTGCCCTGCTCCCGGAAATGGAAACTCCCGGAGTAATGGTAACCTGGGAGAAACTGTTCACGGCCGAGCCGGCAGGGTTGATATTCACCGAACCGAGGTCTCCTCCAAGGGCGGTGAAAGCATTGCCCATCGCAATGGAACGTGCTGTTCCGTAATAGTTCTGGTCGCTGAAACGCAATGCGTCCCCGACCGTCTGTCCGTTTGAATTCCACGCCGCGCCCAATGCCGCCACGGACAGTATCATTGTCGTAATCTTTTTCATTTTCATTGAATGTCAATATGTTCGGTTAAGCTATCGTCTGGATGATGAGCTGCCGCCACTGCTCCTGCTGGTTCCTCCGCTGTAAGAACCGCCGCTGCTCCTGCTGCTTCCGCCGTAGGACGAGCTGGAAGAACTTCTGCTGTAAGAAGAACTGCTGCCGGAACTGCGGTAGGATGACGAACTGCTGCTGGAACTTCTGTTATAAGAGGAACTGCTCGATGATCCGTAGGAAGATCCGGAACTGTAGGACGAGCCCGGCCTGTAGGATGATGAGGAACTCCTGTAGGACTGGCTTGTGGAGCCGGAGTAGGAACTTCCGCTGCTCCTGTTGCCGGTTGTGGCCGATGCAGGTCTGCGTGACGCAGGCAACGAGCTGGTTGCCGGCCTGCTATATGAACTGGACGGGGTTGTCCTGGACGGAGTGCTTGTCCTGGCTGTGCCCGATGCCAGGCTTCCCTGGCGGGTGGCTGAACTGCCTGCCGGCCGTGCAACCGTGGCTCCTGCAGGACGTGTAGCCGTTGTACTTGAGGCGGAGCTTCTTGTGACTGCCCGGCCCGGCGACAATGTGCCCTGGCCTCTTGTTGCAGCTGTTGTGCGGCTTACCCTTGTAGCTGAGGAATAAGATGAGCCGGCCCCCCTCGTGGCAGTACTGCTTCCCGTCCTTGTGACGGTACCTGCCGTAGTCCTTCTGACAGAGGTGGATGCTACTCCCATTCCGTCCCTGGTTGCACTGCCTGATGTCAGGCCGCGGTTGACATATTGCCTGTTGCCGCCGCCGTACCAGCCGTGATCCCAGCAAGGGTCGTAGCAGGAATAATAATGATGGTGATAATACCACGGGTCGTGATACCAGTGATACCACGGGTCATAGTACCAGCTCCAGTAATAGCCGGGACGTCCCCAGTACCAAGGGTCATAATACCAGGAATCCCAGTACCAATGGTCCCAGTACATGCTTGAATAGTACCAAGGGTTCGCGCCCCAGTACCACGAGCTGTAATATGGCCTGGTCCAGGTATTCCAATGATAATTGGACCAGTACCAGTTGTCCGGATAGAGTGAAGCAGCCGGAGCATTGGTCACGGTCACGGATGTAAGTCCCTCGTCCTTGTTGAATTTCAATGTGGTGGACATATTCTCCGGGACATAGAGAGTGTCGGTTTCCCCAGCCTTGAGGAATATCTGGGAGTTCTTTGTCTCTTCTACTAGTTCATCGACTTTCGAACGGGACGCCAAAGTGGCGGTTCTGGTTTCAGTCACGGACGGTCTGCTGTAGAAGCCGTCCTGGTACTGCTGGTTGGAAGCATATTGGGATGCTGAGCCACAAGATGTTACGGCCAGCAGGAGTCCCAAAGCATTCAGGATGTCAGTTTTCTTCATAATAGGCCCTCCTAATTACAATTAATTTGTATCTTTGCATTTCGGTTATGCACCAGTACGGGTCTTGCAAGTTTCGTACCCGCATAATCTGCGCAATATTACGAATATTATACGCAATATAGGAATTTTATCATTAATAAACAAAAACACTTTGTTGCAAGATGGCTGATCAGATTACCAAACGCTCCGAGAACTATTCCCAATGGTACAATGACCTCGTGGTCAAGGCAGAACTTGCGGAGCAGTCCCCGGTAAGGGGATGTATGGTCATCAAACCGTACGGATACGCAATATGGGAGAAGATGCAGAGGATACTTGACGCCAAGTTCAAGGAGACAGGCGCCCAGAACGCATATTTCCCTCTTTTCATACCTAAATCATTCTTCAGCCGCGAGGCCGAGCACGTGGCAGGATTCGCCAAGGAGTGTGCCGTGGTGACCCACCACAGGCTTATGAATGATCCTGAGGGCAATGGGGTAGTGGTTGATCCGGCTTCCAAGCTTGAGGAGGAACTTATTGTCAGGCCTACTTCCGAGACCATCATCTGGAGCACATACAAGAATTGGATCAAGTCCTGGAGGGATCTTCCTATCATGTGCAACCAGTGGGCCAATGTTGTCCGCTGGGAGATGCGCACAAGGCTCTTCCTCCGCACTGCGGAATTTCTCTGGCAGGAGGGTCACACCGCCCACGCCACATCCCAAGAGGCTCAGGAAGAGGCAAAGACTATCGTTGACCTTTATGCCGATTTCGCCCGCAATTACATGGCAATGCCGGTTATCGTCGGACACAAGAGCCCGAATGAGAGGTTCGCAGGTGCGCTTGACACATTGACCATCGAGGCAATGATGCAGGACGGAAAGGCTCTCCAGGCAGGTACCTCCCATTTCCTCGGCCAGAACTTCGCGAAGTCTTTCGATGTGCAGTATGCTGACAAGGAAGGCAAGCTCCAGTATGTCTGGGCCACTTCCTGGGGCGTTTCCACACGTCTTATGGGCGCTCTCGTGATGGCTCACGGCGATGACAACGGACTTGTTCTCCCTCCGGCTCTCGCACCGATTGAGGTGGTAATGGTTCCGATTTACAGGACAGACGAGGAACATTCTGCAGTGCTTGCAAAGATGAACGAGGTCAAATCGGCCCTGGAGGCTGCCGGTCATAGTGTTAAGATTGATGACCGTGACACTCTCCGTCCGGGCTTCAAGTTCGCCGAGTGGGAACTCAAGGGCGTTCCGGTAAGGCTCGCTATGGGTGCACGTGACCTCCAGAACGGTACTGTCGAGATTCACAGGCGTGATACTC
>JBJEBP010000257.1:0-7229 GCA_051870135.1 Candidatus Cryptobacteroides sp. | reverse complement strand
TCAACAATCTCATCAATGTGGAATATCCGCGCATCAAGGATGAATTGTCCGAGGCCAGGGCGCAGGGCGACCTTAGCGAGAATTTTGAATACAGGGCCGCCAGAAGGGCCCAGGGCAAGGCCATCAGCCGCATCCGCTTCCTGCAGAAAGTACTCCAGCACTCCAGAATCATTGACAGGAACGCATTGCCGAAGGACCGTATATCCCTGTTGAGCAAGGTTGCATTCACCCATCTAGGCACCAACAGGACAATGACATACACCATTGTCAGCCATCACGAAATGAATCTTGAGCAGGGCAAGCTCTCATGCAACTCCCCTATCGGCATTGCCCTGATGGGCAGGAAAGCCGGTGATATCGTGGACGTTGATGCGCCGGCTGGAAAATTCCAGATACGGATTGACAGCGTGGATGTAGGCTAATTAAAATGATTACGGCAGAAGTCATGAAAGCCGGCTTCTATAAGTTGTCCTTTGCCTGGCAGCATCCTCGCTGTGGGAAATACCGATTCTCTTGGCCGCCTGGAGTGATTTCCGGTATAGATATTTGTCAAGACGGCGAGCCTGGGAACGTGTGAAAACATTGTTCCCGGCCTTTTCATAATCTAGAATATGGGCTGACAAATCATCCATACGCTGCATCAGCTTCTCCTGCTGTACTTCTGACAATTCTTCTCCGGATGTAACTGACCTTGAATAGATTATGTCGTAATATCGTTTGGCAATGCGCTTGAATTCAGCGTCAATCTTGTCTTTTCGCACCCTGATTTCCCCGGTACGGCGCATCTCGTAGCCTACAAACGCTACCCAGTCGGACGCACTCCCCTCGCCGGACCCCCATAGATATACATTCTTGGATTTGCAATGCCAGAAACCAGATTTGGTCCTGGCACCGGACTTGAAGTCCGAGACATCTTTGCGCGGATGAGGAATCAACTTGTAATTGATAAGCTGCCGGTAGTATTTTTCCAGATAGTCCACGCATTTATCGCGATCCGTATGCATCAGCAGAATGTCATCGCAATAGCGGATGAAAAGCCGCTCCGGGTCATCTGGAATGACAATCGGCTTGTCCGCCATACGCATCACGACATTGACAATAATGCCGGAAAGCGCCCCACCCTGGGGAATACCCAACTTCCCTGCATCTCTTGCCTCCCTGAATTCATCTTCAGTGTAACATCCAGACGACACAAAAGCCTCCTCCTTTACCCACTTGAAACGGCAAACAGGATCCGCACATTTGTCATTCTTCCTGCGTCTGATTTCGCCCTTCCAGAATTCATTGTCCCCATTCTTGCCCAAGACGTGTTCAGGATAGTTGAAAGAGGACAGATATGAACGGAGGACATTGCGGAGAACATTGAAATCCGCGTCACTTGCCCCTTCATTGCGTTTTGCTTCCTCGAACAAATCTTCAAATGCATCCAGAATTACATCATGGTTGAAGATATCATAGAATTTCTGGATATCACACTCCCCGACATAGATGTTCTGAAAGCCATTCCTTTTCCTGTATTGGGAAACCAAGTCAATGGCATCCAGGAACTTGGGGACAATGTATTCCTTGGCACCAGCGCGTCTCGGAGCACGCATGAACAGCATGTATTCATGAAAGTACCTGTCAAACTTGGCCAGGATATACTGGTATGCCAGGGCAAGTATAATTTTGGTCTTCAAATCGGAGTACTTGCAAATCGGGCGATAGATGAAGTCACCGGTCTCCGCATCCCGCTCCTTGAATTTTGCAAGAATGCGGGGCGTTTCAATTTTCAGGCTGCCATTGACAGACAGGCTCTCCTGGATTTCACGAATGAAGTCATTGAGATTGACAACCCACGGCTCATCAGGTATCCTGTGCCGATATTTGAGAATGGAACGATATATGCGGGCAGTCGCACGTTTCTTTCTGCATGTCCAGCGGGCAAGACCGTGGTCGCATCTTTGCGGCAACTTGCCACGTCCCGGATTATTCCAGAGCCTGTGAGGCGGAGTCATCGCCTTGATTTGACCATACAACACATCAGAAGCGAACGGATTGGGACTTCCACCGTTCTTGGCAGTATACTTCGCCCGCTCTTTGGCAACGAGGCGTATGATTCTATCGTCAGTCGCGAACGCGGCCAGGTCTTCAAATTGCTTAATCATAAAAAAAGAGAACTGCCCACTCTCGTTCTTAATCGATGGCCAAGGAATAAATCCTCAGCAAGCAGGGTTCTGTAATCTCCTCACCAAGCCCGTGAAGGAGCGGAAAACTATTTTAAAATGGTTATATGCAACAATCTCAATATTAAATGATAATGCATTGATCCCAGAGTATCTTTCCTTATAAAAGGACTTTCACGGGCAGTTCTCTTACCGCAAATATAGTCTTTTTTCGTAAAAGCAGAAACTGTCTGCTCCATTTATTTGCAGGCGAGATGCCCGGTCAAGCCGGGCATGACGAAATGATGTACTTGGCGAAGCTGAGGGATATGGGCGGAAAAGCATCACGAACTTCAGGGAAATATTTGTGGAAGAGATAGTTATATATCTGCGCTTCCTTTATGCGCTTTTCCGCATCAGGCAAGAACTCCTCATAATCTTTGACCAGACCTTTCAAGTTGTCAATCCGGTCGACAAAAAACTTTACCTCACTGAGCAATGCCTCCCTTGCTGCCTCAGCCCTGCGCCTGGCATAGTCTGTCATAACCATCTCACCGTCCTTCTCAACGAGAAACCTGCGGCCTGCCATACCATTGACCGCACCCAGAGCCAAAGTCTGGCGGCAAGGAACCGGGGAATCAATTCTGATTTCCATCTTGCCGGACTCCACATACGTTACATATTCAGGCTTTTCCATTCTTATTTGATTTATTATATCTATCGTGCTCTTCTCCGGCTTCATGTTAAAACCGGGTTCATATTATTATACTGCCAGCATTGCAAATTATTTCTTCCTTCCAAGGAAATATCCGGAAATAATTCGAGTATAATATCATAAGCAATGGCAAACAATGGAAAAAGAAATGATAACTACCGAACATCTCGTATTGAGGCCGCTGAGGGAAACTGACATCCCTGACATATACGGGCTGATGAGCGACTTCGAGACTGCGGCCAGGACAGGATTCCGGCCGATGGGATCCTCCTCCGAGGCGGAGGGCTTCGTACGCAGGAGAATCCGGTCCGGGTTAGCCTATGGGCTGGCCCTGATTGAAAAGCAGGAAGAAATAATCGGGCTTGCAATCCTGACCGAAAGCAAGAGCGGGACAGGATGCGGCTCCGAGCACCTGACCTACACATTCGCATACTTCCTCCGTGCGGATATGAGAGGGAAAGGATATATGCCGGAAGCCGTCAATGCCCTCAAACGGCATCTCTTTGACAATGTTGGAGCCGACAGGCTGATAATCTTTCTTGTCCCGGCAAACAACTCTTCCCGCCGTGTCGCGCAGAAATGCGGATTCAAGCTGGACACCTCGGAATACGGTATAGGCAAGGACTATATTACCGGCAAAGACGTTGAGCTGGAGTCCTATACCCTCACAAGACAGGAATACGGGGAAAGGCCGGAAGACATCCGGGAGGTCAAGGAATACAGGCAGGCCATTGTCAATTCAACCTGCGATGAGATGATCCGCCTGAGGGGAATCGCCCTGTCCAAAATCAATGAGACAAGCCGGCCCGAGCAGCGGAATGCATTGATGAGAGCCTTTCTGCAGGACTGCGATTTCCCGGGCAACATCTATCAGTCAAGAGATTGGGATGACACTGTCAGGAAAATGCGGCTGTTGTTCAGCTTCGGCACCAGAAAGAAAGACGCAATCTGGCAGGTGGTGTACGCACTATGCCGCGACCAGGTCAGGTCCGCCGGCAATTCGGAATTCCACTTTGCGGAGGACACAGTACGCTGGCTCCGTTCCGAAGGTTCTGACATCAATGCGGTCAATGAGAATTCCACCGCCCTGGACCTGCTGGTCAGGACAGTCCCTGAGCTCCGTTCTGCGGATGCGCCAGACAACTCCATCGCCGGAATGCTGAAAATCATTGACTTGGTGAAAGAACTCGGCGGCAGGCCAGTATATAATACCGAGGACATTAAGCGATAGTCTCCCAACAAGAACAATTAAAAACTACATAACATGGAAAAACAGAAGTGGATAAACAATGGCGGAGTCTATTACCCGATTCCTGGGTATTCGACCATCTATTCGTCGCCGGGCAGCGGCATATTCCAGATTGTACATGATCAGGAGACCGGCAGATTGGGACTCGGCAAGATCTCAGATACATTCGAGTTCGATTTCAAGATATACGACCTCGGCTGCGATGACATTTTCGACCGCGTAATAACAACGTGGTTCTCAGAGACTTTCATCAAGGCCAACAAGAATCTCGGTGTCATATTCAATGGTCTCAAGGGTACGGGCAAGACCATCGCCGCCAAATTGCTCAGCAACCGCATTGGCCTGCCAGTTATCGTGATTTCCAAGCCTGTCCCCCATCTCATTGAATTCATCCAGTCCCTGTGCTTCGAGTGCACCGTGCTGATTGACGAGGCGGAGAAAACATTCGAGGACGAGCCGGAGACATTGCTCAAGATGATTGACGGAGTCTATAACAGCAGCCGCAAGCTCTATCTGCTGACCACAAACAAGCTGACTCTGGACGAGAACCTCCTGGGCAGGCCGGGACGCATACGCTACATCAAGCAGTTCGGAATCCTCCCATTGAATGCGGTCAACGACTACATTGATGACTGCCTTGTGGACAAGTCCCTGAGGGGAAAAGTGGTCAGCCTGGTGGACAGGCTCGCCATCTCCACCATTGACGTGCTCAAGGCTGTCGTCGAGGAGGCCAACATTTACGGAGACATTCCGGACGAGAAAATGCTCAATCTCCCAATAACGGGCAGAAGGCTCACCGTCTACCGGTTCACCGAAGTGGACGGAGGCTGTATTGAGGATTTGAAAACCTTCATCCTCAGCCATATCGGTCCGGGAGAACGAGTGGCGGACTGGTTGGGGCAACAGGTTAAGGGCAAGCACCATAGTCTTGACAACATTTCTCTTGTCGAAGACGAATTCAACTGCTATATCCGCAAAAGGAATGTCATCCGGATAGGAGACTGCATCAAGGATGACACTTTCGATGACGGGGATATCATACTTTGCGAGCCGGACGAACACGGATTCTTCGAGGTCCTGGATGAGTGCGAAAACGCCCCGCAGCTATGCTGCATTTCGAAGGATTACGGTGTGCATTCAATCTACAAGGGAAAGTTGAAGTCCTGAAAGCCGGATTCGTTAAGTTGTCCTATGGCCGGCAGCACTAATGCCTGCCATAGGTCAGAAAATTTCAATAAATCGGGTATCACCAATGAATACAACAATAAACGGCAATGCCCTGTCGCTTGAAGGCGAATACTGCAAGGACTGCATAATATATACTAAGGATGTGGAGAAGGAGGCGTTGGAGACCATTGGCGGCATTCTCGGAAATCCGTTGTTCCGCGAAGCCAAAGTCCGCGTGATGCCGGATGTCCATCAGGGAAAGGACATTGTCATCGGCTTCACTTGCCCCGTCACCAGCTGCGTTAGTCCCAAGCACGTGGGTATCGATATCGGATGCGGCATTGACCTTGAATTCTTCGACCGTCCCCTGGAGCAGAAGGACTATGCCCTTTTCGAGCACAGGCTGAGGAAAGAGGTCCCTTCCGGAATGGATGTCAACAAGGAGCGCCAGTTCGAGATGAAGCCATTCCTGAAGTTCCTCCGCCAGGAGTTTGACAGCGCAGTGCAATCCGCCTGCGGCCTAGTCAATCACCTCGGGTTGACCGGAGAGCGGGATCTTGATGATTGGCTGCGGTCAATAGGCATGGACAATGGCATGTTCTACAAGTCAATCGGCTCCATCGGCGGAGGTAACCACTTCATGGAGTATGATGAGGGGGACAGCCGTTTCGCATTCACTGTGCATACCGGTTCCCGGCACCTCGGGATGAAGGTCTTCAACAAATGGGACCGAATAGCCCGGCGCAATCCTGATTTCCCCGGCTATCTGTTCGGCGAAGACCTGAAAGGTTATCTGACCGACATGGTGATTGCACAGGCCTATGCAAAGTTCAACCGGAAAGTTGTGCTTGAGAAGGCAGCGAGGATAATGCACAAAATCAACGGGGCGTGCATCGATGGCTATGTCAAGTCAACCCACAATTACGTGGACTTTCGGGATATGATCCTCCGGAAAGGGGCAATACGCTCCTATGCGGGTGAATTGATGGTCATTCCGTTCAACATGCGGGACGGTATTGCGATATGTGAAGGAAAGTCAAATCCGGAATGGAACTTCTCAGCTCCCCATGGTTCCGGCCGCCGGATGTCTCGTGCGGAGGCCAGACGCAGCATCTCACTGGAAACATATCATTCACAGATGCATGGAGTTTATACGACGAGCGTGAGCCCGGAAACTCTGGACGAGGCTCCGGATGCCTACAAGGACACCGGCAGCATTCTGGAATCCCTTGGCGAAACCTGCATCATCCGGTCCAGGATGTCACCCAAGATCAACATCAAGAGCCAATGACTACAGTGACTGCCAAAAATCCGGAAATTATTCGGTTATAATGATAAACCCGCTGATAAGGAACTTGTCGACAAAAAAGTGAGGCCTGCAATTCTTGCAGGGATTTCGTGCTGCGGAAGAGACTCTCTACCTTTGCAGCGGTGAATGAAGAAAAGCCCTCCTCGTCCAATGGATAGGACGGCGGCCTACGAAGCTGCGAATGGAAGTTCGAGTCTTCCGGAGGGTACCATGGAGCCTTGGCAGAGATGGTCTATGCGCGGGACTGAAACATCAGTGCAAACCGAGGGCAAGGGATGCTTGCATCGATTGCCGAGGTGCAGCCTGATGAAAGCAAGGCTAAATCCCGAGAACGAGGTCCGAGTCCTCGGGGTTCCACCGGAATACATGGTGTCTGTAGCTCAGATGGAAGAGCGCCGGGTTGTGGCTCCGGTGGCCAAGGGTTCGATTCCCTTCAGACACACAAGATTATTTTGTATATTTGCACGTTCAAAACAAAATGGATAAGGCAATGACATTCACACATAGTCGACGTACACGTTGTTTCAGCAGCAACGTGCACCGTGCCGTATCCGCCAGCATCAATCGTTTCCATCGATTTAACGCCTAGGACGGCACCCTTTCCGCTCACTTCCCGAGCATGTACCGGCATACTCCGGCAATCCC
>JBJEBP010000256.1:0-1867 GCA_051870135.1 Candidatus Cryptobacteroides sp. | reverse complement strand
TGGATTTCGCCCTCAGCCGCATAGACCAGACTTTCAAGACAGGACTTGCCGACGCATTCGCAAGTGCCGCATCGGAAGGGCTTTGGAAGAATTCCTATTCCATGACCAACAGCGCAGAGTATTTTGCAGAAGGCGCCCAGGCCTGGTTCAATGCCTGCAGCATCGTCGTTCCCAACATCAACGGTATCGGCACCTTCAATCTCAAGGACAGGAACCAGCTGAAGTTCTATGATCCGAAGCTATATGACTTGTGCGCAAGTGTGTTCCCTGAGGAGCCGCTCAAGGGCTACCACTTCGACTACGATTAAATTTAAGCATATGAATAAAAGACTTTCCTTTTTTGTCACAACAGCCCTTATCGGGTTGTCATTCTTCCTTTTCTCATGTAGCAAGAACGACCCCGAGTACATTCCACCTGTTCCGGAAGGTTCGGGAAACGATAATCAGATTTCCACAAACACATTCTCAACTATTGAAATGGAAGGATTTCAAGTCAAGATCCGGACATATGTTGAAAAAACCGATGCTGCACAAACTGCCCTCAAACTGATGGAGGAAAATCTTAAAGAGATCAATGAACTGATTCCGGAATATGCTCTCACTGTGATGAAAGAGCATCCTATCTGGCTTGAAGAAAATCTTACGATTGAAGGTGTTCAGACATCCGCAGCATGGTACAATGCATATCTTGACTTTCTGAAATATTACAATCTGATGGAGGCAAAGTATCAATGCGTTGAAATAACCAATTACACCAATTATGTAAGCTGGTCAAAACAGAACCAGCCATATATGGTTCTCCACGAACTTTGCCATCTTTACCACGATCTCGCCATTGAAAACGGCTATGACAACAAGGAACTCCTTGACGCATACAATCACGCCTACAGCACAGGAATGTACACGGACACCCCTTACTGCCTCGACTGGCGAACTGAGCCCCCTACTCAGTACAACATCACCGGCAAGGCATACGCAATGAACAATGTGACCGAGTATTTCTCTGAAATCTGCGAGGCATATTGGGGGAAAAACGACTATTATCCTTTCGATTACTGGGATCTCAAGGAGTATGACCCGATGGGATTTGAGCAGATGGAAAAAATCTGGGGCAAAAGAGACCTCCCGGAGACAAGGCCATAACCATTCACAAGAAACACATATTACCCAATAATTATTAATTAAACCGATTCTATTATGAAAAAATTTTTCGTAGGATTGCTTGCGTTGGTTCTCGCATCGCCGTTTACCAGCGCTCAGCAGAGGGAAATATCGGGAACGATCAAGTCCTCTGCAGACGGTCTTCCTATTGTCGGTGCGACAGTCCACGACAAATCAACAGGACAATTCGCCATTTCCGACGACAGGGGGGGGTACAAGATTTTTGTAACCGGAAAGACCGTTGAACTAAATGTAATGTGCCTCGGTTTCAAGGACAAGGTTGTCCCTGCCACCGCATCCAAAATTGACATTGTCCTCGAACCGGACGTGATGAGCATAGACGAGACTATGGTCATCGCCTATGGTCAGGGAAAGAAATCAACCTTTACGGGATCCGCTTCCGTTGTCAAGAAAGAAGAACTTGAAAGGATTCCTACATCCAACATTTCCCAGGCCCTTCAGGGACTTTCTTCCGGAGTGCAGGTCATCAACAATAGCGGCCAGCCAGGCGACGGAGGTACCATTCTCATCCGCGGTATCGGCTCAATGAACGCATCCTCATCTCCACTCTGGGTTGTTGACGGTGTTCCTTACAGCGGATACATCAACGCCATTGCACCTTCAGACATCGAGTCCATGACCGTCCTCAAGGACGCATCCGCAACCGCACTTTACGGTTCACGTGCAGCAAACGGCGTCATTATCG
>JBJEBP010000255.1:0-28873 GCA_051870135.1 Candidatus Cryptobacteroides sp. | reverse complement strand
TCTTCATGAAGTTGTTCTCCTTCCTGAAGATCTCCCGGTCTTCTTTTGGCACCGGTTTGCCGGACTCATACACAGCCTGTACGACCTCAGTCTGAGTGGTGATGGCCATCTGGACCCTTGCAAGGTCATCAGCCCGCTTGTGGATATCAAAGTAGACATTGAGTTTCAAGCGGTCAGCTTCAATGATATGTTCTCCGTTGCCCTGCACTTTATAGTCAAGATTGTACTGCTTATAGAACAGGTTGGTGTCCTTCGAGAAAGCCATCCCCTCCGGCACACCTGTGGAGAGATCTATCGCTTTGATGGCCTTCAATGCTTCACCTTGGCCGCATTTGACGCTGGTTATAACCTTCTGGCCCTTTGCAATATAGACCTCAAGGTTCTTCATTGACTCATACCCCCGGTCGGTAATGAGGATTACATCCTTGAACCCTACGTGCTCGAGTTCGGTGACTATCATCTCTATCGTCCTGCTGTCGGGCATATTGCCTGGAAGCTCCAGATAATAGATTGGCATATGTGACGTAAGCGAGTACACGATAACCTCAAGTGTCTGTTTCAGCGGAAGATGCTCCTTGTTATGTCCCCATCGGATATCCACAAGATGGAACCCGTATGTGGAGATGGAGGTGGAGTCCACCGCACAATATTCGTCCTTGCCCATCCGCTTGGCGCGCAGCCTGAACAGGTCCATTCGGTTCTGCTCGGTAATGCTTTGCGAGAGCCGGGTTATACTGGAGCTTGTCAGTGTATGAACGGAAGGTGTCTTCACGATGCGCTGCCACTTCTCTATATGCGAATATGTTCGGCTGTCAAGGAACAAAAAATAGGCAAGCGTGAGCACGTCCTGGGCCATCTCGGCATTGCCACCGAACACTTTCTGGAGGTCATCTGAAAGGCCAGTCGCCTTGGCTACATTGTCCAGGAACCAAGTCGGACCGTACATCCTGTCGATGTCGCCACCGTCATACTCGATGACACCACGATGCCCCGTCCCAGATAGCGCCTCAATCTCGGACAGGTCCCAATCGGAAGGAAAGATGAGCTTTCGGCGATCTTCCAGTGATGCGTAAAAGTATGTCGAGTTCGGATGGAACTTCATATTGTCATCTACAATGCCCCAATGCTTGTGGGAATAATGCTTCTTGCCGTTCTCGTCCACGGTGAATGGTTGCGTCGAAGCATACTTCCGTCCGCCATTGTTGTGGATGCTTACTTTGTATATCGTATTGGCCTTAGCCGGTCTGCCTGTCTTCATGGATGTCGCTGTATTTATTAGTACAAAAGTACTAAATGCTAACGACAATTCAAATACTTTATTGGTTAATTTTTAAGTGTTTATGATTTTTTAGTACAAAATCCTGCAAAAGTCAGATAGACGATGACGCAGGATTAGCAAACATCGGTGACACCCCTTACATAAGATTCGAGATGTTCAATCTGAATTACAACATCTCAACCGCAGAAGATCTGGAGAAAAGCGGTATAAGCAAGGTGGAGAATATTTTCTAATCCACCGCTATCTCCGAATCCCCCGGCAAAAACTCCCGCACCTCAGCAGAGGCCGCGCAAACCTCCCGAATACCCGCAGAAAGGACCCCGGCGGCGCGGGCCTGGAGGAGGGCATTGCCCATCGCGGTACCTTCTACCGGGCCGCAGATTACCGGGATGCGGGCGGCGTTGGAAATTTGCTGCATCAGGTAGGCGTTGCGGGAACCGCCTCCTATTACGTGAAGGACTTCTATCGGGTGGTCGCTGAAATCACGCAAGGATGAGAGCATCTGGGCACAGCGGTGGGCCAGGCTGCGGAAAATGCAGCGGCAGTAGTCGGCTGGCGTTACAGGGGCTTCCTGGCCGGTCGTGCGGCAATACTCCCTGATGGCTCCCGTCATTGACTCCGGATGGCTGAACATTGGGTCATCAGGGTCGATTAGAGCCTTGCAGGAACTTGTTTCAGCACTGCTTACCAGGCTGGCAACATCGTTCGGCACATCCTTGAACTCCTTCCTGGACTGCTCGAAAATCCAGAGGCCGCAGATGTTTTTGAGGAAACGGATTGTGCCGTCTATTCCGCCCTCGTTGGTGAAATTCTGGTTGAAACTCTCCTCACTGACAATCGGTTCCGAAGCCTCAATGCCAAGCAGCGACCAAGTTCCGCAACTCAGATATGCGAAATTGCGGGTGCGGGCAGGGACGGCTGCCACTGCGGATGCCGTGTCGTGACCGGCTACTGCAACTACCGGAATCGGGCCGAGCCCGGTGGCCTTCCGGACCTGCGGAGAAATTGTCCCGACTATGGTTCCCGGCTGGACCAGCCTTCCGAACTGTTCCCGCCTGAGACCTAGCAGGGCCAGGATTCCCGGGTCCAGGTCACGCTTGCGGACATCGACAAGCTGGGACGTGGAGGCGACGGTATATTCGCATACGGCCTCGCCCGTGAGCATATAGGTCAATGCGTCCGGGGTGAAGAGAATCTTGTCCGCAACATCCAGAGCCGGGCAGCCGTTGCGCCTCAAGGTGTCGAGCTGGAAAACCGAATTGAAATTCATGAACTGAATACCGGTACGGTCGTACAGTTCCCTGGACGGCATTTTCCCGAAAAACAATGGCTGTGCCCCGTCCGTATGCGGGTCTCGGTATGAATAAGGCAGGCCCAGAAGCTGCCCGTCGCTCCCGAAAAGGGAGAAGTCGCAGCCCCAGGTGTCAATGCCTATGGATTCTATTTCAACGCCTTCCTGTGCGACACGGCCCAATGCCTTCAATATCTCATTGTAGAGATAAGGAAGGTTCCAGAACCAATGTCCGGATATCGGGAGAATGGGATTCTCGAAGCGGCTGTATTCGGTGAGCGTCATCCG
Source organism: Candidatus Cryptobacteroides sp. (assembly GCA_051870135.1). Classification (GTDB taxonomy): domain Bacteria; phylum Bacteroidota; class Bacteroidia; order Bacteroidales; family UBA932; genus Cryptobacteroides. The sequence goes on along the minus strand of JBJEBP010000255.1, from coordinate 26,015 downwards.
CCCGCCTTCCAGCCTCGCAAGGACCGTACGCCCGCTCGTGGCGCCCAGGTCAACAGTGAAAAAAGTATGCATCCAACTACAGTCTATCCTTGATGAAACGTCTCAATGTTGCCTCATCCTTGACTCCCGGCGCCGGTGTCAGCTTGCCGTCAATGATGAAGTAGGAAACCGGAAGGGACTGCACGTTATAGGTTGCCAGCGCGACTGAAGCGCTGCCTGCTGCATCACAGACATTGACCCAAGGGAGATTCTGGTTCCTGACAACGGCAGCCCAGGCGGACTTGTCCACATCCGCGCATACGCTGTAGATTTCAAAGCCATTGTCCTTGAACTCCTCATAGACAGGAAGCATCACGTCAGTATTGAACAGGGTCTGGGCAGCGTCGGTGGATGTCCAGAAATAGAGCATGACCACCTTGGCGGAAGCCACCACTGAACTGAGCTTCACTTTCTCGCCCTTGATATTGCCCAGTTCAATCTCAGGATATCCCGCTTCCTCGGCATTGCTGAGCCTCGTGCTGAGATTCAGGTACTGCTGGCGGCGGGAAGCCTCCTTCTGGAGAGCCTTGACATACCTGGACTCCGGATAAACGGTGACCAGTGAGTCGGCCATATTGCTGAAATGAATGGCGTCCGTCAACTGTCCGAAAACAGGAAGGTCCTCACCTACAACCTGATAGAGAACCGGAATGACTGTGAGGGAATGGGAGTTGGTAAGAATGTACTTCACCCTGCTCCTGTAATAAGCGATATAGTCCTGGGTCATTTTCCTCTTGAGGTCGGCAGCGGCGGCTGAATTTTCAGGAAGGTCACGAAGCCTGTATGCCGAGGCAAGGAGCCTGTTGGAGAAATCAGCCTCATCCTTCTCAACATCCATCAGTTTCAATGTCTCATCAGAGCCGGTGACGGAATATGTGCCGAGAGTATCGGAGGAAACGTCCACCCTGTCCCCCGCCTGGAGAAGGAGGGAGGCAATCTTGGTATCCTTGTAGAATACATAGATGAACTCAGGCTGGCCCTGGGCCACATTGACCTTATACACATAACGTCCGGAAGCATCTGTCTTGACGGTATCAAGAATCTGGTACCTGTTGACATCCAGAAGCTTGATGACCACTTCAGATGAAGGGGCGTCGGCCAGTGTTCCTTCAATCCTCGCCTGCCTTGAACAGGAGGCCAATGCCAAAATTGCGGCGAAAGCTGCGGCAATCTTACTGTAATTTCTCATATTCTGCCAGTATTGAATCAGCAATGGATTTGAACTCTTCCGGGGAAAGTTTCAGTTTCTCCCTGCGGAAATCCACGTCACTCTCCTGCTGGAGAGGGATGAGATGGATATGGGTATGGGGAACCTCAAGGCCCAGAACGCATACGCCAACCCTCTTGCAAGGCACGGCGGCCTGAATCGCAAGCGCAACCTTCTTTGCAAATGCGCAGAGACCTGCGTAGGTAGCATCGTCCAGATGGAAGATATAGTCATCCTCCACATTTCTCGGAATCACGAGTGTATGCCCCTTCACGAGAGGATTGATGTCGAGGAATGCGTAGAAATCCTCATTCTCCGCCACCTTGTATGACGGAATCTCTCCTTTCGCAATCTTGGTGAAAATTGTTGCCATAGAACTTAGAGTGTAATGTCGAGAATCTTGAACTTGATAATGCCGGACGGCACCTGTGCCTCTACCACATCGCCCTTGGAATGTCCGAGGAGAGCCTTTGCGATAGGTGTCGTGGAAGCAAGCTTGCCCTTGGCGAAGTCAGCCTCGGTCTCGCCCACGATAGTGAACTCCATCACCTTCTTCATTGCAAGATTCTCCACCTTGACCTTGTTCATCATCTGCACACGGTCCGTTCCAATCTGGGACTCGTCAATGATTTTGGCATTGGCCACCAGATTCTTGAGGTTCGCAATCTTGAGCTCGAGAAGGCCCTGGGCCTCCCTCGCAGCATCATACTCTGCATTTTCGGACAAATCGCCCTTCTCCCTTGCCTCCGCAATCGCAGCGGAAATCACAGGACGCTGGGCCAATGCCTCAGCCAGATCCTTCTTGAGTTTATCCAGCCCTTCCTGGGTCATATAATGATTTTCTGCCATAATATAAATTTTAAGCTTCAAACAATTAAAAATGAGTCCTGCCTGCCGACAGAACCCGTTCGTTTTATGCAAATATATAAAATTTCTTTTAGAATTCCTTGAACTTCGGCGACATTATCTCGGAATAGATGACAAGTTTCTTCGGGTCAATGGCTTTGCGCACGGCGGAGTCTGTTTTCTCCGCCGGGGTAGCCGCAACCTCCTGTACGGCCGGAGCGCCCTCCTCCATAACCAGCGGTGTTTCAGGCACTTCAAAAGTTCCTGACATTACCGGCTCGTATATCTGGGGCAATGCTTCATCCTCTGCCGGAAGCTCCGGCTCTCTCTCCGGCTCCACGAAGACCGGAAGCCCAGGCTCTGTCTCCTCCCCGAAGACCGGCGACTCCGACACAGTAGGAAACACAGGCACCGAAGGCCGCGTCGCCTTGCCCGTTGAAGCACGCTTCTTCCTGCCTGACTTCCTTGCGGAATCAAGCAGAATGGCAATGCCGGCTATAACCAGCAGGAATATCTCGTGACCGCTCATTGTTATTAATTATCAGTTCCGTCTGCTAATATAATGATTTTTCAGCAATAAGCGAACAACATTTTTCCCTGTCCCTCCCCAGCTGCGCTGAAAGTCCTGTCAAGTCAGGGAACTTGGCCTCGTCACGGATTTTGGTAATGAACGTTAGCCTGATGTCAAGGCCGTAGATATCCTCGTCGAAATCGAAGATATTGGTCTCGATAGTCATCGCATTGCCGCTTCCGACAGTAGGACGGACACCAATGTTGCACATACCGTAATACTCCCGGCCCACGGTCTCGACACGGACAAGATACACTCCACCCGCAGGAATGAGCTTGAGAGGCTCATAAAGCTGCATATTGGCCGTCGGGAAGCCCAATGTACGTCCCAGCCTGTTACCCGCAATCACGACTCCGTGAAGCTGGTAACCGTAGCCGAGCAACTCATTGGCCTTCTCCACCTGACCGGCAGAGAGCAGGTTGCGTATTTTTGTCGAGCTTACTACAACGTCCCCAGGCCCGGTACAGCGTTCAGCCCTGATGACCTCAAGCCCGAGGCCCTCTGCAATAAGAGCCGTCTCTTCAGGGGTTTTCAGGTCGGAGCCAATTCTGTTGTCGTAGCCGAGCAGGATTGTCCTGCCCCCAAGTCTTTCAATGACCCAGTCCCGGAGATACTCCTCCGTTGTCATACGGCTGAAAGACTTGCTGAAAGGGATGACCTCGACATAGTTGACGCCTATCTCCGTCAGGATTCGCTTCTTCTCCTCCATTGTGGTGAGAAGCCTGAGATTGCGGGCGTCGTCCTGCAGGACATTGCGCGGATGAGGCCAGAACGTGACGACCATGCTCCAGTCCCCGCGTTCCTTGGCAGCCTTCACCAGCTGTTCCAAAACAAAACGGTGTCCTAGATGGACACCGTCGAAAAATCCTGTGGCTACAACCATCTTACAAGTCCGAAGTCCTGTCTGTGCGGCAGGAGAGGATTCTTAGGATAGATTCTGGCCGCAACCTGATACATTCCAGTGCGCTCCGGAAGGATTGAAGCCTGGTACTTGACCACGCCGTCCTTGCTCTCGACAACATTGAACTCGCATCTGTCCTGGATGTGAAGCTGGCCCTTCCTGTCGGAAACGGCGAAGAGCATCTCGACTCCGATATCCTCAGGATTGAGGTTGCCGATATTGAGGACTACCTCGGAATTAAAGAGGCTGTCCGGGGACAATGTGTATGAAGAATCAGGCTGGGTGTATGAGATGACCTCGATTGAAGGCCACTCCCTGCGGACATTCTTCTTCCAGGCCGCAATCTCGCGGGCAAGCTTGAAGTTGTCGGCAATCATGCTGCCGGCCCTTTCGGATTGAGGTGCATAGTACTGGTTCACATAGTCTGTGAGCATCCTGTTCGTTGTGAAGTTGCAGGCAACCTGGGCGACTGTGTTCTTGATGTATTCAATCCAGCCGGAGGAACGTCCGGTAGTCTTGTCAATGTCATAGTAGAGAGGAGCTATCTCATTCTCAATCGTGGTGTAGATTGTGGCAGAGTCGAGCTCGTTCTGGTAATGCTGGTCGTCGTAGGTCCTTTCCTGAGGGAGAGCCCAGCCGGCGCCCTTCTTGTAGCCCTCTACCCACCATCCGTCGAGGACGGAGAAGTGCATTACACCGTTCATTGCGGCCTTCTCTCCGGATGTTCCGGATGCCTCCTGAGGACGTGTAGGGTTGTTCATCCATACATCCACGCCCTGGACGAGTCTCTTGGCGAGGGAGATGTCATAGCCCGGAACGAATACAATCTTGCCGATGAACCTCTCGTCCTTGGAAATCTCCACGATCCTGCGGATAAGGTCCTGGCCAGCCTTGTCTGCCGGGTGAGCCTTTCCTGCGAAGAGGAACTGGACAGGCATGTCCGGGTTGTTCACAATCTCGCTGAGCCTATCGAGGTCGGAGAAGAGGAGGGTTGCCCTCTTGTAGGTGGCAAACCTTCTTGCGAAACCGATAGTGAGAACGTCATCGCGGAGAGTCTCCTTGATGGTCACAATCTCGCTCGGGGAATAGTGGTTGGTAACGGCAGGGTTGGAGAGTTTCTCCTTGACCACATTGATGAGGGTGGTCTTGAGTTCCTTCCTGGTGTTCCAAATCTCCTCGTCATCTATCTTGTAGATGCCCTCGAAGCATTTCTTGTCATAGTGATGTGTCTGGAACTCAGGGCCGAACACCTTGGCGTGGATAGCCTTCCACTCCTTGGCCGCCCAAGTCGGGTAGTGAACGCCGTTGGTCACGTAGCTAACGTGAAGTTCCTCAGGGAGATAGCCCGGATACATAGAAGCGAAGATATCCTGGCTGACCTTGCCGTGGAGCATTGACACACCGTTGATATTCTGGGAAATGTTGGCGGCGAGGTTGCTCATCGAGAACTTCTCGTCAACGTTGGAGCCATTGAGCTTGCCGAGTCCCATCATTGTCTCCCAGTCAATCTTCAGAAGCTGAGGGAAGTGACCGATATACTTCCTGAGAAGGCCCTCGTCGAATGCGTCGTGGCCTGCAGGAACCGGTGTATGGGTGGTGAAGAGGGATGAAGCGCGGACAATTTCCAAAGCCTCCGGATAGTCAAGATTGTACTGCTCAATGTATTCGCGGAGCCTTTCGAGGCCGATGAATGCGGCGTGACCCTCATTGCAATGATAAACCTGCGGGTTGAGCCCGAGTTTCCTGAGGGCGCGGATACCGCCGATTCCGAGGAGGAGTTCCTGCTTGAGGCGGTTCTCCCAGTCGCCGCCGTAGAGGTGATAGGTCACCTGACGGTCCTCGTCAATGTTGGCCTCGTAGTCGGTATCAAGAAGGTAGAGGTCAGTACGTCCGACAGCCACCTTCCAGATGCGGGCTGTGATGTTCCTTCCAGGGAAGGCTACGCTGGTGGTAAGCCAGTTGCCGTCCTTGTCCATTACCGGCTCGGCCGGAATCTTGGTGAAGTTCTGGGCATCGTATCTTGCAACCTGGTCTCCTTGTGCCGAGAGTACCTGGGTGAAATAGCCGTAACGGTAGAGGAGTCCCACTGCAACGAGGTTTACGTTCATGTCGCTGGTCTCCTTCAGATAGTCTCCGGCGAGAATTCCGAGTCCTCCGGAATATATGCTGAGGGATGAATCCAGGCCGTACTCCATGCAGAAGTATCCCACTGACGGATCCTTGCGCTCCTTCTTGAGCTCCATATAGTCATTGAAATCCTTCATCACGCTCTCGTACTGGGCCATGAACGCGGCATCCTTTGAGAGAGCCCTGAATCTCTTGAGGCTGACTACGTCGAGAACTGCCATCGGGTTGTGTCCCGAATTGTGCCATACTTCGGCATCGATTGACTTGAAGAGTGCCTTGGCGTTCTCGTTCCAGCACCACCATAGGTTCTTGGATAGGGTTTCAAGGCCTTTGAGGGCCTCAGGGAGGTGCCTGGTCACCATTACACTTTTCCAGGATGGGTTGTTGATAGGTAACATTTCGTATTTCATAATCCTTTTTTCTTTTGACTCAGGGAATGCGCCCCTGGCTGCCACAACTTTGTCAATGGCAAGTGAATAAGCTTCCTGATAATAGCGTATCTGGTTCTCCCACAACGCTATTTCGGAAACCTCACGGGCATTGGCCATATATTCGGCACGCTGCTCGTCGGAGATGAGGGCAATCTCCCTGATACGGGCGGCCACTGCATCGACCACCTCGAAATAATTGTTGTCATCCCTGTCCACGACTGTAATGCCCGGATGCTCCTTGGCATAATGAGTCCTCACCCATTTTCCGAAGCCTGCGAGGCTCGTGGTCAATGTAGGCACCCTGAAGGCAAGGCTCTCGAGCGGGGTATAGCCCCAAGGCTCGTAATATGACGGGAAGAGAGTGAGATCCAGACCAATGAGAAGGTCGTAGTACTTCATGTTGAAGACTCCGTCATTGCCATTGAGATAGGACGGGATGAAATAAATCTTGATGTTGGAATCCGGGGTGTTGGCCAGGCCGAGTTCACGGAACCTGCGGGTGATGGTGTCATATTCCGGATTCATCAGGTAATGTGAAACCTGTGTCCGGTATGATGGGTCACCCTTGCCTGAAAGCTTTGAGACGAGGCTTGTGTCGGCTCCGTTGTGGCCGGACGGAATCATAATGAACGCATGGATTTCCCTGCCTTTGAAATCGGAGCGGCGGATTTTGTCCACAGCGTCAATGAAAACGTCAATTCCCTTGTTCCTGTATTCGTATCGGCCGCCAATGCCAATGAGAATGGCATCCTCGGCTACTTCCATTCCTGACATCGCGGAGGCTACCTGCCTCAGTTTCAGCCTTGCGGCCGCACGTTTCGAGACATATTCCTCCTCAGTCGCCGGAGTAAAGCTGTTCTCGAATCCGTTAGGGGTCACCACGTCTATTTTCCTGCCGAGGAAATGACCGCATTCTTCCGCGGTTATCTCGCTCACTGTCGTGAAGACGTCGGCGTTCAATGCAGACTTGCTTTCCAATGAATGGAGGGCCATCACATTGAACTGCCTGGCCTTCTCATCAGGGTTATACGAACCCATTGACTCGTACAGCCTCAGATTGTTGCCGGCAAGACAACGTCCCACGACAGTAGCGTGAGTAGTAAAGACAGTTGCAACAGGTAGTCCGGAATATTTCAGGTACAGGAGTCCTGCTCCAGTCTGCCATTCGTGGAACTGGGCGACAACCTTGTCGGACGGGTCAAGGAAGAAGTTGTAGTAACTCTCAATCACCTTTCCGGCCACGTAGCCGAAGAGGGCTGATTCCTTGTAATCCCAGTTGCCGGTGATGGAGTCCACCCCGAACTTTTCCCAATATTCCGTCAGGATATCGTTCTGACGGGTGAGGAACTGCTTGAAATCCACAAGCACTGCCACGGGGCTTCCCGGCACGTTCCACTTGCCTATTCTCAGCCTGAGACCCTTGGAGGCGGCATCAATCCGCCAAGCCTGCCAGAGCAGCGGGTCTTCCTGGAAATCAGGATTCGCATCCGTATCCATCCAGACATCAGGGCCGATGAGTATGTGATGTCTCTTGAGCTGAGACTTGAGGAAGAGGGATTTGGTCGCAATCACGGTGTAAATACCGCCCACTTTATTGCAGACCTCCCAACTGACCTCAAACAGGTAATCCGGTCTGTTGCTAAATTCTGTCGTTGTCATTTATTTTTTCCTTTTTACTGCCGGAGCCTCCTTCTTCTCCGCAGCAGCTTTCTTTGCAGCCGTTGCTTTCTTTACTGGAGCCGCCTTCTTTTCTGCAGCCTTCTTCACAGGCTTTGCAGCAGCCTTCCTGCGGGCCGGGGCAGCAGTTTTCTTCTCCTTTTCAGGCGCAGCCTCTACCTTTTCGGCAGCCGGCTCCGCTTTTGAAGCTGCAAATTTAGCAACGTTTGTCGAATATTCCTCATTTACGCGGATAATAAAATCGCTCAAAACGTTCATATAGTTGATAAAGGCCTCGTATGGAGTGTCATACGGGTTGAAATATTTGTGAACCTCGCCGTCGGAGAAGAACTTCGTGCACATATAATAGAAGTGGTCGCTCTCCTGGAGATGTCCGAAGTCATTGAACAGGGCCGGATCATTGATGAGGGCAACCTTCTCGTAAAGGCCGTAGAGCTTGTTGAAGGCCTCCTGCTGGAGTTCGTTTCCGAGCCATGCGGTCACGTCGCGCTCCTCGTCTGCCCAGGAAATTGGCTCCATTACCTCGAGGGAGGAAATTGGCTTGTGGGCTGCGGCAGCCTCTGAAGGGGTTGCAAATGCGAATGTGCCGTCATTGATGACAGCCTCAGGGAGGTAGCGCATGAAGTCGAAGATACCGGAAGCAGCCTTCTGGTGCTCTCCGAAGGTCTCATAGTCCATGAAGAGGTTGACAACGTCACCATCCTTTGCGTCGCTCTTGAGCCAGTTGATATATTTCTCGCCGGTAAGAGGCCACTCGCTCCAGCTCCTGTCAGAGAAACGGAATGCGATATCATCGCTGAGCTTGTAGTTCCTGAGAAGGAGCCTGAGGCCCTCCTGCCTGTCATTGACATATACGAAGTCAGGGCTTCTCCATCCAAGGATGTGCTTCGCACCTTCTGTCAGCATTGTATTGAATCCGAGTTCGTGAACCCTCTCGCCGATTGCATCGGAGTAGATGAGCTCGGTATTCCTGAATGACACAGGGATAACTCCGAAATAATGCTCGATGGCAGCCTTGTGCTTGAGAACCTGATGCTTGAATTCGGCAGGTGATGCCAGGGATGCGAGGGAATGATAATATGTCTCGCAGAGGAATTCCACGCAACCGGTGTCCGCGAGCTTGCGGAAGCTGTCGATTACCTCCGGAGCATATCTCTCGAACTGCTCGAGGGCGGAACCTGAAATCGAGAAGGATACCTTGAATGCGCCCTTGTGCTGCTTCACGAGGTCGAGCAGGAGGCTGTTCATTGGGAGGTAGCACTGCTCGGCTACTCTCCTGAGAATGGTACGGTTGGTGAAGTCATCGTAGTAATGCGAATCCTTTCCTATGTCGAAGAACCTGTAAAGCCTGAGTCTGGCAGGCTGGTGAATCTGGAAATACAGGCAAATGCTTTTTGACGGTTTCATATTTTGAAAAATTACTCAATCACTGATTCATAAACATTCTTGATCTTCGCTGCGGCATTGTTCCACTTGAGGGTATTGACCTCATCATAGCCGTATTTTGAAGCGAAGTCGGCGAGAGCCGGATACTTGAGGAGGGCGTAAATCTGGTCAGCCATGGCATCGACATCCCAGAAATCCACCTTGAACGCATACTTGAGCACCTCGGCGGCACCTGACTGGTGCGAGATGACCGAAGGCACTCCCGAGCGCATTGCCTCAAGAGGGGAAATTCCGAATGGCTCGGATACCGAAGGCATCACGTACACATCCGAGAGGGCGAACATCTTCTGCACCTCCGCTCCCCTGAGGAAGCCTGTGAAGTGGAACCTGTCGGAAATACCGAGACGGGCAACCTGACGGATGGAGCGGTTCATCATATCACCGCTTCCGGCCATCACAAAACGAACGCCCGGACATCTCTTGAGCACCTTGGCGGCAGCCTCGATGAAGTACTCAGGGCCTTTCTGGAAGGTGATTCGGCCGAGGAAGGTGACAACCTTGTCCTGTACTCCCCTCTCAACCTGCATCTCGCTCCTGCCGCTGAAATCCACTGCATTGTGGACGGTCACGACCTTGTCAGGATTGATTCCGTACTTGGTAATGACAATGTTCCTGGTCAGGTCGCTGACGGTGATGACCCTGTCGGCAGCCTCCATGCCCTTCTTCTCGATTTCATAAACCCTCGTGTCAATGTTCTGGTCGCTGCTCCTGTCGAATGAAGTGGCGTGAACGTGTACAACGAGAGGCTTGCCTGAAAGACGCTTGGCGGCAATGCCGGCCATATATGTCAGCCAGTCGTGGGCGTGGATTACGTCGAACTGGCCTTTGCGTGACATTGCGATTGTACCTCCGACCATTGCATACCTGGCAACCTCTTCCATGAGGTTGGAGCCGTATTTGCCGGAGAACTTGTATGTACTTCCGTAATTGACTGTGAAATCCTTGACCTGACGGTGCCTGTCAGCCTCGACGAGGTTGTGGAACTCCTCCGGGTCAAGATAAGGGACCATGTTCGTTCCAATGTGCACGAACTGGACCTTGTCAAGGAAATCATCGACTGTCATCGAGCCGGTGACCTTTACAGGGACATCGCTGGCATTCACGATATCAGCCACCTGCTTGTCCTCATCTCCGGATGCGGAAGGCATCACGAAAATTGTCTCCACCCCGTTCTTGACGAGGCCCTTGACTATACCGTAGCAGGCTGTTCCCAATCCTCCCGCAATGTGAGGAGGGAACTCCCATCCGAACATTAGTACTCTCATCTCGATTCCTCCTTGTATTTATTGATCAATCTTTCAACGCTTATGAGCGAAGCCGTGCTCATTGCCGAGGAAATGGCTCCGTGAGCCTCGTGTGGCGGGTCTCCGTCATAGAGCTCGGAGAATGCTCCGACACCGTGCTTGTTGAGGTCGGCGAAGAAGCCCTCAATCAGCCACTCGGCCTTCTTGCAGAAGGAGGCTCCCCTCATCCTGAAGCAAACGGTGGCGTATGGCAGGAGCAATGCTGGCCAGGCGCATCCCTGGTGATATGCAAGATCCCTGTCGCGCTGTGTACCCTCGTAAACTCCCTTGTACTTCACATCGCGAGGAGAAAGAGTGCGGATACCTCTCGCGGTGACGAGCTCACGCTCCACGATATTCATGATGCTTCCGGCAATGTCGTCCGAAATCGGCGAAGCAGCCACGGACAATGCGAAAAGCTGGTTCGGGCGGACATCCATATTCTGTCCGTTATTGTCCACATAGTCAGCAAGATAGCCGCAGGACTCATTCCAGAATATCTTCTGGTAGTTCTCCTTTACGAGATCCCTTACAGGAGCCCAGTCTGCGATGAACTTGCTGCCGCGGCGGCCGTATAGTTTCTCATTCTCCAGGGCGAAGCAGAGGGTGTCATACCAGAACGCATTGGTCTCCACCTGGTAGCCGGCCCTCTCGGTAACCGGACGTCCGTCGGTGTATGCATTCATCCAGGTAAGGGCCACATTGTCCTTCTGGGCCCAGAGAAGTCCGTTCGGCTGGAGGGATACCTCCTTCCTGACTCCCGGTCCATAACTCTCGATTATGCCCTTCACTACCTTTCCGTATTTCTTCCAGACATCCTTGGCGGACGCTCCGCAGGCAATATATTCCCTGAGAGCCCCTGCAAGCATGAGCGGAGCCTCAATCTGGGTGGTCCTGGAATAGAGACGCTCCTGGTTGTGCGCAATGAGATCGTCCAGAATCTCCTCGAATGCCTCAGGATGGCCTGCGTGGATGGTAAGGCCCGGCAATGTGTAGATTGTCTCCCTCAGAAGTCCCGTGTAGAGCCAGGAGAAACCAGCGGTGACGGTCTTCCTTCCGTTCCTGTCCCTGATGAGGACTTCGGCGCAATGTATGAGCTGGTCGTGAAGGTTCACGATGCCCGGGATTGACTTGAGGATGGAATTGTAACGTCTCTTTATCATTGAAGGATTCTCCTCGGCAACGGATGCGGAAAGCACCACTGAGTCGCCCTCGCCCATTGACAGTTCGAAGCTGCCCGGTACGAAAAGATCCTCCTTGCAGGCGAAGCCGCGGCGTGCCTCGTCGGAGTATGTTACCGCATTGTACCAGCAAGGAGACGGTTTGTACTTGAATGATGCAGTGCTGAGCTGCAGGTTGAGGTCAGGGAAGCCCTCGTACATATTGAAAGAGACTCCGTTCTTGACCTGCTTGTAGTCGGTCCTTGCAGATGAATTCTGGGATGTCAGGCTGTGAACGCTCCTGAACGCCAGGAAAGGCTTGAGGCTGAGACGCAGCTTGGCCGGAGATTTCGTCACCTCATAGCGAATCATCACCTGATCCTTGTCCGGAACCAGGAGAATGCTCTTCGTGAACTCAATCTGGCCCACCCTGTAAGTGATTACAGGCACAGGATCGGCCTCGAAATCCACAATGTACTTATGTCCTCTCGGTTCATAAATGTCCCCGTAGCGGTGGATGCCGAGATTGAAGACCTTGCCGTTTACCTCAAGGCTCTCATCCACGGAGGAGAGCAGCATATACTTGCCTCCGCCGAAATTGTCTACAGGAACGCTCAGAAGGCCGTGATAACGCCGTGTGTTGCAGGCTACAATGGTAGTGTTGCAGTAAGCTCCCGTCTTGTTCGCGCAGATAATCTCCCTCTTGAGAGAATAAGACAGGTTCACGAGTTCGGCCTTGTTGAATTTCAGAAATGCCATATCGCAAAAATTAATGTATTTTCTTCAGTACAAAAGCACAGCGGCAAGGAAGATAAAGGGACATTTTCCCGTCGGACCAATGCCTTTCTCCTCTCTTGAGCCGGCTGAAGCCATCATAGTTCTTGTCGTCGGAGTCGAATATCAGCTCCCATTCACCTTCCGGGGCCTTGAACGAATAATCCGTAAAAGAGGCGGAAGGGTTGAAATTGAGCGCAAAGATACAACTTTTCCGCTTGAATATCAACACCTTTTTAGCCTCGTCCGCCAGGATGGGCTCCGGAGGGAAGGACAGGAGGTCCTCCTCCTTGAAGAGATGGACCATATCCCTGTCGAAATTCAGGAGATACTTGTAGCGCAGATAATCCGGCTCTGACAATGACCATTGACGCCTGGCATATTTGTAGGACCAGCCGTTCCCCTCGCGAGGGAAGTCAATCCACTCCGGATGGCCGAACTCATTGCCCATGAAGTTCAGGTATCCGTCTCCGGCCGTAGCTATGGTCGCCAGCCTTATCATCTTGTGCAGCGCCATTCCCCTGTCCACAATGAGATTCTTCGAATCCTTGTTCATCGAAGTGTACATCTCTTTGTCCATCAGCCTGAATATCAATGTCTTGTCGCCAACGAGAGCCTGATCGTGGCATTCCGCGTAGCTGATTGTCTTCTCATCCTTGCGCTTGTTGGTGAGCTCCCACCAGATTTCGCCCATGCTCCATTGCTCGTCGCTCTTCTCCTTGAGCCACTTGATCCAATGATCGGCCACGCCCATTGCCATCCTGAAATCGAAACCAAGACCGCCGGCCTCATAAGGGGCGGCAAGCCCTGCCATTCCGCTCATATCCTCGGCAATGGTAATGGCATCAGGATTTATCTCCTTGACCAGCAATGCAGCCAGGGCCAGATAGGTGACAGCGTTCTCGTCCACTCCGGAATTGAAATAATTGTCATATCCGCAGAAATCCTTGCCGAGACCGTGGTCCCAGTAGAGCATGCTGGTCACGCCGTCGAAGCGGAATCCGTCCAGATGGTATTCCTGCATCCAGAACTTGCAATTGGAAAGAAGGAAGTACTTGGTCTCGTCCTTTCCGTAGTCGAAACATCTCGAGCCCCAGGCCGGATGCCTGCCCTGGGGACCCTTGTAGAAGTAGAGATCCTCCTTGCCGTCGAAGCGGCTGAGTCCCTCGGCCTCATTGTCAACGCTATGCGAATGCACAATGTCCATCACCACGGCAATACCCCTGGAATGGGCGTCATCCACCAGATGCTTGAACTCTTCAGGTGTCCCGAAGCGGGAGGACAATGCATAGAAATTGGAGACCTGGTATCCGAACGAGCCGTAGTAAGGATGCTCCTGGAGGGCCATTATCTGCAATGTGTCGTAGCCCAGGGCCTGGACCCTCGGGAGGACATTTGTCCTGAACTCCTCGAACGTGGCCACCTTCTCCTGCTCCGAACTCATTCCTATGTGACATTCATATATAAGGGGATGCGGTCTCGGACCCGGGGAAGGGTGCTTCCACTCGTATGGCTCGGCCGGATCCCATACCTGGGCGCTGAACACCTTGGTCTCAGGGTCCTGTACCACTCTCCTTACGTATGAAGGGAGCCGCTCTGCCCCTCCTCCGGGCCATTCGATAAACAATTTATACAGTTCCCCATGATTGAGGAACATAGCAGGCAAACGGATTTCCCAGTTCCCCCCGCCGGTCGGCTTGAGTTCGTAGGCAGTCGTTCTCTTCCAATTGTTGAATTCCCCGATGAGATAGATTCTGCTGGCATTCGGGGCCCATTCACGGAAAATCCAGCCTCCGTTTTCATCCCTGTGAAGTCCGTAGAAGAGATGGTTGTTCAATCCGGCCGAAAGGCTGCCGTCCACCGAGATTTTCTCACGGCAGGCTTCGATACGCTCGTGACGGGCCAGGATCTTCTCCTTGAACGGAACCAGGTACGGGTCCGCATCGAAAATGTATTTCTTTTCCTCCTTCATAACTCCTCCTTTATTATATTCTTCCAATTATTCATCCAACAAAGCGGCCTTGTCCCTCGCCGTGCGCAGATAGGCCCTGCACTTGGCAATGAGTTCCCTGGACCTTTTTATATACGCGTCAATGTCGGCAAGCCCGGCAGAAGGGTCCTCCGCCTTGGCCGCAATCTTCTCCAGTTCATTGACAGCTGCCTGATAATCAAACTCTTCCATCATTGTCCTCCTGTCTTAATTGTATTCCTGTCACCCGGCAATCCAGATTGCCGTCGGCGAACATCACTTTCACATTGTCCCCGGCCGAATGCCCGGCGGCGGTCTTCATCACCACTCCCCCGGCATCCACCACAAGGGCATATCCCCTGCCCAGGATTCTGCGCGGGTCAGCCCCCGCAATCCGCGACTCCAGAACATCCACGCGCGAGCTCATCAGGGAAATCTTGTTCAGGAACGCTGTCTTGAGCCTGCCGGCGAATGAAGATATGTACTGGTCCTCGTCCGAGTAGATTTCAATGAAGGCATCCGCCAATGCCGTAGGTGTCTTCACAAACCGCCACGCAACCATGTCGCAGATGTGGAAATCCTGGTCGTGGCCCACTGCAGTTAGCACAGGTACAGGGCTGGACGCAATGGCTGAAGCCACCCTGTAGTCATCGAAGCAGGCCAGGTCCAGGTTTGAACCTCCGCCCCTCAGCACCAATATAGCGTCATACGGGACATCCGACGAGGCGGCCGACCTTATGGCATCACTTATGGAATCCGGAGCAGAAACTCCCTGCATGACAGCCTCGTGCAGCACTGTTTCGAACACGAAGCCATAGGCATTGTCCTTCAGATGACGCTCGAAATCCCTGTATCCGGCCGCATCAGGAGCTGAGACCACGGCAAGCCTGTACGGGAGGGCGGGAAGGTCCAATGTCTTCTGCCTGTCCATAAGCCCTTCCTTCTTGAGCCTCTCGATGGTGGCCAGGCGTTCCTTCTCCTTATCCCCCAATGTACACGCCGCATCCAGGTCGTCCACAATCAGGGAGAATCCGTAGAGCTGGCTGTAGTTCACCTGGACCCTCAGCAGCACAGTTATGCCAGGCTGGAGCGGGGTCCCTGCGACGGATTCGAAATACGGACCCAGGACCCTGTACTTGGATGCCCAGATGATGGTTGAGGCCTTGGCGACGAGACCGCTGTCGTCCGACTGCGACAGTTCCAGATAGCAATGTCCCCCTCCACGTACCTTCACGGCGCTGATTTCCGCCCTGACCCAGACACGGGCCGGGAAGGAAGAGTCAAGCGCCTGCCGGACTTCCGTCTGCAGGGTAAGCAAATCAATAAAATTTTTCTCCATCATTTGCAACGGATAAAATCATATTCTTAATTATGCGGTCTGGATACAAATTTAATCTTTTTTCGTATCTTTGCGCAAATTTTCAGCGGCATAATCATTAATTTTCAAAAAATGAAGATCTCCAAGGCAATTTTCGCTGGCAGCAGCACCAGGGTCGAGCAGCGTCCCGCCCTCAGGCTACCCGAATTCGCATTCATCGGGAGATCGAATGTCGGCAAATCCTCACTCATCAATATGCTCTGCGGTTCAAGGAATCTGGCAATGACTTCCAGCACCCCCGGTAAAACGAAGCTGGTCAATCATTTCCTGATCAATGACAGCTGGTATCTTGTGGACTTGCCCGGCTATGGTTATGCAAAGCTGCCCGACAAAGAGAGAGCCAAAATCAAGGATGTCATCCGGGACTACCTGCACAATTCGGCGGAAATGCAGCTGCTCTTCGTCCTTGTGGACATCAGGCACGACATAGGGAAGATTGACATTGACTTCATCAATGAACTGGGAGAGAACGGCATACCGTTCGCCATCATTTTCACCAAGGGCGACAAGCTCGGACCGGTGGCGAGGGAGGCCCAGGCGGAAAGGGACAGGGAAATCCTGTCGGAGTTCTGGGAATCGCTGCCGCCCTGCTTCATCAGTTCATCAGCCAACGGTCTCGGGAAGGAGGAGATTCTCGACTACATAGGCTCAGTGTTGTCGGACGTGAAAAAAGGAACACAAACCAAAACAACATTATGAACACCGAACACAGAATGGAACTATTTGCCTGCAGGGCATCCAAAGACTTCGCGGAGAAGGTCGTAAAGGAACTTGACGCAATCAAGGAACCGGGCTCGAATCCAGTTTACCTCGGATATTCGGAAGTCACCTCTTTCAGTGACGGGGAATTCCAGCCTTCATTCACCGAAAGTGTACGCGGAGCCACCGTATTCATCCTCCAGTCCACATTCCCGCCGGCTGACAACCTGATGGAGCTTCTCCTCACCATCGATGCAGCGAAAAGGGCGTCAGCCTACAAAGTCATTGCCGTAATGCCTTATTTCGGATGGGCAAGGCAGGACAGGAAGGACAAGCCGAGAGTATCAATCGGAGCCAAGCTCGTGGCAAATCTCCTCTGCGCGGCCGGAGTTGACAGGATAATGACCTGCGACCTCCACGCCGACCAGATCCAGGGATTCTTCGACATCCCGGTTGACCATATATATGCAAGCAAGGTATTCATCCCTTATCTCAAATCCCTCAACATTGAGAATCTTGCAATAGCAGCCCCGGACATGGGCGGAGCAAAGAGGGCCAATGCATACGCCAAGGACCTCGCCTGCCCGGTAATCATCTGCCACAAATCCCGCGAGAGAGCCAATGTAGTGGCATCCATCACTGCCATCGGAGAAGTTGAGGGAAAGAATGTGGTAATCGTGGACGATATGATTGACACAGCCGGAACATTGACCAAGGCAGCCGACATCCTTATGGAGAAGGGAGCCAAGAGCGTAAGGGCCTGCGCGACCCACGCCATCCTTTCCGGCCCGGCTTACGACCGTATCAACAAGTCAAGCCTCAGCGAGGTGTATGTGACAGACACAATTCCGCTCACCACGGACCCGTCCGTTGATACCAGCAAGATCAAGGTCGTTTCAATGACCGGAACATTCGCGAGAATCATCCGCAAGGTTTGTGACAACGAGCCTATCAGTCCTGAATTCATTTTCTAAGGCATTTATACTTGAGTTTCGCAGCGAAACTTGAACATTTATTTATGAAAGTCTTTCTGGCAGCATTGGTCCTCATCGGCATAGGAGTCTTCGGAATGTGCTTCAACATCATATTCCGGAAGGACGGCCAGTTCCCGCAGACAGATGTGGGTGCCAATGAGAACATGCGCCGGCTGGGCATCAGATGTATGAGGGAGGAGGACGACGAGCGTTTCGCCTCCCAAGGCAATAAAGACTCCGGAGCGCATTGTTCCGGAGTTTATTCAGACTCCTGCGCTTCCTGCGGGCTGTACCCGGGGAAAGAGGAGAATATTAAATAACCCTCGTGAGAGGATAAAGATTCTTGATTATGAGCCTTGTAGCTATTGTTGGAAGACCGAATGTCGGCAAATCCACACTTTTCAACCGCCTCGTGGGAATGAGGCAGGCAATTGTCGATGAAACGGCAGGAGTTACACGTGACAGACATTATGGGAAATGCGAATGGTGCGGCAAGGAGTTCTCTGTCGTGGATACCGGCGGATACACCTCCGGTTCAGATGACGTATTCGAGGAGGAAATCCGCAAGCAGGTTGTCATTGCAATCGAGGAGGCCGACCTCATCCTGTTCATGACCGAGGCGGCATCCGGCATCACGGACTATGACGCCGAGATAGCCTCCCTTTTGAGGAAATGCGGCAAGCCGGTCGTGACCGCTGTCAACAAGGTGGATTCCGGAGAAAAGATGTACGACGTCTATCAGTTCTACTCAATGGGGCTGGGAGAAATCTTCGCCATCTCCGCTGCCAACGGAGGAGGCACCGGCGACCTTCTGGACGAGGTCATAAAGAAACTGCCCGAGGATACCGAGGCGGAGGACGAGCATCCGGGAGTACCGCGAATCACCATCGTGGGCAAGCCGAATGTAGGAAAATCCTCTCTCACCAATGCCCTCCTCGGCGAGGACCGCAATATCGTGACCAATGTTGCCGGAACCACAAGGGACTCAATATCATCATATTACAATAAGTTCGGGCACGAGTTCGTGTTCGTTGACACTGCAGGTATCAGGAAGAAGAACAAGGTTCAAGAGAATCTCGAGTTCTACTCAGTGATGCGATCCATCAGGGCCATCGAGCACAGTGATGTCTGCATCATGATGATTGATGCCACAACCGGAATGGAGGCCCAGGACATGAATATCCTCAACCTCATCAAGAAGAACCGCAAGGGCTGCGTGATAGTGGTCAACAAATGGGACCTCTTCGAGAAGGACAGCAACACTCTCAACGAGTACACCGAGGGCCTCAGGGCAAGGATAGCTCCGTTCAATGACGTTCCGATAATATTCACTTCCGTAATAAAGAAGCAGAGGATTCTCGACGTGATGAATGAAATCGCCCACGTTTACGAGAACTACTCCAGGAGGCTGAGCACATCCAACCTCATGGACACGATGCTTCCGGAAATCGAGAACTATCCACCGCCGATGTACAAGGGCAAGGTAGTGAAAATCAAGTATATAACCCAGCTTCCGACCAAGTTCCCGGCATTTGCGTTCTTCTGCAACCTGCCGCAGTACATCAAGGAACCTTACAAGCGGTTCCTCGAGAACAAGCTCAGGTCACATTTCGACCTGACCGGATGCCCTATCCATATTTTCATCAGGCAGAAGTAGGAGGCTTCGGATAGCGGACCGTGAAGCAGGCTCCCTTCAATGCGAAGGACTGGCTGTAGAATATCTCTCCACCGCATCTTTCGATGATATTCTTGCAGATGGCGAGGCCGAGACCTGTACCGCTGCTCTTGGTGGTGAAATTCGGAGTGAAGAGGCGGCCCCTGTTCTCATCCTTGATGCCAGGGCCGTTATCCTCCACTACAATGTCATAGAAACCGTCTTTGGAACTGTTCCTGAGAGACAGCACAATGCGTCCGCGGAACGGTTCTTTTTCATTGTCCCCGCCATCCTGGATTCTGGCCTCAAGGGCCTGGACGGCATTGGTAAGCAGATTGACAAAGACACGTGTGAGCTGAGGCTTCGGTCCCATAACCTTTGCCCCCTTGAGCCCGTAGTATTCAAAATTGATGTCCTCCCTGTTGTCGAACATTGAAATCTGGTCGGAAGCGAGGGCGTCCAGGTCAATCTCCACCATCTCCTCGGAATAGAGCTTGGCGAATGTCGAGAACTCATTGGCAGTATCCGTGAGTACGTCAATGCTGTCCAGGACCACCCTTGCGGCATCATCAAACCTCGTAATCCACTTCGGGTCATTGTTCTGCCGCATCCGGATGAGTCCCTGGATCTTGAGCTTCATCGGGGTAAGCGGGTTCTTGATTTCGTGGGCGACCTGTCGGGCCATCTCGCTCCAGGCCCTCTCCCTTTCAGCCTGGGCCACCCGCTTGCCGGATTCATACAGGTCGTGGACCATCAGGTTGTAGGCCCTGACAAGACCTGAAATCTCATCCTCCTTGTCATAGATAATGTACTCCAGCCCTCCGGTCCTGGCCGAGAGCATCTTGCGGCCCATCACGGACAGAGGCCCGAACATCTTGTCCACCACCTTGGTCGTGAAGAACCTGGTGAGTATCAGGAGGATGAAGAATACCGTAATGACAAATATCGAATGGAAGACGGCATCGGCCTTGAACGAAAGCCCGGAGTCGGTGTAAGGAGCGCTGAGAATGGCGAGTATATCTCCCTTGTCATTGATAAGGGGAGCGTACATCGTATAGAATGAGCTTCCGGCCACCCTCTCCCTGTGGATGTAGAACCTTTTCCGGCTGTACATTATGTTCCTGTAAGCCTCAGGATTGGTCCTGGAGCCTATTATCATCCTCTCGAAAATCTCCGGGGCAGTGGAATTGAACACCTTTCCGCCAGGGCTGTAAAGCGAGATGTCAGTCCTGGTGTACCTGGCCACCTCATCGAGAACGGCCGACAAGTCCTGGCCTGCCATATCCTTGTAGGAGGAATATCCGCGGACCTTGTTGGCCACGAGGGACTGGATTGTCGTAATCTTGCTCGACATCAGCTTGCGGACATTCTCGTCATTGCGCTTATAGACGAAGAACACCATAATGATACTCATGGTCACGAGCGTCATTGTCATCGCGAGGAGAAGAACGGCATTTACCCTGGACTTGTAGTAATTCTTCTCGAAGTCAGACTTCTTCTTCCTCCCGATGGTGAATGCGCTTATCCAGAAATACGCGAGCAGGAATATCATGAATCCTGCGACAACGTATTGCAGGATTGCGATTTTCGCCCTGGATATGACAATGCTCTCGTCCTGTGAAATCTCCTCGTAGAAATGCACGTAGTTGCCATAGACCGCCCTGTCAGCGGAATTGAGGAGGGCGGACTTGAACTTGCCGCCAAGCACGGTAGGGTAAGGATAGTCTCCCTTGTAGCTGACCAGCTTGCCACCGAGATATTTTGCGTACGAATACTGCGGAGGAATCGACACGCTGCCAGGCACAGTCTCATCGAGGATGAATGAATATCCCCTGTCCTCTTTGTCCGCCTTGGAATTCAGGCCCACGAGAAGCCTGTAAACTCCAACATCAGGGAAATAGTACATGAACAGGCCGGTGTACTGAGGCCTTCCGGCGCTGGTCCTGCCGTAGGAGAATCTGGACCCGGGGGCAATAGGCACGGCATCCCCGAACCTGTCGTGGAAGAATTTCAGGAGCTGGGGATCGCTGATATTGTCCTTGAAGAGCATTACGGATACGTCATAGCCCTTGGAAATCCTGTTCAGATAGGACTCGGAGATTCTGTTGAGTATAATCTTGTAGTCACCGGAATTCCTCACCACCTCGGCTATGACATTGTCGGATGCAATGGCATTCTCCACTCCCCTCAGCCTCAACTCCAGGCCCAGGTCCCTGTCCATAGCCAGACGGCTGGTCCATATTTCGGCCCTGTCAGCCTCCTTCCTTATGCCGAGAAGAGAGAAATGAAGCAAGAGCAGAGTTGCACAGGACAATGCGTACAGGCTCCTCCCCCATCTCGACAGCATATCATACTTGAATCCGTAGAAATGGAATACAACACCCCTGGCCGACTGGAGCAGAAGCGGAACCAATGACAGGAGTGCAAGATATGAGACATATGCGTAGAGAGTATATCTGGTCAGGGATGAGAGCTTGTACAGTTCAAGGGAGAGATTGGAATTGAGCATGAGGCTCCTGAACGAGAACATCACGTATGCCACCAGCACGATTGAGGCAATGCATATAGTTGCCGTGAACAGTCCCGCCTTGCGCCTGTCCTCATTGTCAATGATTTTCTTCGTGATTTCTTTCCGTACCACAAAAAAGCATCCTCCCAACATTGTAAGCCAGAGGTTGATGAGGAGGAGTGCTCCGAGTGAATAGAGCACTGTACCGCCGGCATAGACGTTCGGGGAAAACAGGGTGGAAGTGGTCTGCATCCCCATACCGAGGAAATAGAACACAGCCATGATTACAGTAAGTGCCAACATTGTTCCGGCCATCATCCAAGGGCGCCGGATGAAATGAAGCAGGCAGAGTGCGAGGCCTCCAAATGCCAGCATTACAATCCAGAGCAGGGTGGAGTCAGGGAAAACCGGGTCGGCGACAGCGGACTCCCTCACCATCTTCAGTACAGGAACGCCTGAAACTGTAATGGCAGTGCCTCCAGTGGCACTGATCGGATTGAGGGCATACTGGTTCCCGAGGCGGAACTGCGGATTGATACCATTCACGGTCCTGTTGTCCATTGTGTTCCTAACCTCAAGTCCGCCAATGACACGGCATCCGCGACCGTCATCCATTGCCTTGGCGAGATACCATTTCGGACCCATATTGATATAGGTAACCGTGGTATCAACTGCAGCGAGTGGCGAAATGATATTGTAACGCAGATTTACAAATCTCTGGACAATAAGCTTCTTGCTGATGTCATCATTGTCCAGCGAGAACTGGTTGCACCAGCACTGCAGGGAGTCATCCATATATCTGTAGATGACCATATCCTCATCCAGGCCTTCCAATTCAAGCCACTCGCCGCGGCTCTCTGTCATTGCCCTGTGCATATAGGACTCCAGCGTGGCCATTCTTCCGTTGATGATGCGGGTCACGCGTCTCGCGGACATCGAAGTCAAGTCGGCCCGCCCGGCTACACCGAACAGAAGGACGAGCAGCAGCACTACTACTATGACCAATACCGGCCAGGACCCGTGCCTTGACACAGCCTCCTTTATCTTGTATGACAGATTCCTGAACATTTCTATCCTTCGTGATGGTAAGGCTCACCTTTTATGATGGTGAAGGCCCGGTAAAGCTGCTCTGCAAAAATCGTTCTTACCATCTGGTGGGAGAACGTCATATTGGACAGGGACATCATCGACCCTGCCCTGGAATATACCTTCTGGGAGAATCCGTATGCACCCCCGACCACGAACACCATATCAGTTCCCCTGTTGAGCCTCTCCCTGATGAAGTCGGCGAACTCCACGGAACGGTATTGATGACCCCTCTCGTCCAGGAGAATGACAAAGTCCCCGGAATCCAGGGAAGATAGTATCAGTTCTCCTTCCTTCTCTTTAATCTGTTCCCTGGTAAATGCCGAGACATTCTTCAGTTCCGGAATTTCCTTAATGGCGAACTTGACATAATGCGAGAGACGCGAAGCATAGAGCTCCAGTCCCTCCCGTACCCAGCGTACATCCGTCTTGCCGACTGTCAACAAAGTGATTTTCATATACGGCAAATATACACACGTGGCTCAATATTTGCAACAAAACCAGCGCCTTGCAAATGGTGAAAGTATGAAACTCCGGACTAAAATTCTGATTGCGCTCCTCTCCGCTGTCGTTTTCAGCGGAACGGAAGTTTTTGCCCAGCCTGCCGGCTATGACGTATTCATACCGATTGCCAAATACATCCGGCTCGGGGATGCGGACAGGCTGTCCGCCTGGTTCGACGACAATCTCGAAATTTCCATTCTGTCTAAGACCAGCGATTCGAGCCGCAGCCAGGCCCTAAGGATCATAAAGGCATTCTTCAACAACTTCAATCCGAGGGAATTTGACATCACCCATACTGCAGGCCGTTCCAATATGAAATATGCACTCGGAAGACTCAATGCCGGCGGCGAGATTTTCGAAGTGACAATCTTCGTATCCTGCAAGGATGATTCATACAGAATCCAGCAGATAAAGATATCAAAGAAAGAGTAAACCGTTGTTGCGGATATCTATAATTTTTTATATTTTTGTATCCTACCAACGGATTTTGCGATGCATATTCCAGACATTAAAATAGCGGTGGACGGTTATTCGTCCACAGGAAAAAGTTCTTTTGCCAAGCTCATTGCAAAAGAATTTTCTTTCTTGTATCTGGATTCGGGTGCATTGTACCGTGCCGTGACCCTCTTCGCCATCCGCAACGGGCTCACGGGGGAAAACGGATACGTAGATGCTGCATTGTCCTCATTGCTCCCTGAAGTCAATGTGAGTTTCCGCAATGCCGATGACGGAAGCCATACATATCTCGGCGAGGAATGCGTGGACCAGGCCATACGGACCATAGAAGTTTCATCTTACGTAAGCCCGGTAGCCGTCATTCCAGAGGTCAGGGATTTCGTGGACAGGATATTGAGAGAATACGGCAATGCCGGCAGGGTGGTGATGGACGGACGCGATATCGGGACCACAGTGTTCCCGGATGCGGAGCTCAAGATTTTCATGATAGCCGATGTCAATGTCAGGGCGATGAGAAGGCTCAAGGAAATGCGGGCCTCCGGCTCGGATGCGGATCTGGAAACCGTCCTGGACAATCTCAAGACCAGGGACTACATAGACTCCCACCGCGAGACTTCACCGCTGAGGCAGGCCGGAGACGCCATTGTCCTGGACAACACCAATATGACATTGGAAGACCAGATGGTCTGGCTCAAAGACATCTTAAGACAGAAATTCGGGGATTGACATCTTTCAGCAATGGCTTTCAATGTTGAAATAGATATTCACTCCGGATTCTGCGGAGGGGTAATCAGGGCTATCAGCAATGCCGAAAAATTCCTTGACAATGCCGAAGGAAAAGTCCTGTATTCCCTGGGAGCCATCGTCCACAATGATGCCGAACTTTCAAGACTTGAACACAAAGGCCTGCGGACCATCGGGAAGGAGGAACTGCAATCTCTTCCGAGTGGTTCAAGTGTAATGTTCCGGGCTCACGGAGAACCTCCAGAAACCTATAAAACAGCTGAAAATCAAGGAATTGAAATAATTGATTGCACCTGCCCGGTGGTGCTCAGGCTCCAGAAGGAAATCAGGGAGGCATACAAGAGGGTAAGCCCGAAAGGAGGCCAGGTAATCATTTTCGGAAAGACCGGACATGCGGAAGTCCTGGGGCTTGTCGGACAGACGGAAGGAAACGCTCTCGTCATTGACAGCATTGCTTCACTGAGACAGGCTCTTGCCGAAGGACGGGTAAAGCTTTCCGGACCGGTCGAACTGTTCTCCCAGACGACCAAGGGGCCGGCCGAATATGCAGAGGTGAAGGCGGCCCTGGAGGAGGCCATGGCATTGGAGAACGAACTCCCGGTAGTGAGATTCCACGGTACTGGCATCCTGAAGGTTCACGAGACGATTTGCTCCCAGGTGGCATTCAGGCATAAGGAGCTGTCGGATTTCGCATTGGGGCACGACATCGTCATTTTTGTATCAGGTCGTGACAGCTCCAATGGAAAAGTTCTCTGCGAACTCTGCAAATCATTGAATATCAGGACATATCACGTTTCAAGCGAGGAGGATGTCAGGGAGGTCTGGTTTCGCAGGGATGACCGCGTAGGTATATGCGGGGCGACATCCACGCCCCAGTGGCAGCTGGAGGCTGTCGCTGAAAAAATACGGAAAATTTTGTAGTTCGCCTGCAAATATCTAAATTTGCGGCGCAAAATATGCTTTGCACATTTGGGCAAAGCATATTGTTGGACATCGAACAATTTGGCTTCGGCAAATAATTTATACACAATTTATATGGCAACAACAGCTGATTTCAAAAACGGAATGTACCTGAATTTCAACGGCAAACCTTGTATGATCGTGTATTTCCAGCACGTGAAGCCGGGAAAGGGTCCAGCATTCGTAAAGACTAAACTCCGCAACCTTGAGAACGGACGCATCCTCGAGAACACCTTCACAGCAGGTGCAAAAATCGAGACCATCAATGTGGAAAGGCGTCCATACCAGTTCCTCTATTCTGACGAGGACGGATTCAACTTCATGCACGAGGAGACCTTCGAGCAGATTCACCTTCCTCACGACGTTGTAGAGAACGCTGACCTCATGAAGGAGGGACAGCATGTGGAGATGATGTTCGTTGTGGATGAGGAGAGATGCCTCACCTGCGAGCTCCCTACCTACGTAACCCTGAAGGTCACCTATACAGAGCCTGCAGTGAAGGGCAACACCGCTTCTACCAGCGCCCTGAAGGAGTGCACACTCGAGACCGGAGCCAAGATTATGGTTCCTCTCTTCATCAACCAGGACGACACCATTACCGTGAACACCACGGACCGTTC
>JBJEBP010000254.1:0-7252 GCA_051870135.1 Candidatus Cryptobacteroides sp. | reverse complement strand
AAGTCTTGCTCCACAATGCCTTGGGCTCCGGTCGAATCATATAATAATTGCCGAACCTCTCAAGTTTCTCCCCATCGCCGGAATCCACCAGCTCATAGTCTTTCCAATATTTTCCAGGATATTCGATGCTCATAAATCAATCGTTTCTGCTAATTTACGCATTTTTACTGATTATCCGCTATTTGTACAGCGTTTCCGTCATGCCCGGCCTGACCATGCTTCCGTCATGCCCGTCCTGCAATTCCGTCGTCATGCCCGGCCTGACCGGGCATCTAGTATGTATTTCTCTGCAAAAAGATTCCCGGCCAATCTGGGATTGGATATGAAATATATCTTTGTTATATTTGCATTTACGCTTTTTTGCGGATTGTGAAATAATAATCATTAATTTATACATCTGAAATGAAGAAATTCTTTTATCTGGCGATGTCTGCCGTGATTGCTGCGGCAATGACTTCGTGCGAGGACAACGAGGAAATTCTCGGACCAGCCTCGCTTAAGGCCGAAGTGTCGGAAATCAGTCTTTCCGCCGCCGGTGAAACCAAGACATTCGAACTCAAGGCCACCAGGGACTGGTCTGCCGAGATTATAGGAAGCGATGTGGAGGGAATCGAAGTTTCTCCTCTCTCCGGCAAGGCCTCCAATGACCCTGTGACCATCACAGTGAAAGCTGCCAAGAACGAGGGCAAGAACAAGACCGCTACCATCAAGTTCACGGCCTCCGCTACCCTTACCGCTTTCGTGACCGTAACCCAGGAGGGTGCCCAGGGCAATCTCAAGAGCATTGCTGATGTGCTCGCTCTCGGTACCGGCGTTGAAGCTGAGACAGAGGGTGTTGTTGTGGGTACATACAACAAGGGCTTCGTCATTATGGACGAGACCGGCTACCTGCTCGCATACAATGCGGAATATACTGAGCCGGGCGTTGCGCTCAATTCGAAGATAAAGGTGAGCGGAACCACCTCCATCTATGGTGACCTTCCGCAGATTACCCCGGCGAGCGTGACCACTCTCGAGACTGGTGTCAAAGTGGATGAGCCGACCTGGCTCGATGTCAACAAGGACAATATCGAAAGTCTCGACCTGAGCAAGTGCCAGCCAATCAAGATGACGGGAATCCTCTCAATATCAGGAAATTACCACAATCTTGCAATTGATGGTACTACAGTCCAGGGTTCCATCAGCTATCCGCTCGCATCCCTCGGCCTTGCCGACCTTGCCGGACACAACATCACAGTCTATGGCTACTTCGCAGGCGGAAATAACTCCAAATATCGCAATATCATGGTCGTGAAGGTAAAGGACAACGGCGCGGCTGAGACCAAGATGTCCACCATTGCGGAGGTAAATGCTGCAGAAAAGGGTTCCCTCGTGAAGACAAAGGGTACTGTGATGGCAATTCACAAGAGGGGATTCATCCTTGCTGATGCTACAGCTGCCACCTATGTCTATACTTATTCTGAACCGACTGTTGCTATAGGAAACAAGATTACTGTCTCCGGCACAACAGACAATTACTACGGAACTGTCCAGATTGCATCTCCTACCATTGATGAGAATGACGGTGCTACAGCAGCCCCTGCTTATCCTTCACCTGTTGACCTGACCGGCCTTGACGCATTCAATGCCTACACTGTCAATACCGAGAAGATTGAGATTACTTATGCAAAGCTTGCCGGAATTATGCAGAGCAGCGGTTACTTCCTCAAGATAGATGGTGCCAACAACGATATCCAGCTCAGCAATATCTACGAGAGTTATACTGACTTTGCCGGTGCCGAGTTGACAGTTTTCGGTTACATTTTCGGCTTCAATTCCAGCAGCAAATATTTCCAGGTTATCCCTGTCAGCGTCGAGACCGGACCGTATCTCAGGGCTGAGAAGGCAGAAATTGAAGCTGCTGGAGCGGAAACATCGGCTACGTTCGTAATTAAGTCAAATGTCGCCTGGTCTGTAAGTACAACAGATAGTTGGATAACTGATTATACAAAGTCCGGTAATGGAGATGGCGTCGTTTCAGTGTCCTTTGCTGAAAATTCAGGTGAAAGTCGCACGGCAACATTTACAGTGAAATCAGATGGCCTCAGTGATGTTGTCGTTACTTTGACCCAGGGTGCATCTGGAACTGTGGCTCCGGTGATTGCTTATACTTTGACTCCGGTTGCCGGCAAAGATAATTCTTATGCAAATGCCGGAGATAAAATTGAGGTGGATGGTATTGAGTGGAGCGTTCAGGGCAACAATACAATACTTCCTTGGAGAATAGGTGGAAAGTCGTTGACAAATGAAGTCCGTGTGATTTATAGTGCCACTGCATTGGCTTCAAAAATTTCAAAGGTTGTAGTTGAGCATGGCACAGCGGATGGTATTACTGTCAATTCTCTTAAATTGACAGTGCATAATACAGCAGAAGATGCTGCATCCGGGGCCAATCCGGTTTCAACAGTAACGGCAGAGTTTGTAGCAAACGGACTTTCTACATTTAATGCAGATGCAGACTGGACAGGAAAGTATTACAGATTTGCTTATGATGTTACAGTGTCCGGATCTTCAAATAAGTTCGTTCAGTTTGTAAAGGCTGAGTTCTATAGATAAATGTAGTTAGGACACATCCAATTCCGGGCGGTGCAAAAGCTCCGCCCGTTTTTTATTAGCACAAAATCACCTGCACTATACCATATTACAGATAATTTCGCTAATTTTGTCTTCTGTCCGGGCGAAGAAAGCATTGACCCGGTGCTGATAACCATTGCGGCCGCAGGACCGCAGACTAAACCAATATTGAAGAAATGGACGTAAAGAAGTTGCACAAGGCCCATCCCTGGCACGGAATTGACCTTGGGGAAAATGCCCCTGAGGAAGTCAGGGCATTCATTGAAATAGTGCCTACGGATACCGTTAAATACGAGGTTGACAAGGCGTCAGGATATCTCTCATTGGACAGGCCCCAGAAGTTCTCCAACATTGTCCCATCCCTTTACGGCTTTCTTCCGAAGACATACTGCGCTACAAACATGGCCGAGCTGACCAACAAGGCCCTGGCCAGGATGGACATTGAAGGCGACGGCGACCCTCTGGATATCTGCGTCCTGACGGAGAAGGACGTGACCCACGGCGATGTCATTGTAAGGGCAAGGCCGATTGGCGGACTCCGCCTTCTGGACCACAACCAGGCCGATGACAAGATTATTGCGGTGCTGAAGAACGATGCCGTATATGGAGACATCAAGGACATTGACGAGCTCCCAGTGCAGATAGTCCGCCGTCTCATCCATTACTTCACCACCTACAAGGACATCCCGGGCGAAAATACCCAGCGCATGAAGTTCATCAGCATCTACGGTGCAGATGTCGCCCACGATGTCATCCTCAGGTCAATGAAGGATTACGACGAATTGATTGCCAAGAGTTAAAGAACACGGTTCACTGCCTAAGAATCACAATGTCAGGACATTGAACTTGATGTTGCGGTAATCCTCCATTGCCATTCCGACGGGAGCACCGATGTAAGTCGGATCGCAGATTGTGAAACGACGTCCGTTATATATGAACGAATCCCCGGGCACTTCCTTGTTGAAACATACTGCCGTGGCTATATGGTCAGGATAATCCAGCAGAACCACATCCAGTCCGAGAAGTTTCCTCACGAGGAAGGAGAACAGTATTGACCGGTCCTCGCAGTCATTGGCCTGATAGATGAAATTCTCCTCAAGGAAGAATGGCTTCTCGAATCCGAACTGGTCTTCGTCAGTCGAATAGTTGAAATCAAACTGCAGGAATGCGAGAAGCATATTCGCCTTGGCAATATCGTCCATTCCCTTCAAGGCAGGTTCCAGGGCATTTGTCAATGCTGTCACGAATGTTTCATCATAGGACGCTCGTGCGTAGATATCCACATCCACCTGAGGATAATCCAGATAGAAAGCACATTGGGCGAGATTGACAGGCAATGAGATGCTTTTCTCAAACACTTTGGAATTTTTTTGGACTGTGGCCTCAGTGTTTTTGCCGCCGAGCCGCATAGGCTTTGAAATCAATGCGCTCACTGGTATGAGGTCGTCGGAGAAATTTCCGGAATAACTCATCAGTTGTGTAACATTCTGAACCTCAGGCCCGAAATAATAATGCTTTCCTTCGAGCTCGCAGAATAAGCGGGCATAGACCTGTTCTTTCACGCAGACCATAGTCTTGATCTTGCCGTCAACCAGTCCCATCTTGGCATCCAGTCCCATCTGGTTCAGGAGGAATGTCTTGAACACTTCCATCTCATCCTCGCGTCCCAGGCCAAACACAGTCTTGACGATGTTCTCAACCAGAAGACAAAGGCTCCATCCCTCGAGCCCCATCTCCTCAGCATATCCTTGAATCTGGATGATTACTTTTTCATAGTCAACACTCGCTAGCGCATTCCAGAACATTGCTATATCCTTCTCCGTATGCCCGGCCATCATGTAATTTGCAATTGCGTCCGGTACCAGTATCTTTATCGGATTTCCATAGAAATCACAAGCGTATGTCAATGTTCCCGCAGTACCCGGTTCAATGGCCCCTTCCGGATTTTCATTGACAGGAGAAGTTTCCGGAATCATTTCAGGTATCCTGGCCTCTGGTTTTACCGGTGCCTCCGCATCAGGCAGAACATTCTGCGGGTCAGGAGTTTCCACCGGAGCGACTGGGGCTGTCTTAGGCTTCGGCTTCCTCGGATATTCCTTGCCGGCAAACACCTGAAACTCCTGCCAGCTTTCCTTTAGAAAATCAGCAAACCGTTTGTTGGCCTCATCCCTGAAACGTGCGTGCTCCTCCTGTGCCTCCCTGGCGAAATTATCAAACAATGTCTCAAACTCCTGAGCGGCAGCCGGGAATGCGGCCACCGCCAAGAATAGGATCAGAATTGTTTTTCTCATAAACATTACTGGATAGTCTCATCCCAATCTGTCTTGATATACTGGTCGCGGAGCTTGTCATAACCGAACAGGGCGTCAAACTCTGCATCATTGACCTTCATATCATCCCTCAATTGTGCCTGAGCCGCCTCGCTCGCTGCCATTAGCGCCGCTTTCTGGCTGTACAGGACGGTGACACGGACCTCATAGACATTGTGGTTCACACGGTAAATGACAGTAGATGTCAGAACCCTTCCAAGTTTTTCATTGACAAGCAGTTTCACTTTCTCTACCGACTGATTGATCGAGGCTGCCTGTTCCGGGGTTATTTCATTGTTGCCGATTGAGAGGGTAACCATTGACTGAACGAGAGTTCCCATATCCGAGGCAATGCTCAGCTTTGCTACATTCTCGGCCTGGCGAACTGCCGAACTGTAGTTCTGTCCCACAGTGCTCACGGTCTTCGAGATGTATTTGTCATATCCTTCCACATCAGTCTGCCATTCCCTTTCCCAAGTCCTCTCCAACTGCTTCTCAATCGGAAGATCCATTGACTTCCATCCTTCTTTGGTCAGTTTCCTGGCCTCTTTCTTCACATCCCTGTCCACCTTTTTGTACAGGTCCCTGTTGGAATCTTTGATGTCACGGGAGATTTCCCTTTTCTCCTGCTTCGTGTAGTCGCTCTGGGCGAATGCGGGAGCAGTGCTGAGGGTGGCGGCGAGCGCCATTGTCAAAAGTACGTTGATAGTTTTCATAACGTTGTGATTTTATAATTGTTAATTATTTTTCCGTTTCTGCATATATTTAGATTTGGGGGACGGCGTTTCTATCAATGACGTTGAAATTTTTTGGTGATATTATACAGTCATGGAGATGTAGGTATCATATTAGAATAACCATTCCTTGCCAAGAATCTGCTGGTAATATTATCGCCGATATAGCACATAAAGATGGTTTATTAATTATAATCGCCAAAACGAAATGTGCGTGGGAAAGGAAACGAGATGCGGTATTAAAGCTAAAACGAGATGCGTTGAAAATTCGACACATCTCGTTTGCTTTTAAATAGTTTTCGAATAGTAATCAACCATTAGACCACCTCGACATACAGCCCCACAAGTGCCGACAGGTCGTGCGACAGTGCCGTTCCGGAGTCCCGTGTGCAGAGGTAAAGCACACCGCCCTGCGTGTAATACTTGCCGCTGAATATCTCCATCGGAGGTACGTAGGCTATCGGGTCGTCAGCAGTGCCGGATGCCTCGACTTCAATGGCCTCGTACAATGCTGCGGTGTCAAGCGACGGAGCCTGGTCATCAAGCACGGAGGAGATGTCCTGCCGCACCCTGTAAAGGGTGTTGTCGTAGCTCACTATCTGCCCGGCCGTTAGCGACCTGCCGATGTAGGTGTCCCAGGCATAGACAAGCAACGGGCGTTTCAACGCCTCCTCGTCGGTGATGTCTGTGCGGCTGTTGTATTGCTCCAATATCAGCTTCTTTATCTGGTCTTCAATGGTCGGTTCCGGCTCCACCGGCTCCACTTCCGGCGGAGTGTACGGCTCCCAGCCGTCTGCGAGTATCATTTCTTCAGTCGGCGAGATTACCTGAAATCCGTCCTTCCTTATCACTATCCTGCTTCCGTCCCGGATTTTTCCGTCTTTGATGTATAGCATAAGATTGTCAATGTTACATTGTTAAACTTTTGGACCTGCTTTTATAGTGCCAGAAGGCGATGTCAAGAAATTGTTTGATACCAAGTCATACATCCCCACTTCGGAATCAGATTTACGCCTTGCTGGAATCAACTCCATAAGCACGGTATCACCATCAGATACCTTGAAATAGGATATTTGACAATAGCTTTTAGAGAGGTCTTTATTTGATAGCAGTATAAAGTTATATGTATCACTGGTTTCACTTACTTCATAGGTACGTCCTCCCATCGTAATGTAATAATTATCTAATACGACACGTTGCCAAGTACCTAAGGGCATAGAAGTTAATTTGAATTCTATTGGTATGTATCTCCTAAATGGAAATAACCTATAAGTTGTTGATGAGTCTGAATAAAAATAGACATAATATCCTCCCCAAAAACCTGGAGCACTACCCGCATAGCTTATTCCCAAAGGATTAAAATCAAGAATCATTGAATATGATGGGTTCATTTTGATACCAGTATCAATATATCCTTGATTATCCGCATCCCTTTCGATATACTTCAGTTGAGTATATCCAGCAGGCAATATGCTTGCCTTCCGCTGCATCATCAGTCTCCGTCGAAAATTACTCATATCAAAACTCTCCTATGACCGCAAGATTGTTAACAATAGACAGCTGATAGGTATTGCCGGCATTGATGGTAGGGGTCTC
>JBJEBP010000253.1:5562-7265 GCA_051870135.1 Candidatus Cryptobacteroides sp. | reverse complement strand
TGTGACCGGCCCGGGTGACGGGGATTGTTTAACATATATTATTGGTACTACTATGGTTTACAAACTTATTGCAGATTTTATCGACGTGTTGATTCCTATCAGCGTCTGCGTTATTCTTCCGATACTGATAGTATGGATTACCAGCCGTGTCAGGCAGAACGAGACTAACCGCAAGGCGGAGATAATGCTCAAGGCGATTGAGAAAGGGGCCCAGATTGACCCCGGGATGTTCGAGACGAAGAAATCCAGGAAGACAATCAAGGAACGGCTTCTGGAAAAACTGACCGGGGCATGCGTGACTTCCCTCATGGGAATTGCCTTCCTGCTCCTCGCCCTGATTCCGCAATGGCCGGGTGACCAGAACATGAATGACAATGAACTGTTATTCCTCCTGGCGGCAGGTATACTTCTGTCCGTAGGAATTGCACTCTTCATCTCCTTCTTTGTCGGGAAGAAGCTGATGGACAAGGAGATAGCAGCCGAAGAGAAACGTCTTGGAGAAGGCAGGTAAGAAATGACCCGGGAGCAGTTCATATCCGAAACAAGGAAGTGTCAGGGACAGCTGAGGCGGTTCCTGACATCTTTGTGCGGGGATACTGCTCTTGCAGATGACATTGCACAGGAGGCCCTGATGAGGGCATATGTGATGTCCGGACGGTTCTCGGGCAAGTTCAAGGCCTGGCTTTTCAGGATTGCCTACAACTGCTTCATTGACAGCCTCAGGAAGGCCCGTCCGAGCGTTGCCGGATTGGAATCGGCCGAGGCACTCCACGTGGCCGGAGAGAACGAACCAGACAGGGCGTTCAGGAACGAAGACCTGCAACGGGCTCTCCTGGCAATCCCGGAGCAAGAACGGACTGCAATAATCCTTCATTATTTCGAGGATTTGAAAATCAATGAGATATCTTCGGTAATGGGCATTCCGCCAGGGACTGTGAAGTATTATCTCTCAATTGGGCGCAATCACCTCAAAGAACTAATAAAGCTATGATGGACATCGAAAAATACCTTCGCGAGAACAAACCTGAACTGCCGGAGGAGGGGCAGTTCCTTATCGATACCAACGCACGCCTTGACAAGGTGGAAGGAATCAAGAGATGCGTTGATTCAGAGCAGAAAAGGAATCGGAAGGGCCTGATTGCCGCGTTGGTCATCGGTCTTGTCCTTGGCTGCATTGCAACCTTGTTCATAATATTCTGCCCGATACCTGAAATCAAATTGGTCCCTTCTCTCTTTGAAAAGGCAGCTGCCTCTATCCACAAATTGAGATATCTGCCGGCCTTCCTGATAGCCGGATGCGCTATTGCCTTGGGAGTGGTATCAATCAACGGGCGGCCCCGCTCCGATGAAATCAGGTTCTGAATCTGCCTCATGGCAATTTGGGGCAATGTCGCTCTAAATGTCGCTCGTGACTTGGAGGGTATGGTTGCATCTAGTTTCGGATTTGCTTCTGAAAGAGATTTCTCTATTTGGAACCGTAAAAGTCGGGAAAATGGGGAAAACCTTTACTGCTTATCCGCAATTCGTACAGTTCGCACGATGTTACACAAACTGCCATTTCGACAAAGTTCGTGGAAAGGCAATCCTCGTGACATTCACTTGGCCGGGCGATACGCCTTCTACGGCATTCTGAGGCAGGTTGGCCGGCCAGGTGAATGTCACAAGATCAATATCCGTCAAATGTTTCCAAAATAGGTTATCCG
>JBJEBP010000253.1:0-5462 GCA_051870135.1 Candidatus Cryptobacteroides sp. | reverse complement strand
CAGGTGAATGTCACAAGATCAATATCCGTCAAATGTTTCCAAAATAGGTTATCCGCTGTTTTGTGACAGGTCCAGTAAACGAAAACCAGTGAACAACATAGTGCCCTACAAGGTATTGTAGCGGGGTTCATTGTCCACTGACAGGCTCTGGAGGGCTTCAGTGGACAAGGGGTATCAATACAGTATGCTATAGCCTTGGTGGCTGTTTACTGATTTTGCGTTACGAATCCTATATGTGGTCGGCCACGTTCAAGTCTGGGTGGTTCGTTTGCGGTCAATGATGCCGGGATAAAGGGTCGAGGCTGAGTCAAAGGCTCTTTTCTGCAAATCCAAGAGACCGAGCGAAGCGAGTGGAGAGATCTGCATAACGGAATTGATTGTCATTAGATATCTCGACTACGCACTGCGTACTTCGCTATGACAGGCTTTCGGGTCAGCCTCCCTCTTCACAGCATTGCAAAACGGCCGTAAAAACGCCATTTCCCCGGCCGCTTCCTCTGCCGTGAACCCCAAAGACGAAGCGTGGATGGGGTTCTGGGCCTTGGGCGCGTCCGTCCAGGTGACCCACTATGGCCCAAACGAGATTCCATAGACTCAAGACCACACTTTTGCTGTATGAATTGCGAATAATCATTAAACCTTTTATGATAATTTGGATCTCAAGTTTCGCAAGTGACAATTGTGATTGTGAAACTTATAGTCTAGAGTGGCTGGTCCGTATAACTCCTTCAGACTTCTTCGCAGACCGCCATATCGGTGCCATACCAGATGACCACAATCTTGTGGAGTCTGGTGGTGCGTACGCCTTCGCGGACAACATCCGTCCGGGCATAGCGGCTCACCTGGGAGACGGCTTCCTCGCGGGCTGAGGCGATGCGGCTTTCCGGTTCGCTGCTCCGGACATATTTAAGCTCAATGATATAGCTGTGCTCCATATCCGGGAAGATGTCCAGCAGCGGGCACAGGAATATGTCGGCATAGCCCTGCTGGTTGTCCAACTCGGAAATCGGTCTCCAGAAACGGTTCTGGCAGGTCATCGCCAGAGTGAATCCGTGCACAAATGCCTCTCCCTTCTGCTTGTCCCTCTGGGATGAGAACTTGTGCATACATTCGGCTATGTAATTGAAGAACGGTTTCCAGTTGCCGTCCCAGGCCATATCCTGTTCACGCAGCCGCTTGTCGTAATCCGAACGCTCCAGAGAAACTTCCGCATAGGTGTCCAGCAGATAATTGAAGATTTGTTCCCTTACCACTTCGTTCGGGATGGCGAGTTTAGTGTTGCCCTTGTATGTTCCGGCTATGCTTACCATACCGAAATAATAGAGCAGGCTGATGAAATTGTCGGATGAGCCTATCTGCTCCGCCGGGAAGCCCGTCTTCAGTTCTCCTGTGATAAATCCCTGATTGACAAGGGTCTGAATCACTGATGCATCGTGTGCAAACTCCTTGTCCTTGCGAATGAGCATCCGGAGTTTTTTGTAGTCCACCCGGATGTTGTCCTCCACCATATTATCTGGAGCTTTACCCCCATTTCTGATGTAGTTGTCAACAAAATACAATACCATACAGGAATTGTACATAGTTGTCTTGCCATAAGAGGCCTTGGCGAAGCAGTAGTTGTCATACCAAGGCTTCATCATCAGAACAAGTTCATCCACACTGTGATTGAACTCTGCCACAGATGAATAATAGCTCAGCATATCCCTGACTTCCTCCTCCGTGAATCCTGTCATCTCGTTGAACTCCGGTGAAAGGGAGTAGTTGGTACCTATGTTGAACCCGCTCGTGAGGTCATCCATCGTCACCGGGGCCACTCCCGTCACGAAACAGCGGCGGATTGAAGAGTATGTCCCGGCCTTTACCGTGTCGAAGAAATTGCGGAGATAACCTGTGCCGTGCGTTTCTGACTTGTACGCCTCAAGGCAATCCGGCTCGGCAAGTATCTTGTTTGTGAAATGGTCGTATTCGTCTATGAAAAGATAAATCTTCTGTCCGGCCTTATTGCATTCCTTGTAAAGATAATCCAATTGCTCCACCGCCCCATTCTTTTCATTCATCTTTTCTTTCAAACCAGACGGAAGATAGTCGGCATAAATGTCACAGAAGAAATTGAACTCCGTGTTGCAATGGGCATCCAGAGATTTGCGATAGTCGTTGAGCTCCGCATTGACCACAGCAAAGTTCAAATACAGAATAAGATATGAATTCCTCTCCGGCGTAGGATGACTTCCTATCCACAAGTCTCCGAACAATTTATCAAACTTGTCAGCCTCCAGAATATTGTAATAATGGTGGAGCATAGAAATAGTCAGGCTCTTGCCGAAGCGGCGCGGCCTGATGTAGAAAAAGAATTTGTTGGCCTGCTCAATCTTCTCGATGAAGCGTGTCTTGTCCACATAGTAACAGTCATCCTCCCTGAGGGCCTCGAAATTCATCATCCCGTAGGGAATTCTCTTGCGGTATTTGCCGGTCTTTTCGTCAATCATAGCCTCACATTTTTGTACATTCTGCAAAAATAATAAAAACGGAGATAATTTATCCTCAAAAAATAACCTGCATCATCTCTTCTGCAACTATACCATATCAGGTATCTGACATTCATTTTTCTTGTACAACTGCATAATATATGAATAATCTTTAGATGATACAAAAAGTAGCACTACATAGCCCCTCCAAGGAGTTTTGCCCGGAAGTCATTGATTTTCAGGCTGGCAGGCACGTCCTCTCCGAAGAGTTGGTAGTGCGATTTTACTTTCTTATTAGGTGTTTCTATAAGGATTTCTCCATGTTTGTTCCTGAAGCACATAAGCGATTGGGTTCGGCTGATTATTTCAGACATAGACAAACCGCTATCATCCAATGCCTTACGCATCTTCAGGAAGATTATAGTGTTGATAATGTCACTGAATATCTTTCCACGGACAGTATCCACAGTCCACTTGGAGAGAGGGAGAAGTCCGAGATACTCCTTGCTTGTCTTAATTACGCCTTCGATGTCTGTTCTCCCGAAGTATTCCGTGAGCAGTTCCGACGGCTCAAGTTTCTTGTTGGAGAGCAGCACGAAGTAGCCAAAGCGAACTGCCAGCCAGTCTTTGTCCTTATCTTTCATCTCGGCATATTCGTCAGGGTGTTCAAGCATATAGTTGCGCTCCCTTTGGAGGGCGTTGTGTTTATCCACATAAACATAGGCGAAGACCTTTTCTCCGAAGAGTTCAACCTCTTTTCTCTTCCCGAAGTATACGTGCCCTCCACGGACAAAACGGTATTTCCCCTTGTCAAGGCTGGTCCTGAACTCGTGGTAGAGAGTCTTGAAAGGAAAGCCCCTTCTCGCAGGCATCCTGCCGATGAATGTCTTTTCAGTACCATTGTGGAATGCATGAATGACCTCTTTGGAGATGTAGCCAGCATCAAGCACCAAGGAGTTTATTGTAATGTCAAGGCTTGTAGCGACATCGTTTACTACATTCATTATCGTATTGATGTCCAGCACATTGCCTGGTATGATGTCATACCAGACCGGAAGCCCGCTTTCTTCATCCAACACAAGTACCATACGTGTCTGTATGGAGGCTCCCTCAACGCCATGGCTGCAAAGGGCATTGAAAGGATTGTTTTCAATGTCATTGGGAAGAGGCGTGGAGTCAACATAGCAGCACCTTCCGAACTCCGGGTGGTCATTCCTCATCTTCTTTATGAAAGCCTTGAAGAAGGCGAGCCTGTTTCGATCCTTTCCCATCATCGTGAAGAAGGTTGTGTCGCAACGCAGAGATGCAGGTGGAACCTCGCTCAATATATAGGATGCAAAGGACTTATCCATAAAGCAGTCACAAGTAATCCTGCTGCCATTGCGCAGGATGCCATGGAGGATATGGCAAAGTACCCGCTGCAAATCAACAGACTCAGGAAAAGCTTCCTTAAGAACCTCCATCAATCCTGCCTTCATCAAAAAGCGCATCAGAAGGTAGGTGTCTCCGAAAACAGTATGCACTTCTGTTTCCGGAAAGACTTCCAGGGTGGAAGAGAGCCTGACATCATTCCGTCCGACTTCATCAAAACGGTCAGATGCGGAGTCGTAGAATACAAGGCCTCTCTTTGGAGAGAGAAAGATGCCGGATTTGCCATCGTTACTAAGCCACACGACTTTACCGAGGCGTTCCCGGACAATCTGCCTGGAGTGGAACTTCCCTCCATCCTTGATGTATCTGGACTCCTTGATTGCGGCACTGCCGCTGATAATGTTGCCGTTGCTGTCCCTGACCAACTTCTGAACTCTTATGAATGCCATACTCCGATGCCTTATTTAATAGTGTTAAGTAGCACTACAAATATAGCAAATAATCGGGAATCTGCAATCAGTTATTATAAAAAATATACTATAAATCAACAAATTAGCGAAATACACTTGGCTGCTTGACTGACAGATGTAGTGCTACTTTCGCAGAGAACTAAAGATAATTTTTTCATTGCTGTCCGCTAAAAGTCAGAAAGCGATGAAATATCCATCCGCAGTGCTGCTGTAACAACATTGCGGATGATTTTCTTGAAAGTTAGCCCCTCTCAGCAGAAGAGCAGTGGCTCTTCAGGCGGTGGATCCGCATCAGAGAGTAGTTTTGCCCAGTCTTTTTCAGGGTCTTCAAGGAAGGTATAAAGATTGACGTAGTACATCAGCTTGATTC
Source organism: Candidatus Cryptobacteroides sp. (assembly GCA_051870135.1). Taxonomy (GTDB): domain Bacteria; phylum Bacteroidota; class Bacteroidia; order Bacteroidales; family UBA932; genus Cryptobacteroides. The sequence goes on along the minus strand of JBJEBP010000253.1, from coordinate 786 downwards.
TGACCATGGTGGCCAGACCTGAGAAGCTCCATTTGCGCTTTCTCCATAGAAGTACCTTAGGGGGAAGTTTTGCTTGATCTGCTTGAACAGCTCTGTTTCCCAGCGTTTTCTGTATATGGATACTATTTCCTCTGCCGCCATCTCCATATCATTCGTGAGCAATGACACCAACTTTGCAGGCTTGTTCTTCTTAATGTCAACGTATGTCACAAGGCGTGCTTTATGGATAATATCATCACCATCCTTTACCTTCTTTGTGAACGTGACATGCCTCACCCTATACTACATTAGGCCATCAGTTACACAAGGCCAATTATTGGGCAGTCTAGTTGGAAAAAAGATTGGAAAAGGTTGTAAATATTCACAAAACCATATTGGAAAAAAGGAGGCAATAGCTTATTTTTGCGTTGGAAAAAAGGAATAACGATGATTACACGCAAACTCGATGCGTTCCTGGACGAGTTCTATAGGACGCAGAATAAGGCTTTACTCCTCACCGGTGCAAGGCAGGTTGGAAAACCTATATCGGACAAATTTTAAAAAAACGCCCTCCCAGATACCTGAGAGGGCGTTTTTCGTGATTCGGGAGGGATTTGCTCACTTCGTTCGCACATTCCTTCCTCCGCGGGCCATCATCGTCCCTCAGCAAACAGCCGTTCTTCTGCGCAGAATGGCTGTTTTGTATAGTTGCCAGGGCTTAGGAAAGCTAGCTTTCCACGCTCTGGCAGCTATACAAAACCCGCACGGCCTAAGCCGTGCGGGTTTGCTGGTGACGTGATTCGGTTG
>JBJEBP010000252.1:0-7370 GCA_051870135.1 Candidatus Cryptobacteroides sp. | reverse complement strand
GCATCGGCCTTGTGGGCATTGACCATATATTCCACGCTGTCCGCGATGATGTCTCGTGAAGGGAGGGAATAGAGCATTCCGTCGTGTCCCATTGCAATGCCGTCATCCACGGCTATTGTATTGAATTCTGCCGCATAGCAGCCCAGAGCCTCTATTTCCGCCTTTACAATCTGGCCGGCCTCGTGAAGATGAGTATGGCCGGGCACAAACTGGGTGAATGAATTGACGATTGCAATGACAGGCTTGCCCATCTGGCTGCGTTTCATCCCGGCAGCCACCCAAAGAGCCCTGGCTCCGGCCATTCTCCGGCCATGCATTGTGACTGAACTTCTCAACTCGTGTTTCATAAGTTATCTTCATAAAAAACGCTCTCCCCGCAGACCGGGAAGAGCGTCATCGTCATATTTCCACAACGTACGGCATCACATTCCCGGTCCAAATCTTTTAATGACAAGGACTAGGCTAAGGACCACGACGATAATGGAGTTATACATATTAAAAACTTCTGTTTAATTTCCTCAAGTACGAGACTTGAATCCATGATACGCTTACAATCTGTAAGCGAGTACAAATCTAAACAATATTTTTCCTGAAACCAAATATTTTTGCAAAAAATATGCACCACAAGCATCTGTAGCCAATTGTCAATTTTTAAGACAATTAAGACTCTTCTGCCGCTTTCCGCATTTCTTTAGAATGCAAAACGATTTTAACTTACAAATTACAAGAATAAGGACCCGAAAACTTAAAGAAAATTTCTTCACTAAAATTTGGAATCCAGCCAGTTGAGTCTCGTCATATAGAACTCCTCCAGCCATTCCAGCTCTCCCCTGTATGAGCCTGTAACCTTTACATTCGGCCACACCCACTCATTCAGGATATTCCACTTCATGAAATTGCGGGATACGGCGTCGCCCATCTCAGTGGAATACTTTTCAATATATTCCGGAATGCGTTTCAGATCCGGATATACCTCGGCCCATCTGGTTTTCACCTTCTTTACGAATTCAGGATCCTTGAAAAGCCGGTTGTACCAGCTGTCCGCCTTGACACAATTACTGTTGTAATCGCGTACATACCAGCCGTACGGGCCATTCGGGTCGCCGTTGCATTCGCTCATGTCCCCCGGGAAATAATTCGCATTGCCGTAGGAGATGTCAAAATCCCAGACGTGGCAGAACTTGATCTTTCCCGTGGACTTCAGGACCGTGACAAATGAACTCTTGCGGACATTTCCGTCAATATCCTTGGCGAGTTCACGGATAATGTAATTGTCAACGAATGAATCCACATCAATGTAGGCGGCATAGCCCTTGACCGGATCCTTGAACTCCGAACTGTACAGGACAGCCTCAAAATTATTGAACAATGTCACAATGGAATTGTACTGCTCATCAGTCGGCAAATCCGGGTCCTTGAACTGGACTGGCACCGAATACCTGCTCGTGATGAAATTCTTCGGCTCGTCAAATGTAGATTCAATCTCAAGATACATATCTCCGGCATCAACATCGATATCCACTTTGTTCTTGCCGACATCCTTCTTCTCGAAAAGATTATAGACTCCCTGATAATCATCATTGATCCATACTTCCACAATGCGGAACTCCGGGGTCCATTGCATCTCCAGAATCTCCGATGTGGTCATGCCCACGATATTGCGCAGCAGGCTCTTGTCCGAATAATTGGCAAGGAAAACCCAGCCTTTGCTGGACGGCATCCCCAGAACCTTGTGCTTCTCCGGGAACTTGATTTTGAAAGGCTTCTTCGGCATATCCCAGGTGCTGTTTCCCCTGCCCTGGATGCTGGCCTCACTCTCGAGGGTCACAGTCTCGGAGAAATGCCCGTCAGGATCCTCAATCACAATACGGCCGTCAATGGCGTAGCTCTTGTGGATACGGTCGGCATTGTGATAGACTTTCACCCGCGGCATTGTGAACTTTTCAGCCCGGATCGGCATCTGATACGAAAACTCGACAGTATGGCCATTGCTTGCCGCGATGTTGAGCGTATCTCCGTATAGGTACAGGTACACCGGATAACTCTCTTCGAGAGTCTTGCCTTCAGTAGAAGGAATGCCCGTCTGGCGGCCCTGGACCACCCATTTATTACTGTCATCGAGATAAATGGATGGCTTTCCTACGGTGCTGTAATCATAAATGACCACATCGGCGGCATTTATCCGGTATTCGCAATCCACGAATGAAATCACCCACTCGCCATTCTCCTTCGCAGCTTTGACAAAGACCTTGTCCTGCCGCTTCAATGAAAGCATATCCAAATACCATTGAGGCACAACCGGAAGTGGCGCTTCTTCCTTTTTGCATCCCATACCCGCAAGAAGGAGCACCAGGGAGCACAGTACAATCAGGTTTAGACAACTGAAAATGTTTTTCATAGCAATTGAAAGTCTTTTATTCGGCCAATATAATAAAAGTTCCTGAAGTTTGAAATTATTTTCAGTCTCCGTTGAAGATGACAAGGCGGTCATCCTCCTTCAGAAGGGTGTCTCCCGAAGGAATTATATCCTTGTCACCGCGACGGATAAGGAGAATTATTCCGGCCTTGCGGCATTCGTGCAAATGCTTGCCTATCAACTCATTGCCCGGGAGCAATGTCTTCTCGTGAAAGCTGACCGAACTGTCCTCGAAACTTCTTGATACAATGATTACCCTGTCTCCTTCCAGCAGGACTGTAAGTCCCTTCGGTGCAATACGCATATCATTTCGCAGCACGAGGGCGAGAAGGAGCCCCTTGGGAAGGCCCAACTCCCTGACAGTCTTTCCTTTCCAGGAACTCTTCGGACCGATTTCCACGACCGTGAACTGCATCTGGCTGTCATCCGCGAAGTCATTGAAGGTCTTCATCACATCCTCTCCCGCATCTGTCATTCCGAGTTTTCGCGCTGTGAAAGGTATGAGCGAGCCCTGAAGCGAGATTGACAGCAGGACAATGCAGAACACGATGCCGAAAATGTCATTCACCATCGGAAAATCTCCAGAAGTGGCCATTATCGCAAATACAATGGAGGCCGCGCCCCTCAGTCCGGCAAATGAGACCAGGCATTGCTGGCTGAAAGAATATTTGCGGACTGGAGTCAGGATTGCCCCTACGGCCAGAGGTCTTGCGACAATGAGAAGGAAGAAAAATATCGCCAATGCCGGCAGAATGGCCTTGTGCAGCATTGCAGGACGGACAAGCAGGCCGAGCATGAAGAAGATGATGACCTGCATGAGGCCTGTCACCCCGTCAAAAAATCCCACAAGGGCCTTCTTGTTCGAGAACTCCCTGTTGCCCAGAATGATACCCACGATGTATGCGCTCAGGTAGCCGTTGCCACCAATCAAATCCGGGATGGCGTATGAGGCCAATGCCACCGCAAGAATGAAAAGCGAGTCGAAACCGGCTCCCTTTATTCGGAACTTGTCGAGCGCAATGCCCGCAAGTTTGGCGATGCCGAATCCGCCCAGCGCGCCGAACGCTATCTGGGCGGTCGTCATCCACACGATTCCCCATCCTGACATTCCCTGGCTCTGCACATTGGCCACCGAGAGAAAAATCACAGTGAGCATATAGGAGCAAGGGTCGTTGCTGCCGCTCTCCATCTCAAGCAGAGGAGCAGTGTTGTTCTTTAGTCCCAATCTCTTGGACCTCAATATGGAGAATACCGAGGCTGCATCGGTCGAGCTTATGACCGAGCCCATCAGCATACTCTCAATCCAGCTCCACCCCAATGCGAAATGGCAGAACAGGCCTGTCAGGCCAGCCGTCAGGACAACTCCCAGAGATGCAAGGAGAACAGCCTCCCTGGCTATCGGACGCGCTGATTCCCAACGGGTTCCGAAACCGCCATAGAACATTATGAAGATGAGGGCTACAGTACAGGTCTCCTTGGCCAGTTCCCTGTCCTCAAAGTCAATGGGAATGAGGCCGTTGTTCGCAAACAGGATTCCCAGAAGGATAAATGCGAGCAAGGTCGGCACTCCGATTTTCGAAGAGAGATTGTTCAGCCATACGCATATCAGTATGACAGTTGAAATCAGGATGAGGAAGAATGTTGTCATAGAATCTTATCGGCAGTTTCGCATTACGACGCTTAATTTATTCAAAAGTATTGCGGCCCTGTTTTCGCCAAGGCTCAGGATTTCAGTAGCTGGAACATAGTTATAATTCTCGAAATCAAAGAGTTGTATATAAGCCACTCCTTCTTCGAGATTGTGGTACATTTCAATCCGGACTACCGGTCCCACTCCCGTCCTTACTATCTCCGGCTCGTCAATGAGACCGGAAATGAAGTCAAGCAGGTTCTGGCGGCATTTCTTGTCCGCCTCAGCGCAGCTTTTCCGGAGGACAACCTGAGTGACAGGGTCCCGATAACCGGACTTGAAGAAAAGCAGGGTAAGAATACCTGATATTACAAGCATTGTACCAAGCCCCATATGGACGAAGAACAGCCCCACTCCGGAGGCAAGAATCAGTATTGAAATAGCCAAGTCCTTGACTGTATGGACTTTGTCAAAATTGTATATCATAATTGAATTATCAAAAAAATGGAGTAAATAATATAACAGGTGAGCAGCAGCGCGCCCTGGCTCCTTCTTCCCCTGAGTACAAGAATAAGCAACGTGCTGAGAATCAATGCAATGATGTCAACGACATTGATGTTTGCAAAGGAAAGTGGAGTTATCAGGGCTGAACAGCCGAGAATGAGGAGGAGATTGAAGACATTGGAACCAAGGATATTGCCCAATGCCATCTCTCCCCTGCCCTTGACAGCCGCCGCTATGTTGGTGACAAGTTCCGGCAGGGATGTCCCGGCCGCCAGTATTGTCACGGAAATGAACTTGTCACTGACCCCCAAGTTACGGGCAATGTTTACGGCAGCATCCACGAACAATTCCCCGCCTCCTATCAATGCGACAAGAGCCGGCAATATCATCAGAATTGCAAATCCTCAAGATACGGCAGGCTTTTCTTCCGGGTCATCCCGGCTGTCCCCGCTCAGGAAACAGGATATGATGTATATGAGGAATACCGCAAGCATAACGGCAGCCTCTCCCCTTGAAAGGATGTCCGTACACCTTCCAAGCAGACGACCGCCAAGACCGAGGGCAAGAACAAGAAGTGTGGCCCCGACAAGTACAGGGATGTCACGCCGGAGATTCTCCCGGCTCATCTTCAAAGGCCGGATAAGAGAGGTGACCCCGAGTATGACAAATACATTGAAAATATTGGAACCCAGCACATTGCCGACGGCGACATCGGCATTATCCTGAATTGCGCCTGTCAAGCTGACCACAAGTTCAGGAAACGATGTCCCGAAACCGACTATTACAAGGCCGATGAAGAATTCGCTGAACCCGACCCTTCTTGCAAGGGCCGATGCTGAATCGACCAGCCAGTTGGCCCCGAAGACAAGGAGGGCCAAACCTATGATTAGCAATAATATATTCATTTGCATATTGAATTTTTTAGTGAGTAAAAAATCGCTGGCAAATGAATATTCTACAGTCTTAGTACGCAGAGAAGTTTGGAATATCTGGAACGGGAATGCGTTCCGGACGGATTGAAGTAAAATGATGTCCTGAAAGATGTCAGCGAGGCGGCAGCCAATGATGTAAAACTGGCCGCCATACGCTCCTGAAGGTTTTTCCGGCTTCTGGATACCGTGTGCTGTCCAACATTTCCACAGGCGATGCCGAACCCGGATACAGAAACCGCCTGCGCCGGAAGACATACTCCTGAGTCCTCCGGGGAATCAAAACGAAAATCTGAGATACACGACGCGGCTATGTCCCGGTGACAGCCATCGGGAACATAGTCACTTCCTCTTTCAAGATAGAAGAGGACACAAACTACAAATGAGATTATGTATAGCAGCCGTCGCATAAAAAAAGAGGCTGACAAGAAAGCCTCTTTCTGTCATCCCGACCGGACGAAACGCACTCCGCCCAATCTGACAGGCTTTCTTGTCAGCAACAAATATAGCAATAATTATTCGGTGTACAAACAAATCCACCCGGTGTACTCCTGATATGAGCCATCAGGGGTATAGACATAAGTGCTACCCCAGAACCATAATTCAATATCACCGGTCTCATATACATCGGCAGTAGTATAATCTTCGCCGCCGTCATACAGATACAAAGTGTAGGCCTTCCATCCGGCATCCTTACCATTAGCCCAAGGATACAGATATATATTACCGAACATATCAAACCACTTATAAGTAGGCGTTCCGGATTGAGATTTGATATTACCACCCGCATCTGTTACAGTAGTCGTGAATGTGCCATCAGCACCATCAAGCGTAAGGGTAAGACCTGTCTGGCAGAAGTCGTTAATGACCACTTTCAATGGATTGGTCGAAATCGTACCATACTGGGTATCGAGATAGACTTCTATATCATTCAAGAAAACCTGAATCGGTACGAGACCATCTTTTGCATCGTAAGAAATCACAGGTTCAGGGTATTCAACGTCTACAGGTATTTCAGGGAAGCTGTCGAAATCATACGCGGAGGCGTCGGAATAGATTACGACATAAAATGCTGACCATACCGAATCGTCAAATGTCTTGTCAATTCCCTCAGACTCTCCATAGATTGAAACAAGATGGGACGCAAACATAAAGTACTCTTCATATTGAGAAGAAGCATCGACGTGGAAAGAGTACCATTCAGCAGGATCGGTATAAAAAGCCAACTGATAGATGTATCTCTGATCACCCTTTGGTTTGAAAGTTTCATAATAATCATTGGCGGCGAACTTGGAGATATTTTCATTTCTGAATGCGAAGCTATATCCACCATATTCATCCACATCAACCTCGAGATCATAAGAATAGGACAATGACTTGAGTATTCCGTTGGCGTCGACAATCACCTTGAGGTCATCTTCGCTACCGAGGAAGTTCTTGAACAGGTAAGTCTGATTATCAAGCTTCCAGATAACCTGCCTCATATCGCCCATATAATTGTAGACACCTGTTTCAGAGGCCCATTTATCAAAGTATGCAGCACCGAGCAATTTCTTGTAGTAGTAGAAAGTACCCTCACAACGCAAAGTACCGTCTGTGCTGTTGGCAGAAGAATTCACGTTGTCACCGGTGAGCTGAATCTCGAAAGAGAGTACATCACCGACAGAAGCATTGGAAGGGGCCGTGATCTTAAAGCTTGTCTTTGTCTGGCCGGCAGCGAAAGATACAGAACCCGGAATCTCAAGGCCGCTATCTGAACTGAGCACTTTGATAGCATAGACATCGGCAACAGTGGCATCTGTCCTATAGACATAGATATCAGCCTCTCCACTCTCACCTTCTCCAACATAATAGCAGTAGTCACCGTTATCGACGGTGGAGAAGAATACAT
>JBJEBP010000251.1:0-7401 GCA_051870135.1 Candidatus Cryptobacteroides sp. | reverse complement strand
CGCTTCACTCCCTGCATCACCGCCGTGCCGAACATACCCCCGGCCATCGGACCGATGCCGAAAGCATTCTTGAAAATGAGGGCGAATACGGAAGGTATCTCATTGATATTCATTACAATGACAACGAGCCCGATCAATACGTAACCTATTGCCATGAATGGTACGACAATGCTTGCAAAATGCGAAATCCTGTGAATGCCTCCGAAAATGATGACCACCGTCATAAGCGCAAGGGCGATTCCAACCCATTTCTTGTCAATGGAGAAGGCGTCCCCGAGCGCATCGCAGAGAGTATTGCTCTGGACCAGCTGGTTGGCAATGCCGAAAGTCATTATCAGGAGGACGGCGAAGAGGAGCCCCATCCATTTGCGGTGCAGGCCGTGCTGCATATAGTAGGCAGGCCCGCCGTAGAATGAATCTTTACCCTTTCTTTTGTAAAGTTGGGCCAATGTTGCCTCAATGAAGGCTGTCGCTGCTCCGAACAATGCCATTATCCACATCCAGAACACGGCCCCGGGCCCGCCCACGCATATTGCGGAGGCCACTCCGGCCAAGTTTCCCGTGCCAACGCGGCTGGAAAGCGAGACTGCGAAGGCCTGGAAGGAACCGATTTTCCTGATTTTGCCTTCGCCCTCCGCATTTCCGTCCTTGCCGGTTCGGGCCTCTCCGCCATCTGTCCCCGCACCGCCGGCTATCGGCTTGTCCACAATGACCCTCCACATATCCTTCAGCAGCCTGAACTGCACACCCCGGATGCGGACAGTGAAATAAATTGCGCAGAAAACAAGAAGAACAATGACCACGTAGGTCCACAGCCAGTCATTCACGCTGTTGATGATTCTGAACAGGTCATCCATAAGCCTTAAGGTTTAATACCCCGAATGGGAATGATGAATAAAAATCTATTTGTCAAGTCGTGTAAATGTAGTGAAATTTCCTGAAAATCTTCCCTTTCCCGCCAATTTTTCTTAAATTTGCCATTCGTCGCACGGACGTGGCGGCAGCCTAAGGATTTCTGACACACAATGGAAAACGAATATTCCCTCGTACCCCTTCTTTTCGTTCTTGCGGCATTGCTCGTAGGTGCGATTCTCAAGCCTTTGCTAAAGAAACTCAACATCCCATACACAGTGGGCCTTTTCTGTTTCGGCCTTCTGATGGGAATACTCTACAGGGAGAATCTCCTCCCGGAGGTAAGCCTGATAGGCAAGGCGGTGGACGTGACCGGAAATATCAATCCTGATATGCTCCTGTACATTTTCCTGCCGGTCCTCATTTTCAGCGCGGCATACGAGCTGGACCTCCATACATTCAGGAAAATATTCGTGAACTCCACGCTTTTGGCTGTGCCCGGCGTGATTCTTTCAATGGGGCTCGTTGCGGCATTGATGATGGGAATAGGCCATTTCGTGCCGGAATTCTCAGGCTGGAACTGGACATTCGCCCTGATGTTCGGAGCGCTCATCAGCGCTACTGATCCTGTGGCCGTGGTGGCCCTGCTCAAGGAGCTCAACACCAGCAAACGCTTCTCCACCCTCGTGGACGCAGAATCCCTGCTCAATGACGGAACGGGTATCGTCCTCTTCATGCTCTTCTTCGGGACCTTCTCCGGAGCCACTCCCCTGACCAACTCTCCATTCGCCGAGTTCCTTGTCGTTGCAGGAGGCGGGGCAGTGCTCGGATATCTGGCGGCGGTATTCTGCATATTCTTCGTTACCAAGGTCAAAGGTGACGAGATGGTGCAGAACAGCGTCATCATTCTGGCAGCATACATAACTTTCATACTGGCCCAGGCCTATCTCAACCTTTCCGGAGTAATTGCCCTGGTGGCCTTCGGACTGGAAATGACCTATCACGGCAAACTTCTCTTCAGCCCCAAGGCCAACGAGTTCACGGAGAAGTTCTGGGATCTGGCTTCGTTCATAGCCAATACATTGGTATTCATCATAGTAGGAATCATTATCGCGGTTCAGGTAAACATTACCTGGACCGGCTTGGCCGTGATGTTCGGGGTTTATCTCGGGGTCAATCTCATAAGGACCATTGTGATATTCCTCTTCTACCCGATAATGAAGCGGAGCGGATACGGGCTCAGCATGAGGGATGCGGTGATATTGAGCTGGGGCGGCCTCAGGGGTGCGCTCGGGCTAACATTGGCATTGATGGTGACTTCCACATTGTCAATTCCGGAGGATATCAGGGAGCAGGTCCTGCTCCTGACTGCGGGAGTGGTGACATTGACGCTCACGGTGAACGCCACGACTATCCGCAAGATGCTGCAGAAGCTCGGGCTTACGGATGTGCCTGCAGTCCAGTCGTTTGTGGACTACAGCATCAGGAAGCGGGTTGTTGACTCGGCCGACAAATATTACGAAAAGATAAGCCACCGGGAAGCATTCGCCTGCGCTGACTGGGACAAGGTCAGGGCTTTCCTGCCAGTCAAGGAAGAGATGCCTGATATAACGGGCTGCTCCGAGGAGGAACTTCTGCGCAATCTCAGGGAACGTATCTACGGTACCGAATGCCAGCTTGTCCGCCAGCTCTATGCCGACGGAACCATATCCGCGGGCTCCTATCACAAGCTTATCAATTCGCAGGAACGTCATTTCGACAGCAATGGAACTCTTCCGCTGTCGGACAGGAAATACATTTTCGGCCTGTTCGAGGACGGTCCGTTCGTGAAATTCGTGGTGAAACACAGATGGGCCTACCGCATCTTCGGCTGGTACATTGTCCGCAGAGTGGTGGAACTCAGCGATATAGGCAGAGGTTTCCTGAGCCTCCAGAGGGATTCCCAGGATGAAATTGCCGACATGAAGACGGCTGAGATTCCGGAGGAACTCCAGAAGAAGCTCTTCTCCATACTGGAGGATGAGATAAGGGTCAACATTGACCGGATGAGGAAGTGTATGGACGACCTTGCCGCTGCCTACCCGGAGGAGTATTCCAAGGCAATGACAATGAAGGCCGCCCGTATGATGCTCTGCAACGAGCGTCACGTCGTAAGGAACCTCACCTACGACGGGATAATGTCCAAGAAGGACGGGGACCTGATGGAGGACTCCATCGACTCGAGGTCCGAGAATCTGCTGTGACGCAGCGGGTGAGGAACCGATGTGAGGACGTAGGAAGCGGAACTGAATTTTGTCATTTCGAGCGGAGCACGAAGTGCGTAGTCGAGAAATCCAGATCTCTCCATTCGCTTCGCTCAGTCGAGATGACAGAAACAGGGCCCATTGAGAAAATGAAAAATTGAAGATGAAAAGGAAAAAGACAATATTGATATCAGTTCTTGCCGGCCTCCTTGCGGGTGTCGTCCTGATGGTAGCCTTCAACAGCCTGTGGGTCAGTAGCTCCGGCACTGAGTCCTGCATGTCCTGTCACGTCCATCCGGATTCGGAAATGTCCTGGAAGCAGTCAGTGCATTACAGCAACGGGAGCGGTACCAAGACCGATTGCGCAGCCTGCCATCTCCCTCCAAAGGGCTCGTTCGCATACGTCCGGGCCAAGATGAGGATGGGGCTCAAGGATCTCTGGTCCTATATTTTCAAGGACAAGGAGAAAATCGACTGGGAGAGCAAGGGCGAACTTGAGAACGCCTCCCGCATTGTCTTCAATGAATCCTGCAAGGAATGCCACGTCAATCTCTATCCGGAAGGCATTTCCGATGACGGGGTCACGGCCCATCTCTATTACGATGACAATGAGGAAAAACTTGGCCTGGAATGCATCAGCTGCCATCTTGACGCCGGGCATTACAATCCTGGCTACAGCCATGCGGCATTGAAGAAGGCCCCGCAGCAGACCGGAGAGAAATACACCGCAGCAGCCGAGGTCAATGTCTTCGAAGATTTCACCGAAACTGTTCCGGGAACATCCGCATCCATCAGGATGATTGCCGTACCAGGCGGGGAATTCACATTGGGCAGTCCTGAGGACGAAAAATTCAGGAAGACGGACGAGGGCCCTTGCCGCAGGGTGAAGATATCCCCGTTCTTCATGGGCGAGACCGAGGTGACCTGGGACCAGTTCTGGGCCTTCTATTCCGAGACAATGTCGGAGGGTCGGACTCCTCCTTCCGTGATTTATGCCAACAACACCAGGCCCGACCTCGATGCCGTAAGTGGTCCTACCCCTCCTTTCGGCTTCCCTGACCAGGGCTGGGGAATGGGTGAGAGACCGGCCATCACAATGACCCATTACGCTGCGGAGACATTCTGCCAATGGCTCAGCCTCAAGACTGGCAGAACTTACAGGCTTCCGACCGAGGCCGAATGGGAATATGCTGCCAGGGCCGGTTCCGAGGGCGCATACTTCTTTGACGGCAAGCCTGCTGACTATAGTGGAGAAGGCTTGTGGAACAGGATTTTCGGGGCGGATACCACGACCATCAGCAGTTATGCCATTTATTCCCTGAACAGTTCCAACCGGACGCAGGAACCGTCCTCTGTAAAGGCCAATCCGTTCAGGCTCAAGAATATGCTCGGCAATGTATTGGAGTATTGCTCCGACTATTATTCCGATAAGGCATATTCGGCCATCGGTGATGGTGAAATGGACCCCAAGGGCCCGTCAGAGGGGGATGAATATGTGGTCAGGGGCGGCTATTATGCCAGCGATGCCTCGGACCTCCGCTGTGCTGCAAGATTTCATACCGAGCACGAGGCCTGGCTCAAGACCGACCCGCAGAACCCGAAGAGTATATGGTGGTACTCCGATTTCAAGGGAATCGGCTTCAGGGTGGTTTGCGAGGTACCGGAGAACATTGAATAACAGAAATATAAATAATAACATTACAACTATGGAAAAGAACAAGATGAACAGAAGAGACTTCCTCCAGAGATCCACAATTCTTGGAGTCGGCGGAATTGTAGGCGTTTCCGCCCTCGCATCCGCCTGCAAGGGACCTAAATATGTCCCGCTCAGAAACCCTGGTGACTACTATATTCCGGAGCTCCCGGACAAGGCAATATCCGGCAAGGAAATCAAGGTCGGCGTAATCGGCTGTGGCGGACGTGGTTCCGGTGCCATCCAGAACCTTTTCGAAGCGGCTGACGGAATCAAGCTCACCGCACTTGGAGACGTATTCCCTGACAGGCTTGAGGGCCTCAGGAAAATGGCTGCTGAGAAACTCGGTCAGGAAGTTCCGGACGAGAACTGCTTCATCGGATTCGACGCATACCAGAAAGTCATTGACTCGGGCGTGGACATGATTATTGACACCACCCCTCCTGTGTTCAGGCCGGACCATTTCAAATATGCGGTCCAGAAGGGAGTGCATTCATTCCTTGAGAAGCCGGTTGCCGTGGATGCAAAGGGCTACAGGACAGTTATGGCTGCCGCCAAGCAGGCCCAGGCCAAGGGCCTCTGCGTAGTCTGCGGAACCCAGCGTCATCACCAGCGTCCTTATGTCGAGGCTTTCCAGAAGATTCAGGAAGGCTATATCGGGGAAATCACCGGAGGCAATGTATATTGGAATCAGGGAATGCTCTGGTACAGGAACCGTGAGAATGGCTGGAGCGATATGGAATGGATGATCCGCGACTGGGTGAACTGGAAATGGCTTTCCGGAGACCATATTGTCGAGCAGCACGTTCACAATATTGACGTATTCCTCTGGATGTCAGGATATAAGGTTGCCAAGGCCACAGGTTTCGGCGCACGTCACCGCCGCATTACCGGAGACCAGTACGACCAGTTCAGCATTGACTTCGAGATGGAGAACGGAGTTCATCTCCACAGTATGTGCCGCCAGATTGACGGATGTTCCACTGCCGTAGGCGAAATCATCTACGGAACCAAGGGCTCCTGGAACAGTTTCGACCACGAAATCAAGGACCTCGACGGCAATGTGGTCTGGAAATTCGACAATGAGAAGGCCGAGGCCGAGTTCCAGCAGCATAATCCTTACGTTCTTGAGCACGTTGACCTCGTGAACCATATCCGCAAGGGCGAGCCTATCGACGAGGCTACTGCCTGTGCGACCTCTACCCTTGCAGGTGTGATGGGAAGGACAGCTGCCTACACCGGTGATACTGTCACTTGGGATGATATGAGCCAGTCCGAGCAGAATTATCTCCCGGAAAAGCAGGAACTCGGGCCTGTGGATATGTCAGGATACACTGTACAGGTGCCTGGAAAAGCCAAGTAATATGGACAGAAGGAGTTTTCTTGGCAGCGCTGCGGCAGGAATCGCCGGGGCTGCCGTTCTTTCCACCCCTGCAGGCCTGCTGACATCCTGTGCTCCCGGGACCGGCAGGAAGAGTTCGCCGGAGCTGAAGCTTTCCTTCCAGGAGGGTACAGCCCCGGGGTCAAGCCTCAATGAGAAATTCGACTATATGGAGAAGCTCGGAATTGTGGGTTTCGAGCCTCACGGCAAGGAACTTCTCAAGAGGTCGGAGGAGTACAGACAGGCTCTCAACGGGAGAAATATCAAGGTTTCGGCTATTTGTGCGGGCTTTGACGGATTCATCCTTGCTGAGGACCCGGAAGTCAAGGCTTCTTTCGATTCCTCAATGCGTGAACTCATTGCAGCAGCCGGGGAAATCGGTTCCACAGGCGTTATTATGGTACCGGCTTTCAATGGCCAGAAACCTTGCCTGCCTCATACTATGGAGACCAGAGATTATCTCTGCGAGCAGCTTCACGAACTGGGAGAATATGCCCTGAAGCATAATACGACAGTGATTCTGGAGCCTCTCAACAGGAAGGAGGCCTTCTATCTCCGCCTTGTATCCGATGCCGCTGCCATCTGCCGGGATGCCGACAGCGAAGGCGTGAAGTGTATGGGCGATTTCTGGCACATGAAGGAAGAGACCTCCGACTATGCTGCCTTCATCTCCGCAGGGAAATATCTCCAGCACGTCCACGTGGCAAGCCGCGGGCAGAGGAGAATGCCTGGCGAGGATGGCGGCCTGGACAATTACATTGATGGAATGCGGGCTCTGAAAGAGCTTGATTATCAGAACTATATCAGTTTCGAATGCGGAACCAGGGCGGACAGGGAGGTAGTGGTTCCTGCCGCTGTGGAACTTCTCCGCAGCCAGTGGGAGCAGGCTTGATATGGAGAGCCGGCCGAGGATAATACCTTTTCTGCTTCTCGCCCTTCTGATTGTCCTTCTTGTAGGGGCATCGGTGGCTGAGGCATTGGCCGGAAGTGATTTCGCCGGAACATATTTTTACCGGGCACCGTACACGGTCATCCTATGGGGAGCCGTGGCGGTGTCCGCTTTCTGCCTTGTCGCATTCATCCGGATGAAAATGCCGACATTGCTGCTCCACATTGCTTTCGGCCTCATTCTCATTGGGGCGGCGACCACATTCGTGACGGGACGGCACGGTACAATCCATCTGAGGGAAGGGGAGTCGTCGGATATGTTCCTGACGGCTGACGGCCCGGAG
>JBJEBP010000250.1:0-7424 GCA_051870135.1 Candidatus Cryptobacteroides sp. | reverse complement strand
GCACCTGAGATTGCGCTTCCGAATTTCTGCGCCATTGTCCCGGATGAGAATATCAGCCCCGTTGACGAGGTGCCGTTCTTCTCAGTGGCATAGTCGGCAACGTCGGCGTACATACTCCAGAGGAGAGGGGAGTACAGGCCGATTCCTACGGATGTCAGAATCACCATAGCCACCATCAGCCAGATGTAACGCGGGTCCATCGGGATGAAGAAGAATGCTATGGATGTGACAATGCAGATGAGGGTCGCCGCCGTGAAAGCACCTGACTTGGAGCCGATTTTCTTGGTGAACCAAGGGGAAAGCCCTCCGAATATCATGCAGGTCACCTCGCCGAATGTCATGAACACTGTATAATTGATAATCAGTCCGCTGACAGTGATATCTCCGCCTAGGCAATATGTGATGAGATATCCGGCCACGGCATAGCGGAAGCCGTTGAAGAAATTGCTGCATATCCCGACCAGGGTCAGGTAAATCCAAGGCTTGTTCCGGAACAGGTCGGCAAATGGCTTGAATGAGAAATGTTCGGCCCTTACAGGCTTGAGGCGTTCTTTGGTCAGGAGACCGCAGGCCAGGGTCATTGCCGCTGCCAGCAGTCCCATTACGACTCCGATGACCGCATATTGGTGTGCAGGAGTGCCACCAATGGCTTTCTGGATATATGGGAAGGTCAGCAATGTGATGAATCCCATTGCGTAAGCCCCGACCATCCTGAATGACGAGAACTGGTTCTTTTCGTCGTCATTGTCAGTCATCACTCCGAGAAGCGAGCCGTACGGAACATTGACGGCGGTATAGACTGTCATCATCAGGAGATAGAGAGTGTATGCGTAGATTCTTTTTCCCACCGGACCGAAGTCAGGCGTATAAAGAAGGAGTGCGAAGACAAGTCCGAGAGGAATGGCTCCGAAAATAAGCCAAGGCCGGTATGTGCCCCATCTGCTCCTTGTCCTGTCGGCGATGCTGCCCATCAGTGGGTCCGAAATGACATCGAACAGTCTTGCGACAAGCATCAATGTTGCCGTATCAGCTACGGTGAGTCCGAAAATATTGGTGAAGAACAATGGGAATGCGATGCTCATTACTTTCCAGGTGATTCCTCCGGCAGCGGCATCGCCGAGCGCATAACCGATTTTCTCTTTGAGTGAAGCCATTTTGTTATCAGTTGGTGTTATCATTCAGTTTTGGCAACGCAATTTAGTAATTTTTTTGGGAATCTGCATTTTTATGCAGTGGAAGTTACCCCCTTATCACTATCTTTGCAGCCGGACAGCGGAATTTCTCCGCAAAATAATGTGTTACTATGAAAAATCAAATGATGCCAGGCGGCAATCCTTCCGGGCGAATAGTCTTCATAGACTATGTCCGGGTCATTGCCTGCTTTCTCGTGATGCTGGTCCACGCCAGCGAAAATTTCTATGGAGCCGACAGTTCCGGACTTGCCGGGAATGTCTCATTGCTCGCAAATGAGGCCAACCGCTTCTGGGTCGCATTCTATGACGGCTTCGTAGCCCGCACCTGCGTGCCTCTGTTCATGATTGTGTCAGCGTTCCTGCTGGTACCGATGAAGCCGGGAATGTCAATGGGGGAGTTCTACAAGAAGCGTTTCACACGCATTCTCCCGCCGATGATCGTGTTTATGCTGCTCTACACTTTCCTGCCTCTTCTCTGGGGTGGAATGAGCTGGGAGCAGTCATTGAATGATTTGAAGATGCTGCCATTCAATTTCCCTTCCATGGCCGGGCATCTCTGGTTCATGTACCCTCTGATAAGCCTGTATCTCATCATACCGGTGGTTTCCCCTTGGCTTGAGAAGGCCTCTGCCAGGGACGAACTCATTTTCCTGGGTATTTTCGGCTTCTCCACCTTCATACCGTGGCTCCATAGATTCGTCTCTCCGGAACTCTGGGGAGAATGCTTCTGGAACGGCTTCTCAATGCTCTGGTATTGCTCAGGCTATCTCGGCTATCTCGTGATGGCTCATTACATCAGGTTCCATCTGGATTGGGAAAAGGCGAAGAGACTTCGTGTCGGACTGGTTTGCTTCCTTGTCGGGGCGGCCTTCACCGGATGGTCTTTCTGGCTCAAGGGCGTTCCGGGCAAGCTTGTCGAGACCCCGATGCTGGAGTGGGCCTGGGAGTTCTGCACTCCGAACGTGCTTTTGGCATCATTCGGTGCATTCCTGATGTTCTCTTGCATTGAGCGCAAAGAGGCCCCGGCGATGGTGACCGGCCTATCCAAACTTTCGTTCGGGATGTACCTGATGCATCTTTTCTTCCTCGGCCCAATTGCCAAGTTCTTTGTGAACGGCAATGCCGCAGAACCACTGATCCCGGTCTGGGCCGCTATCCCTGCCATAGCGGTATGCACTTTCATCTGCTGCGCCATTACCTCCTGGATTATCTCCAGAATACCGGGCAGCAAGTGGGTGATAGGGTGATTCTCTGGCAAAAAAGGAATGATTCTCTATGTCATCTCGACCAAGCGAAGCGCGTGGAGAGATCTCTCGACTACGCTCGAGATGACAAACAATGGATGGTCGGTGTGACATGAAGATGCGTCCAGATGACAGAAAAGAGGCCGACCTTCTTGGTCAGCCTCTTTTTCTTTCTATGAGATCCCCGGTCAAAGCCGGGGATGACTAAATGTCAATCTTTGTATGACTGAAATGTCATTCTTTGATGACGTTAGATCATGAGCGCTGCAACGAGTGCAAGAATTGCGTAGAACTCAGGGAGAGCGGCGTAGATCATGGTGTTGGTCTGGACGTCGTGTCCCTGGCTGATGCCTACGATACCGTTTGCGCAGACCTGGCCCTGGCGGATGGCCGACATGAGGCAGACGAGACCTACTGAGATGCCGACACCGAAGAGCATTGCTCCGTCAGCGGCGAAATCCTTGCCGAGCCACATGAGGAATGCTACGAAACCGTAGAGACCCTGGGTGGCAGGCATCGCTGAAAGAATCATGTAGCTTGAAGACTTCTCAGGATTCTTCTTCAATGCGCCTTCTGCGGCATTGCCTGCGATTGTTGTTCCGATTGAGGAACCTACACCGGCCAGGCCGAGCATGAGGCCGAGACCGAGATAACCAAGAATTGTGTTAAGCATATTTTTTTGTTTTTAATAATTATTTCTTCAATGGATTGTATTTGAGGCCCTTGCCCTCATAGCCGCTGTTCTTGAAATACTCCACGAAATTGAGTCGCAGAGGGTGGACGAAGGCTCCGAGGCAGGACATAAGTATGTTCAGCACGTGGCCGAAAAGCAGGATCAGGACGAAAGGAAGCCATTCCCACGTCGGGTTGGTGCCGAGCACCATTGAACCAAGGTTGTTGAAGGCTCCTCCGAGCATTCCTCCGGCCAGACCGAGAGCATAGAGACGGATGTAGGAAAGTACGTCTCCGAGGATTCCGGTTGCCATATTGTAAGTATCCCAGAGACCGGCTCCGATATTGATCAGAGGGTTGCGTCCCGGCTTGTTGAAAATATAGATTCCAAGTGCCGAAACGACACCGAGTACAATCACGATAATCTTCACTGCCGGCTCCGGAACGAGACCGAGCATTGCGACAACAGCCGTGATTATGCCTCCGAGAATGAGTATGAGCCATCCCCAGGTGCTGATGTTCTCCTTGAACCCGAACCTCCTGGTGTAGAGGACGGCTTTCACGGTCATTGCCAGGCAGATGTGGAATACTCCAATCAGGATGGCGAGTACCATCTGGAGGGCGTATGATGAGCCTCCTACCTGGATGTCACCAGTCAGCATCAATGACTTCAGCGCATCCGGTATCCAGGATACCTCAGTCAGGTTGACTCCGAATGCAGTTCCAAGGAAGAAGCCCACAACTGTCGTGGATATACCCAGGACTGAAATCAGTTTTCCGAGTCCGTCGAACATGCTGATGTTCACTATCTTCCTGTCCTGGAGAATGCCGTAGATTATGAGGATGATACCGTAACCGGCATCGCCCATGCACATTGCGAAGAACAGGAAGAAGAATATAGACAGTATCGGTGTCGGGTCCCATTCTCCGTAAACCGGCATTCCGTACATTCCGGTAATGCATTCGAAAAGTTTGCTGAATCCGTTGTTTTTCAACTTGATAGGCGGATTGTCCTCTTCGAGCGCCTCCTCCTTGATATAATAGACATCCATCTTGTCGAATGCCGCGGTGAGCCTCTCGTCCTCATCTGCAGGAGCGAATCCTGTGAATGTGGTGATGCGGTTTTCCGCAGCCTGCTCGCCAGTAGCCCCGGCAAGATATCTGTCCAGTTCCGAGCCGGTCCTTTCCAGTTCGCCTGTAAGTTTTCCTGACACGGCCGCCAGTTTCAAGAGCGATGCCTTGCGCTGGATCAAGTCTTCACTAAGGCCGGCGATTCTGGCCTCGCATTCCTTCCAGGAGCCTGCCGGAGCAGGGCATTCCTGGGCAGGGAAAGAGTATTCTCCGTCCGCGGTTGCCACGACTACGAAATAGACATTCTTGCCATCATCATTGATAACCTGGAGGGCGTATGCTGACTTGTCTAGAGCCTCGAATGACTTCGCTCCCATCTTGTAATAATGGAATACGTAGCCGAGGGCGGCCAGTCTGCCAACTGCTTCCTTGTCGAAGTCGCCCCAAGGCTGTCTTTCGCGGAGTTCCCTGCCTGTGGCCTGGATTTCAGCCTCGATTTCGCCGATTTCAGCGAATGTCTTCGATGAAAGGTCGGCGAGCGCATCCGCCTCAAGACCCGAATAATCAAGCTCTTCGGCGGCCTTCTCAATCTTCACTGCCTCCCCATCCTTGCTGAAATCAACTGAAGCAAGTTTCGCAATGATGGATTTCAGCCTGGCCGTCTTCTCGAGCAATGCGGATGACTTCTCATCCACAGGCTTGGAAGAGCGTGTGATATCCACCACTCCGAGTTCCTGGAGTTCGTTCAGAAATGTCTCCTGCCCCTCTGACAGAAGGACAAAGGAGTATTTTGTCATTTTACTGATCATTTCGCAGCTCCTCCATAGCTTCTTCTTCCTCGTGGCGGCTCTTCACGATCTTGGACGAGGCCTTGCTGAGGTTCTCCTCGTCTTCCATATATCGCTTGATTTTCCGGATAGCCTCCTGATAACCAGGGATTTGCACCTTCTCGTAGAGGTTCACCTTCTGGGTGGTCTTCTTCCTCTGATAGTCGAGAATGCGGCTCTTCTCCTGATATACTTCCGACTCAATGCCGAGGCGCGAGAGTTCCTTCAGGATTGCAACTCCGTCGGCATACCAGGCCGGCTTGACAAAGGCGTTGAAAGGATGAATTTCATAATGTATCTCCTTCAACTCCGGCGTCTTCACTCCGGCGAGCTTTACGGTCACGAGGTCCACATCGGTAATGCTGATGAGACCTGGCTCGAACTCGTTCCAGAGGGCGGCGAGGTAGTCGTATTTCTTCATTGAGGCATCCAGTTCCTCAATAAGCTTCTCTGATTTCTCCTTGGCTTTGCGGACCTCGAGGCGCAGGGCCGACTCCTTGTTCTGAAGGGTAGGGAGGGCCTTCTGACGCATCTTCAGCTGCTTGCCGAGGTTGTTCAGGGAAGTCTTATTGTATTGGAATTTAATTGCCATATTGTTCTACTAATTAATCTTTCCAGTACTTGTCAATCAGGGCCTGCTTGATACCGGTCTCCGCCTTGCTGAAATACTTGCCGAACAGTTCCCAGGCGGTGTCGAGCATCTCGTCAATGGTGATGTTGACATCGATGGAGAGAAGCCGGGTGGCGTATTCCTTGGCGTAGGCGAGACATCTGTGGTCGTAGTCGCTGAGGTCGAAACCGTTCTCAAGCTTGGTCTTGGCGTTCTGGGCATCAGCGTAGAGACGCACGCCGGCATTCATCACCTGGCTGTGGTCCTCGCGGGTCTTCTTGCCCTGTACGAGCTGTTTCAGACGTGAAAGCGAACGGAACGGGTCAATGATGACCTTGCCTGAATCCGCATCGGCACGGAGATAAAGCTGGCCCTCCGTGATGTAACCAGTGTTGTCCGGTACGGCGTGTGTGATATCTCCGTCGTTCAATGTGGTCACGGCAATGATGGTGATGGAACCGCCTGACGGCAGCTGCACGGCCTTCTCGTAAATCTTCGCAAGGTCAGAATACAGCGAACCAGGCATTGAGTCCTTGGATGGAATCTGGTCCATACGGTTGGATACGATACTCAATGCGTCGGCATAGAGGGTCATATCGGTAAGGAGGACGAGCACCTTCTCGTTCTTGTCCACTGCAAAGTACTCTGCGGCGGTCAATGCCATATCCGGGATAAGAAGCCTCTCGACAGGGGAGTCCTCGGTGGTGTTGACGAAGGAGATAATCTTGTCCAGCGCACCTGCCGACTCGAAAGCGTGGCGGAAGAAGAGGTAGTCGTCATTGGAAAGACCCATTCCACCGAGAATAATCTTGTCCACGTCCGCACGGAGTGCAACGTCTGACATTACCTGGTTGTAAGGCTGGTCAGGGTCTGCGAAGAAAGGAATCTTCTGTCCGGAGACAATGGTATTGTTCAGGTCAATGCCGGCGATACCGGTAGGGATGAGCTCGGATGGCTGCCTTCTCTTGTAAGGGTTCACTGAAGGACCGCCGATTTCCCTTTCCTCTCCCTCTACCTCAGGACCGCCGTCAATCGGCTTTCCGTATGCGTTGAAGAACCTTCCGGAGAGCTGCTCGCTCACCTTCAATGTAGGAGGATTTCCGAGGAATGATACCTCGGCATCTGTAGGGATGCCCTCTGTTCCGGCGAATACCTGGAGGGTAACGGCGTCACCCTTGGTCTTCACGACCTGGGCAAGACGGCCGCCTACTGTGGCGAGCTCGTCATTGGCAACTCCTGTCGCTTTCAGGCCGACTGTGGCCTTGGTTATGGCGTCGAGCTGTGTATATGTTCTTTGAAATGCCTTATTTGCCATATTTATCCAGAAGTTTAGAGATTGTTTCGTTATATTTCTCGAACTCCTCGCTGTGGAATTCCGCATAGTTCATCTGGCGGAGATAGTTGATGAGTTCCTTGAAGAAGTTGCGGCACTCCTCGAAGTCCTTGAAGCCGTATTCCAGCTTGCAGATGTCGAGAATGAGATTGAGCATATATTTCTGTCGCTCCACAGGACAGAGGCTGTCCACTGCGTCGAATGCGTCCTGCTGGAGGAAGACGAAGTCGAGAAGTTCGGACTTCCAGAAGGTCTCGTGATATCCAATCGGCACACCGTCATCTCCGAGAATATTGATCTGCTCGGCAGCGTCACGGCCCTGGCGGATGATGTTCTTGGCCTTGTTGACCTTCTCGACCCAGCCCGGCTCCATCTTTCCGTCAAGGAATTCCTTGATTTCAGGATACTCGAGATACTTGGAGTAGGAGTCGATAGGGTTCACGGCAGGATACCTCTTCTGGTCGGCGCGGTTCT
>JBJEBP010000249.1:0-1920 GCA_051870135.1 Candidatus Cryptobacteroides sp. | reverse complement strand
AGGGGGAGTGCATTGAATTTTCATTCAAGGATATCAAGACTCTCTCTGACCGTACGGCCTCATATTTCCAGACCCTCGGCATAGGCAAGGGTGATATGGTGATGATAATGCTGAAGCGCCGCTATGAGTTCTGGCTTACAATGATGGCCTTGAGTAAAATCGGGGCGGTAGCCATTCCGGCCACCCATATGCTTACGGGCAAGGATATCATCTACCGTAACAACCGGGCTGACGTCAAGGCAATTATCTGTGCTGGGGAGAGTGTCATTACCGGTCACATTCTCGATGCAATGCCGGAGAGTCCGTCCGTAAAATGCTTGATAAGCATCGGACCTGAGGTTCCGGAAGGCTTCCACGATTTCCACAAGGAATGGGAGAACGTGCCGGAGTTCAAGCGCCCTGGAAATGTCAATACGAATGACGATATCCTTCTGATGTATTTTACTTCGGGAACGAGCGGGGAGCCGAAGATGGTGGCCCACAGCCATACCTATGCTCTTGGACATCTTGTGACTGGAGTTTATTGGCATAATCTCGACGAAACGAGCCGGCATCTTACGATAGCCGACACCGGCTGGGGCAAAGCCGTTTGGGGGAAACTCTACGGACAGTGGTTTGCGGGCGCGACTGTCTTTGTCTATGACCACGAGAAGTTCACACCTGCCGATATTCTGCATAAGATTGAGCAGTACAAGATTACGTCCCTCTGTGCTCCGCCTACGATTTACAGGTTCCTGATCCAGGAGGATTTTTCGAAATACGACCTTTCATCATTGAGATATTGCTGTACGGCGGGCGAGGCCCTGAACGGGGCTGTCTATGAGAAGTTTCGTGAACTCACCGGGATCAGTCTCAGGGAGGGTTTCGGGCAGACAGAGACTTGTATGACACTGGGAACATTCCCTTGGATGGAGCCGAAGCCGGGCAGTATGGGCGTGCCTAACCCGCAGTATGACATTGACCTGATTTTGCCGGACGGGACTTCCGCGAAGCCTGGAGAGAGGGGTGAGATTGTGGTCCGCACAGACAAGGTAAGGCCGCTCGGACTATTCAAGGAATACTATCGCGATCCGGAGCTTACGGAACAGGCTTGGCACGACGGCCTGTATCATACCGGTGATGTCGCCTGGCGTGACGAGGACGGCTATTTCTGGTTCATAGGCCGCAATGACGACGTGATAAAGTCCAGCGGCTACAGAATCAGCCCGTTCGAGGTGGAGAGTGTGCTAATGAAGCATCCGGCTGTGGTGGAATGTGCTGTGACGGGCGTTCCAGACGAGGTTAGGGGAATGGTGGTGAAGGCTACCATAGTGCTTGGAAAAGAATGGCGCAAGTCAGCCGGCCCTGAACTCGTGAAGGAAATCCAGGACTTCGTCAAGACAAACACTGCCCCGTACAAATATCCGCGCCAGATAGAGTTCGTCAAGACCTTGCCGAAGACCATAAGCGGCAAAATCCGCAGGGTGGAGATAAGGGAGAATGACAAGAGGGAGACCATTTTCTCCTCCTTCGTTTCTGCACCGGCATGGTCGGCCCACAATGTCGGCTGGATGGAATCATTGCTGTAATCCTGGTCAATACGGAAATAAGAGGGCGGCTGCTTGAAAATGCAGCCGCCCTCCTTTTGAATTATGAAGTTGAATGAATAGTTGTCGTCCCTTTTTCGGCTAGAATGCGAATGAGACTCCGATGCCGGCAACTATGCTTTTTCTCGTGTAGTCATCCTTGCCCGGAACCCTCATTGACTCGGCAGTTATGCCTGAGAGAGCCTGACCGAGAGCAGGATTGGCAGCAGCAAGACCCTGGAGCATTGGTGAGAGCTGCTTGTACATAGTCTCGCCGTATCCGCCGTAGTCGGCCTGGTCCTTCGAGAAGTTCAGGAAGAACGTCTTGTAAACTGCGAGGTCGATGGAGATTTTC
>JBJEBP010000248.1:0-7474 GCA_051870135.1 Candidatus Cryptobacteroides sp. | reverse complement strand
CCGTTCAGACGATGGTTCTATATAGTCCTATTGGTTGGGAAAGTTTTATTTAATAGGATGTACAACATTTCACCCAAAACGGCAACAATTGCGTCAACCGGAAATCAGAATGCGCATTTTGATACAAACCAATGCGCATTCTGATACAAAGGCGAAAATTGAAGGGACTGTCACAATGCTGCTACAGCCTCAAGCAATGAGCAACCGCTGACCTGTGCCCCCATCGAGGCATATGGCACATTTTCGGACGGCGACCAGGTGTTTCCCCAGTAGAATGCGGCATACATCTGAGGGTAGGCCGACCTGTCGAGAGACTTGTAAAGGGCCTCGGCATTCTTCAGCATCAGTTCCTTGATTGCGTTCCTTGACTCGGCATCAAGGGCCCCGTCCTTGACCAGATTGAGAGCATAAGGCATGAGGACAGCCTTGAAGATGCTCTGGTCCATTGAGGTTCCTTCGCTTCGGAGAATACCGTTCGTGGTGCATCTGGTACTGGTGAACGCATAGTTTATGACATTGAAAGCCAAGTAGAGATAGGAACTTTCCGAAGTGATGTGGTACAGAAGCCTGCAGGCCTCGCCGAATGTACCCTGCGTATAGGAGAGAGGGGGTTCCTCGCAGCGGTAATCCGCCTTCACATTATTGGCCATCATATAGTCATAGAGCATCTTGGCATCATCGAGATACTTTTGCTCCCCATATTTCATATATAGTTTGGAAGCGAGGCAGCAGCCCGGGCCGTTTGTGCAGGAGTTGCGTCCCTGCTTGTCCTCTATATTGGTCCAGGGCAGACCGCTTCCTTTCTCGTCGGTTATGACTCTCGGAATGATATAGGCATCATAGACCCGCCTGGCCGTGTCAATGTAGGTGTCATCTTCCAATGCCTCCGAGATATGGCATAGCGTAAGACAAATCCAGCACATATCGTCGGTGTATTGGTTGAAGAAGCCGCCATGCACGCCGTCACCACGCCTGGAGGTATTGTAGTTATGCCCGTAGTTTTCATACCAGAGTTTCATATAGCCCTTGTAGGTGGAAGCAAGAGATGGATTTGAATCCTTGATTCTGTTGTAGGCGGCCACGATTACATCCATCGCATGCGCCTGCTGCCAGTAGATGTAGGCGGAGGCATTGGCGACATTCTGGGGAGTTGACCAGAAGAAGCCTTTTTCCTTGTTCAGGAAGTTCTCCACGAGAACATAGTCGCAGGAATCAGCGAGGGCGGCCCATCTGGAGACCCCGGGCGTTTCTTCGCCATTGTCTTCACCGTTATCTCCCGGATCAGGAGCAGGTTTTTCCATTGCGAACTGGTCCTTGACCTCATACCATTCAACATTGCCGCAGGCAGAAATCAATGCCAATGCGGAAAGAACCGCAAGAAATGTATTTTTCATAATTCAACAGGTTAAAGCAAAGAGGGCTGGTCAGGCCAGCCCTCTTGAATATTATTCCACGACAGAGACACAGTGAGTGTATGTACCGTAGGTGTCATTCATATAGACAGTATATCTGTATGTATTGCCGAATGCGGGGGCTAGGAAGTTGTAAGTTCCGTTTGACCCCGTTACCTCCACGGACGCCATAGACGGCGGTCGCGGAAGCGTCCTTGAGCACGGAGATGGACTCGATTTCATTGAAGTCCACATCGTTCATATCCCTCTCGATACCATCCACGAGGACGAGGGGATTGGTATTCTGCCAGGAACTCTTGCCACGGATATAGATGTTGGCGGAGTTCGCACCAGGCTGGCCGGTGGAGTTGATGGCAACCACACCGTTGAGCTTGCCCTGAAGGGCCTCGGAGACGGAATTGATATTACCCGACTTCATAAGTTCAGAACCGCTGGTCTGTGCGATCGAGCCGACCGATGAGGCCTTCTTCTGGGTACCGTATCCGACGACCACGATTTCCTCGAGAAGCTCGGACTTGATATTCATCATCAACTTTCCGCTCAAAATCGTGGAGAGGGGTACGACAAGGTCGTCATATCCGACACAGACTGCCGTGAATTCAGCCTTCTCCTTCGTGTCCGAGGGAATGTTCATAGAGAAGTTGCCATCAAGATCCGTGATGGCGCCATACTTTGAAGAGCCGTTGAGCGAAATGTAAGCTCCGATGACAGGCTCACCGTTGGAAGCATCGATTATCGTGCCGTTGACCGTGCGCGTCGTCTGTCCGCGCGCCGCCGTAACATTGAGTGTGAACGCGGCAATCAGCAAGAACAATAATCTGACAACTGATAATTTGTTCTTCATAAAATAAACGTAGAGGTCATTAATATGTAGTTTGACTCACGTCATATGAATATGACAGAGCAATCGCAAATTTATGAAAAGATATTCAATCCAACCGCAACATTTCATCCAAAAATACAACAATTCTTCCATTCACCAGGCCGCCGGAAGACGACGTGAACATTTCACCCACAAATTTAGTATATTTGTCAAAGAACCTCCTGAGAACCGTAACATACCTGGAGGCAATGCACAAAATGAGACACAAACTAATACTTTTTCCGCTGCTTATCCCGGCTGGGACGGCAGCCCTGACACCCGCAATCGCGGAGACTCCGAAAACTTCACAGAAATCAGGAAGCAGGCCGAACATCGTGCTTATGATAGCCGACGACTGCACCTACAGGGATCTTGGATGCTATGGTGGCGTGAACACCATCCACAACGGTCCGATGGCCGGCACATCCGTCACCCCCAACATCGACAGGCTCGCCGAGCAGGGCGTGAGATTCACCAGTTTCTTTCAGGCCGCGCCTATGAGTTCGCCTACCAGGCACTGCCTCATGACCGGCCAGTACCCGGTCAGGAACGGGGCCTACCCGAACCACGCTTTCGCCCGTCCCGGTACCAAGTCCGTGGTACAGTATCTCCGAGCTGAAGGATACAGGGTTGCACTTGAAGGCAAACGCCACATTGCCCCGAAATCAGTATTCGACTATGAGTATCTCAGTCCCGAGAATGCGGACGTGGACACTTCCAAGATAGCACCGTTCATCAGGGAGGCCTCCGGAAAGGACCAGCCTTTCTGCATTTTCATCTGCTCACACCAGCCGCATACGCCTTGGAACAAGGGTGACGCAAGCCAGTTCGACGCTGACAGGCTCATTCTTCCGGAATATTACGTGGACACCCCTGAGACCAGGGCCAGCCTCACCCACTACTATGCGGAGATAAACTATATGGACAACCAGGTAGGCCAGGTGATGAAGATGCTCGAGGAGACCGGAGTGGCTGACAACACTGTATTCTTCTTCACCTCCGAGCAGGGCAATTCCCTCCCGTTCGCCAAGTGGACCTGCTACGATATGGGTCTCCAGACCGGAATGATAGTCAGGTGGCCGGGCGTGGTGAAGCCGGGCAGCACCTGCGACGCGATTGCCGAATACGTGGACGTGGTGCCTACTATGATTGACATCGCCGGAGGCAAGAGGCCGGCCGAGGTGGACGGACAGAGCTTCAGTGAACTCCTCACCAAGGGGAAGCAACATTTCAAGGACTACTCCTACGGCATCCAGACTTCCCGCGGCACTATCAACGGGCCTGACCACTACGGCATCAGGTCCATCCGCGGAAAGAAATATATATACATCAGGAATCTCACCCCGGAGGCCGAGTTCAGCTGCGCCGGGACTAGCCCAAAGGACTCCGTATGGACATCCTGGGTCAATGCTGCCAGAAAAGACTCCAAGGCATCCGAACTCGTCGGCAGGTATCTCCGCCGCCCGGGCGAGGAACTCTATGACAGGGTTAATGACCCTGACCAGATGCACAACCTCGCCGATGATCCGAAATACGCCGGCATCAAGCAGGAACTAGCCGCCAGACTCGACAAATGGATGGAGGAGCAGGGCGACAAAGGTGCGGAGACCGAGATGGAGGCTCTGGAACATCAGGCAAAGATGTTAAAACAGAAATAACTCGCTACTGACTGATACTTACTAGTATGAGAAACATTCAGAAAATCAAGATGATGGCTCCGCTTGCCATCGCATTGCCAGCCGCTGCGTCCTGCGGCAGGACCGAGGCTCCGAGGCCTAACATCATTGTCATCCTCGCCGACGATATGGGATACTCCGACATCGGATGCTATGGTGGCGAAATCGAGACCCCGAACATTGACGGTCTCGCATCGGAAGGCCTCAGGTGGAGGCAGTTCTACAACAATGCGAGAAGTTGCCCGTCAAGGGCCTGTCTTCTCACCGGGCTCTATCCGCATCAGGCCGGAATGGGCTGGATGGCCGCCGCTGATATGGGCAGGCCTGAGTACCAGGGCTATCTCAACCAGAATTGCGTCACCCTCGCCGAGGCTCTCAAGGGGGCAGGCTACGGTACATATATGGCCGGGAAATGGCACGTCAGCAACGACCGCCAGAACCAGGGCAAGATGAAGGATGACTGGCCTTGCCAGAGAGGCTTCGACAGATTCTACGGAATCCCAGGAGGCGCATCCAACTACTTCAAGACCACCATGGTCAACGACAATGACCCTATTCCTTCAGGTGAAGACTTCTACTTCACCAAAGCCATCAGCGACAGCGCGGCGGCATTCGTCAGGAGACACGACTACGAAGACAGGCCGCTGTTCATGTACCTCGCGTTCACTGCTCCGCACTGGCCTCTCCACGCCATCCAGTCGGACATTGACAAATACGTGGAAAGATACAGGGCAGGCTGGGACAAGCTCAGGGCGGAGAGATTTGAGAGGCAGAAGGCCATGGGCCTCTTCTCCGACAATCTCGAAATGTCCGCCAGGGATGCCGCCGTGGATGCCTGGGACAGCCTTACCCCGGAGCAGCAGGAGGAATTCACAATGAGAATGGCCATCTATGCCGCCCAGGTGGATGTAATGGACCAGGGAGTGGGCAAGGTCGTAAAGGCCCTCAAGGAGGCCGGGCAGTTCGAGAACACGGTGATAATGTTCATGTCCGACAACGGAGCCTGCGCCGAGTTCATCAGCAGCGGGGACAGGAAAGCTGTTGACGGCAAGGCCGACACCTGGGAAAGCTACAGAATCAACTGGGCAAACCTCAGCAGCACCCCTTATAGGGAATACAAGCACTACACCAACGAGGGCGGCATCGCCTCCCCTCTCGTAGTCTCCTGGCCGGCCGGCATCCCAGCGTCGAGAAACGGCTCGTTCGTGGACGAGTACGGATACTTCGCCGACATCATGGCTACCTGCATGGATCTCTCCGGCGGCAAATATCCGGAGGAATACAACGGGCACAAAATCCAGCCTATGGAAGGAGTCAGCCTCGTTCCGAACTTCAATGGCAAGCCTACCGGGAGGGGATTGAACTTCTGGGAGCACGAGGCCAATATCGCCGTACGCGACGGCAAATGGAAGATTGTCCTCAAGACAGGCGAAGGCAACGAGTTCAAGCCCGAGAACATTGAACTCTACGATATGGAGGCCGACCCTATCGAACTCCACAACCTCGTGGACACATATCCGGAAAGGGCCAAGTCAATGCTCGACGAGTGGTACAAATGGGCTGAAAGGCTCAACATCATGCCTCTTGACACCAGATTCTACGGACAGAGGCAGCAGGATTTCAGGAGACTCATCAACGGGGACTTCAGGGATAATTTCGGGGGCTGGGCCACAAAGGATGCTGAGGGAGACGTGACTTTCAGCATTGAGAATGACGAGACACACGGCAATTATGCCAGAATCGTTGTCAGCAAATCACACCCGAAGGACAATGCGGCATTCCTCAAGTGGAACTTCCCTACCACGGAGCCGATGACATTGGCTACCGGCTTCGAGTACACATCAGACATCGACAATGTGGCCATTCTCCGCATTGAGGAGACCGGCAACCCGGCCAACAAGTTGCTGGACAAGAAGATAACGCTCCAGAAAGGCAATGGAACAGTCTATTTCGACGGCATCTCCATACCTAAGAAGGGCAAATACCAGATGGTCATCTACCTCGGAAAGTCAAAGCCGGGCACCATTGACATTGACAATGTAAAACTTGATTTCGCAGAATAAATCTTTATACAAAAGGCTATGAAATACAAATTCGTCAGACTCGCCGGTATTCCGGCCGCAGCACTCGCTGCCGCACCTATGACAAGCTGTGACAACTGCACGGCAAAGGGCGGAAACAATGCCGAGAGGCCTAATGTAATTCTCCTCTACATTGATGATATGGGGTATTCCGACATCAATGCTTTCGGAGGCGAATACGTCCAGACCCCGAATATGGACAGAATCGGCAGGGAAGGCATCATCTTCAACCAGTACTACACCGCCTGCCCTATCAGTTCACCTTCCCGCGTGGGAGTGACCACCGGCATGTACCCTACCAGATGGGGTATCACCACCTTCCTCAATGACAGGAGGTCCAACTACAACAACAATTCCAACGACTACCTCCTCAGCGACGCACCGACTCTCGCCCAGTCAATGAAGAATGCCGGCTATGCGACCGGACACTTCGGCAAATGGCATATGGGCGGCGGACGTGACGTGAAGGATATGCCGCAGATTTCCGAGTACGGATTCGACGAGTTCAACTCCACCTGGGAGAGCCCGAGCCCTGACCCGCTCCTCACTGCGTCCAACTGGATTTGGAGCGAGAAGGACAGCATCAAGAGATGGGACAGGACCAGGTATTTCGTGGACAAGACCCTGGACTTCCTCGCCCGCCACAAGGGCCAGCCTTGCTACGTAAACCTATGGCCGGACGATATGCACACCCCGTACGTACCTTCCAAGGAGGCTTACGACAAGAGCGGAAAGGGCGGTTACTGGGAGCAGGAGGTCAACTTCCGTCCGGTTCTCGCCGAGCTTGACAAGCAGATTGGAAGACTTCTCGACGGTCTCGACTCACTTGGCATCGCCGACAATACCATCGTTATCTTCACAAGCGACAACGGTCCTAACCCAAGCTACCAGAACGGCCGTACCGGCGGCATGCGCGGCCAGAAAGCCACATTGTACGAGGGTGGTATCAGGATGCCATTCATGGTAAGATGGCCGGCCAGAATCCAGCCGGGCAGCGTGAACAACAACACCGTTATCGCCAGCATTGACATCTTCCCTACCGTCTGCGCCCTCACAGGCACCAAGCCTTACACCAAAGGTTATACCCTCGACGGTCTCGACATGAGCAAGAGCGTCCTCGGGAAGAAGGAGGAAACCCGCAAGTCACCTATGTTCTGGGAGTTCGGCCAGCATTTCGTAGGCAAGGACAAGCCTAAGAACGCTTACCAGACCAGAAGTCCTAATATCTGCATGCGCGAAGGTGACTGGAAGCTCCTCGTGAACTACGACGGAACTGATGTAGAGCTCTACAATCTCAAGGATGACGTGAAGGAGACCACCAATGTGGCTGAGCAGAATCCCAAGATAGCGGAGAAGATGAAGAAAGAGGCTATCGACTGGTACAATGAGGCATTCCGCAAGCACGCCGGCCAGCTCGTAGAGCCTCCTGTAAAAATGAAAGTC
>JBJEBP010000247.1:0-7500 GCA_051870135.1 Candidatus Cryptobacteroides sp. | reverse complement strand
GCACAGAAGGCCGATTCTTAGAAAAATGCCTAAAAAGTGATAAAGTCAGGAAAAAGGAAGAAATTGAGAAACTGATAGAAACGACAATGCTATGATAGACCCGAAAAGCAGAAGCCTGGAATGGATTCTTGAATCCTGTCGTATAAACAGAGCGGAATGATATTCATATAGGCGTTTTCGATATGCCGTCTACGGCATTCTGTGCCAGGTTGGCCGGCCAGGTGGACACAAAGTCCTTCCACCTGAACGGGAAAATTCCAAATAAGTGCCATGGAAGTACTTGTAGCGGGGGTGGCTTCGGCAAGGTGAATGTCACGCTACGGGCAAGTCTGGTTCGCCATTTGAGATGTGGCCATTAGCGTGACTGTGGTAGTAAACGAAAATCAATGAACAGCATAGTGCCCTACAGGGTATTGTAGCGAGGGGTGTTGTTCACTGACCAGCTCTGGAGGGCTTCAGTGACAAGGGGCATCAATTCAGTACGCTGTAGGCTAGGTGGTTGTTCATTGATTTCACTTTACGAACCTGAATGTGGCCAGCAACGGTCAAGTCGGGGTTGAGGTTGTTGGCGTGAGGTCAATGCAGCAGAATATACGTCCTTAGGCTGCTCAAAAAGGTAGGCATTATGGTTTTGCTTGTACGGATTTTATTCCGCAAACTGATTATCCGCAATTCGTAAATGGCATCTTATTGCACATAGCGTCATGCCTGGCTTTCAGGCCCATCATCCCCGACCGCATAGCGCCATCCTCGGCTGACCAGGAATCTTCCCGCAACGCACCCTCCACGTTCTGGGCCTTCTTCGTGGATGGTGCGGTTTCCAAAGTGGCACCATCCACGATGAGGGCGTTTATCGTGGAGGGTGCAATGTCAAATGGTGGCACCATCCACGCTGAAGCCCCGTATCGTGGAGGGTTCACGCATTCAGAGCGCACCATCCACGCTAGGGCACCAAATCGTGGATGGTGTCGTTAAGGATATTGCAGTATCGCTCGGGATACTGAATATTCCTTAATATAGGGTCTGAACGGGTATGATACTGTTTCTTATGCCCTCCTAGATTCAGGACTTCTGAACAAATTGCGGTTTTAATTCCGCAGTAATAACAATAGCGGCGGAGGAAAATCCCTTCGCCGCCATTATCAAGCCAGTAGCCTTTATGTTTACGCCACTTTCCTGCGTCCCAATGCCAGGGCGCACCAGACAAGATAGACCAGGCAGAGACCGATAACGATGAGGGATCCGGACTGGCTGCCGGTAAGGTCTGCGAGAATGCCCATCACCGGCGGAATCACTGCTCCTCCGGATACTCCGGTTATCAGGAGACCCGAAATCTCATTGGCCTTCTCCGGCCTGGCCTTCAGGGCTGCGGAATAGATGATGGAGAATACGCTGGAGCAGAGGAAGCCGATCAGGCCGATAAGTATGAGCATCGGTACGGTTCCCTTGATCACGAAGAGGAGAAGGAGTACTGCGAGGGCTCCTATGATATTGTACCTGAAGTACTTGATGTCATTGACCCTGGCGAGGAGGACAGAACCGAGAAGGGCACCTGCGGTACGGCATACGAAATATACGCTGGATGCTAGACCCGCTTTCTCCACGGCCCAGCCTGCCCTTTCAATGAGAAGTTTCGGGGATACCGTATTGACACCCACGTCCACACCTACAATAAAGAAGATTCCAAGGAAGAGGAAGAGGATTTTCGGATCCTTCAGGAGTCCGAATACGGCTCCGGCTGAGGAGGTGTTCGCTTCCGGGGCCTCCTCTTTGATTGGAGTGAGGAGAAGCCAGAGGCCGGAGATCAATGTCACGGCTGCGAAAATCGGGAAGAGGAACTTCCAGTTGCCGAGAGTGCCGGCTGCGAATGCTGCAATGAAAGGCCCGCAGAATGATGAAACTGCCTTCTCCACCTGTCCTGCGGTAAGGGAGCTGGTCAGTGCCTCACCCTTGACCACGTTGGTCAAAAGCGGGTTCAGGGATACCTGGAGAATGGTATTGCCCACACCGAGGAGGACGAACGCCAGCATGCAGGTTACGAAATTGTAGCTGATGAACGGTAGCAGCATTCCGATGAAGGTGATGACGTTGCTGACCTGTACCATTGTCTTTCTTCCGGCCTTGTTCATTGCCATGGCTGCCGGAATCGAGAGGAGAAGGAACCAGATGAAAACCATCGAAGGAATGAAGCCTGCGAGGGTCTCGCTGAGGTTGAAATCCTGCTTGACGTAGCTTGTGGATATGCCCACTACGTCACAGAAGCCCATCACGAAGAAGCCGAAGAGGACGGGCAGCACTTTTGAAGTGTTCTTGTTCATAGTTTTGAGTTTGTTTTATTCGTTGGTACACTCAATCGTATAGGTGAATGAGTCTGCACGATAGTAGCCTATATTATATTCGATAGGAGTATTGTTCACATCATAGACAAAACGCTTCCTGACGAGAATCGGGTCACCCTCGGAAATGCCGAGCTTTTCAGCCAGTTCTGCGCTCGCACCCTTGGCCGAGATATGCTCCTTGGATGTCTTTACCCTCACTCCGTAGTTGTCTCGGAGAATGTCATAGAGAGGCTTGCTCATATCCTCCGATACGGACATCGGAATGGAAGGATTGAAAAATGAAATGAAGAAAACGAAAGGGAGGTCAGGCTTCCCTCTCAGCCTTTCAAGACAGAGAAGCTTCTTGTCCTCAGGCACGGAAAACAGGTCGGTAGCCTCCTTCGGGGCCGACTTGAAACTGATATGCAGCTCGAAATTCTGCACTTTCATGCCCATTGCGGCCATTTCCTGGGTGAAACTCATCCAGTTGCGCGCATTGCTCATCACGTCCTGCGGTGCAACACAGGTCCCGTAGCCCTTCTTGCGGATAAGCAGGCCCTCAAAGACCAGCCGGTTGATGGCCTGTCTCAATGTATTCCTGGAAATGTTCAGCTGCTTTGAAAGTTCCACCTCGTTCGGCAGCAGCTTGCCGTTCCTGTAGTCTTCTTCATGAATCATTTCCCTCAATATTTCTTCGGCCTGCTGGTGGAGAGGCTTTGAGGAGTCGTGGTCTAGTTCTAGTTTCATATTAAAATAGAATATGTTCGAACAAATATGAATAAATTTTTACATAAATCCAAATCTAATGAATAAGAAATGAAAAGAAATGCTATTTCCACTCTTTCGGGGAGTCTCCCACGACCAGTGTCAGTTCTCCTCCCCGCACGACATCATTGAACCTGAGCTTCGGGGATGACAGTTTCTTCCCGTTGAGATAGGCCTCCTGGATGTAGATATTCTTGTCGGAGTTTCCAATGGCATTGATGGTGAACTCTTTCCCGGTGTAGTACCGTCCATCCAGTGAAATTGTGACTTTGTTGAACAGAGGGCTGCTGATGTCGAAGACCGGGTCCGGGGAGCAGCCGCCGTCCATCTCGAACAGCCCCATTGCGCTCATCACGAACCAGGCGCTCATCTGTCCTTCGTCCTCGTCCCCGTCCCAGCCGTGGTATGGGGTGCTGCCGTAAAACTTGTCCAGGATGCTTCTGGACCATTTCTGCGCCAGCCAGGGCTTTCCGGAATAATTGAAGAGGTATGGCGTGCACATATTGACCTCATTGCCGTGGTTGATGTAGAATTCAGCCGACTGGCCCATTGTCCTGTCAAAAACGTGGGCCGCAAAGTTGTGCTTCACGGACTTCTCGAATCCTTCTTCCAGCCTGCGGTTGAACTCATCCCTGCCTAGCATTTCGACAATGCCGGCAATATTATGGGGAACGTACCAGGAATACTGCCAGCTGTTTCCCTCTATGAAGCCCTTGTTGGAGAATCTGTCGAAATCAGGGTCCCAATTGCGCTGCTTGTCCCTCATTGTGACGTAGCCGGTGGCAGGATTGAACGCATTCCTCCAGTTTTCAGAGCGCTGCTTCAGCATTTTCGCGGTCTTCCTGTCTCCTACGGCCTCCGCCATCATTGCCACGCACCAGTCGTCGTATGCGTAATCGAGTGTCTTTGAAATCACCCCGTACTCCCGTGGCATATATCCATGCTTTATATATATGTCTAGGAGAGGATTCCCGGCATTGCCTCCGCCTGGGTGGTCTATTCCCGGCTCGGTCACATTCTTGAGGACTGCCTTGTAAATCTCATCCCCGTCCTTGCGGATGCCCTTCTGGTATGCCGCCACCATCAATGCGGTCTCGTGGGATCCCTCCATTATGCCGGAATACTCGATTCCCGTAGGCCCCTTTCCGGTCCACCCGGTATGCCTGAACATTTCGAGCTGGGTCTCGACCCAATTGTCAATTATCTCAGGCGTGGCAAGCGACCATAGCCCGTTGAGATTCCAGTAGGAATTCCAGAATGCGTCTCCGCCATACATCGCGCCTTTCCGGATTGTACGCACATTTTCCATTGCGTCAATGTATTTCCCGTTCACATCGTTCCAGGTCTGTTTTCCGGCGTAGGCCCGGTATAGGTTGGTGTAGAATTTAGTCTTGTCCTCCTCGCTGCCGCCCTCGACCCTGATGCGTCCCAGCAGGGAATTCCACTCATTGTAGGCGTCTGCGGCAATGCTGTCGAAGTCATAGCCGAATCTGCCGGCCTCCTCCTCCAGGTTCAGTCTTGCCTGTTCAATGCTGACAAGGGATATTCCGCAACATACGGTGATGGCTTCCCCCTCCTTCGTGTTGAACGTGAAGTACGCGCCTGTGTCGCCGGAGCCGGCCAGGGTGCTGATATTCTCGACGATTCTGCCGCCGTTCCAGCCGTTCATCGTGTCGAACTCCCGGCTGAACCGGAGCACGAAATGCATTTTGTATTCATTCCACCAGCTCCATGGCCCGGACTGGCATTCTGCGTAACCTTCTACTTCAGAATGGTTTATGCTGGTGATTTCTGCTTTTTTCACAGTGAAGCCATAATCCCATTCGGTCGGGAACTGGAGGTCAACAAGGATTCTGGATGTTGCGCATTCCGGGAAGGTGTATCTATGGATGCCGCAGCGGGTGGTGGCTGTCATCTCCGCAAGCGTCTGGGCATCATACAGATATGCACTGTAATAGCCGGGGCGGGCGATCTCGGTTTCTTTCAGGATACGTGAATGGTATCCGGCATTTGCTCCCTGGTATGGGGAGTCTGTGGACGGATTGCCGGTTGCCAGATCGGTCGTGGACGGCATTATCATCACTCCGCCCATAGTCCAGGCGTGTATGTGGCTGAATCCGGAGATGTTGCTGATGGACCATTCATATCCGCCCATCCACACGTTTCCCTGGTTGTCGGGTCCGAGCTGAACCATTCCGAACGGGCGCTGTGCGTATGGTCCGAGCATCCAGCGGGAATTGGACGTGCCGATGAAAAGGTCAACGTATTCTGCCGGTTCCTTGGCAAAGGCGGAGAGTGAGGTCAATGCTGATAAGGAGAGTGTTGTCAATGATAATAGGAGTAAAACGGCCTTTTGGGTTTTCATTGGGTTTGTCGAGTTTATTAGTTTCTGCAAATTTTGTTAATTTATAGGAATATATCAAGACATTTGTGAATATGTTTGCACAAAATAATTAAAAAATATTTTGAAATATCCCTGCAATATGTATATATTTGCGAATGTTCAAACATACATTGATAACATTAACATTCTTAAACTATCTTAATTTAACCAATCATGAGAAATTCAAACATTTCTCCAGTGAAGGTTCTATTCAATTTCTTCACCCTGGTTGTCATTCTTCTGACCATCGGGCAGGGAGTTGCGTTTGCGGCGGAGACTCCTGACGGGCAGAAAAAGACTGTGACCGGACGTGTTGTCGATTCGAATGGAGAACCAGTCCTGGGGGCTGCCGTCATGGTCGAAGGTACTACTGACGGAATGCTGGTGGATGAGCAGGGAGGCTTTTCCATCAAGGTATCAGAAGGGCAGAACATTGTTGCCACTCTCATCGGTTACCAGGACAAGCGTGTCAGGATTACTGACAAGTCGGTGTATCTCATCGTGATGGAAGAGGAGAGCACGGCCCTGGAAGATGCGATGGTCGTAGCCTTCTCCAAGCAGAAGAAGGAGAGCGTTGTCAGCTCCATTGCCACCATCCGTCCAGCAGAGCTCAAGGTACCTTCCAGCAACCTCACCACCGCACTCGGCGGAAGGATTGCCGGCATGATTACCCAGCAACTCTCCGGAGAGCCTGGCCAGGACAATGCGGAATTCTTCATCCGAGGAGTGACCACGTTCAACTCCAATGCCCGCGGACCGCTCATCCTCATTGACAATGTGGAACTTTCGTCCACCGACCTGGCCCGTCTCCAACCGGACGACATTGCCTCATTCTCGGTCCTCAAGGACGCTACTGCGACAGCGCTTTACGGTGCCCGCGGAGCGAATGGCGTCATCCTGGTGACGACCAAGGAAGGTAAGGAGGGCCGTGCCAATCTCAACATCCGTTTCGAGAACTCATTCTCAATGCCGACAAGCGTTGTGGATGTCGTGGATCCTGTAACCTGGATGACATTGTACAATGAGGCCGTGTCCACCAGGGACCCTCTTGCTCCGCGTCCATTCTCCGACAAGAAGATTGAGCTTACGAAAAGGGGAGTGAACAAATACGCATATCCGTCAGTTGACTGGATAGGTGAGATGTTCAAGGACTACACCACCAACCAGCGTGTCAATGCCAACCTCAGCGGAGGCGGAAAGGTCGCAAGATACTACATCGCGGCCACTTTCAACAATGACACGGGTCTCCTCAAGGAGAACAACAGCAACTCGTTCAATAACAATATTACCCTGAGAACCACGCAGTTGAGGTCCAACATCAACATCAATGTCACCTCCACTACCGAGCTGTCCGTCCGTTTCAGCGGAACATTCGAGGACTATACCGGCCCGCTTGACGGAGGTAGCGAACTCTACAAGATGGCTCTCGCATCTGACCCTGTTTCCTTCCCGATGTATTACGAGGGTGCCCTGTCAGGAGGCTCCGACACTCACATCATGTTCGGAAATACCTCTGACGGAAACTATCTCAACCCTTACGCCAGGATGGTCAGGGGCTACAAGGAATACAGCAAGCTGAACCTCATCGCGCAGGTGGAACTCAAGCAGAAACTGGATTTCATCACCAAGGGCCTGAGCGCCAGGGCTTTGTTCAATACTACGAGGTACTCTTACTTCGACCTCCAGAGGTATTACAACCCTTACTGGTACACAATGTCCTCCTATGATGTGGCTGACAATACATACACAATCAATTGCATCAATCCGGACGGAGGAACAGAGTATCTGGACTACTCGCAGGGCGGAAAGGACATCCAGACCACCACTTATGTTGAGGCGGCCATTGATTACAACCGCAAGTTCAAGAACAAGCACGACGTGTCCGGCCTTCTTGTTTATACAATGCAGAATAAGCTCTATGCCAATATGGGAGATCTCCAGAGCTCGCTTCCGTACAGGAATCTCGGCTTCGCGGGAAGGTTTACATACGGATACGACAGCCGCTATCTGCTTGAGGCAAACTTCGGTTATGAC
>JBJEBP010000246.1:0-7565 GCA_051870135.1 Candidatus Cryptobacteroides sp. | reverse complement strand
TGGCCTGCATAAGGAAGAGCTTGGACTCAAGCATCTGCTCAAGATGTTCGCATCTTACGTTCTTGTCGGAGAAATAATTGCCGTAAATCCTCATTGACATGATTTCGCCCTCAAGCTGGGAGAGGGAGATCATTTCATTTCCTACAACGGCGATGGTCTTGTCCACAAGTCCGCCCTGGTATTTCTGGGCGGCGGCGTTCCACGACAAGGCGAGAAGCATTGACAATGCTGTAAGTCTGAGAATATTCTTCATACGTTCTTCTCTAATAAATCACAAAATTTTCCTGATTGCGCGCGTTCTCTATCAAGTCCCGTTCCAAATGCGAAAGCAGGGCCTGTTTTCTGGTGCTCAGGATGATATCCCTGATTTGTTCCTCGTAATATTCGACAGGTCCGGTCTGCCCGGCCCGCATCAGGGAGAAGAAATATACAATATTGAGATTGCCGTTCCCGTCAGGCAGCTCAACATAGCCGTCCTTCACCAGTGACAGCAGGGTGCCATAGTCGGTGCCGACCTCGCGGGACAATTTGACCAGGTCAACCCACTTGTTTCCGAAATCGGTGTACCTGAATGCCGATGAATAGGCGATGCTGTCCGCCTCGATCCTCATTTCAGGCTTGTCCGAGCGCATTTTCTTCTTGATAATCTCAAGGTTCGGGGAATCTTCGGAAATGTTCATGTACACAGCCCTGGCAATAGGCAGGCTGAGCTTGAAATTGGCGGAATGGTCCTCGTAATACTTCTCTATCTGGGCCCTTGTCACCGCAGTGTCGAGACGCTGGTTGATATATTTCTGCTCATATCTGTACTTGAGCAGGGAATGCCTGTAGTCCTCCAGCTCGCTGTCCACATTCTTCTCGGCCTTGGACAGTTCCCTCTCGGCGACATCGGTGAAAAGCTGGTCCGACGCCCAGGTATTGATGTACTGGAGGGCGAGCCTGGTGCTGTCCTCCGGGGAAGCGGAGTCGGGGATATAGGCAGCGAGCTCGGAAGCGTAAAGCTTGTGGCTTCCGACTTTCGCAACCACCTGGCCGAAACGCAATTCGCGTACAAACGACGTAATCGTCTCGCAGGAAGTCATTGCCAGCAAGACGATTACGGCTATGCACATTGCCGCCGGACGGTTATTTGTCCTCGACGTCACTTTTTATCTTGAGTAGTTAGGGGACTCCTTGGTGATGGTCACATCGTGCGGATGGCTCTCGAGATATCCGGCATTGGTGATGCGTACGAACTTGGCGGCGCGGAGAGCCTCGATATCCTTGGCTCCGCAATAGCCCATACCTGCGCGGAGACCTCCGACAAGCTGGTACACAACCTCTGCTACAGTGCCCTTGTAAGGTACCTGGGCCACGATTCCTTCAGGAACGAGCTTCTTGATATCCTCTTCCATATCCTGGAAGTAACGGTCCTTGGAACCGTGCTCCATGGCCTCGAGGGAACCCATTCCCCTGTACGACTTGAATTTTCTTCCGTTGAGAATGATGGTCTCGCCAGGGGACTCCTCGGTTCCTGCGAAGAGGGAGCCTGCCATGATGGTGCTGGCACCGGCTGCGAGAGCCTTGGTGATGTCACCTGAGTAGCGGATTCCACCGTCGGCAATCACCGGAACACCTGTTCCTTCGAGAGCCTTGGCGGCGAGCATCACGGCTGAAAGCTGCGGCATGCCGACTCCTGCGATGATACGTGTGGTGCAGATGGAGCCTGGTCCGATACCCACCTTGACGGCGCTTACTCCGGCATCGGCCAGAGCCCTGGCACCCTCGCCTGTGGCAACATTGCCGGCAACTATCTGGATATCCCTGCCCT
This sequence comes from Candidatus Cryptobacteroides sp., assembly GCA_051870135.1. Taxonomy (GTDB): domain Bacteria; phylum Bacteroidota; class Bacteroidia; order Bacteroidales; family UBA932; genus Cryptobacteroides. Next base: position 5,755 of record JBJEBP010000246.1, on the reverse strand, counting down.
TGAATGCCTCGCAGGCCTTTGCAATGACATTGAGCACTCCTACTGAATGTCCGTGGGCAGTGTCAATCACCACTGCGTCAGCTCCTGCATTGACAAGCATCTCAATCCTGTCGAGCGTGTCTGACTTGACACCGACTGCGGCTGCCACGAGAAGGCGACCCTTGCTGTCCTTGGATGCGATAGGATTGTCCTTTATCTTCATGAGATCCTTGTAGGTGATGAGACCGACAATGCGGCCGTCCTCGTCCACTACAGGAAGTTTTTCCACTTTGGTGCTCCTGAGAATGCGGGTGGCCTCCTCAAGGCTGATGCCTTTCTTGGCGGTGATGAGGTTCTCGGAAGTCATCACTTCTGAAATCGGCCTCTTCTTGTCGTCCTGGAAGCGGAGGTCACGGTTGGTGACAATGCCGATGAGATAACTGTTGGCATCGACTACCGGAATGCCGCCGATATGGTGCTTGGCCATCAATGCGAGAGCCTCGCCGACATTGGCCTCAGGACCGATGGTGACAGGGTCGTAAATCATACCGTTCTCGGCCCTCTTCACTCTCCTGACCTGCTCGCATTGAGCCTCGATGGTCATATTCTTGTGAATTACGCCGATACCGCCTGCGCGTGCCATCGCAATAGCCAGGTCCGCCTCAGTGACGGTATCCATTGCGGATGAGACAATCGGAGTGTGGAGGGTTATGTCCCTCGTGAACTTTGTGGAAACATTTACATCCCTCGGAAGAACTTCCGAACGGGCAGGGACGAGCAATACGTCATCGAAGGTGAGGCCTTCAGGAATCTCGGAATTTACGAATCTCTGCATTGTGGTAAGATTATTTCGGCAAAGATACAAATTATCCCGCAAATTGCCATAGGCAGAAGGTCATTTTAGGTAAAAACGGCCCTGGAAAGTGTCGCGCGCCTCAAGTTTCCCGTCGAGGAGATGGAGAATCTGGAAATTGCGGACCAGGCCCCAGGCGGTTTCCTTCACGAAACGCGGAGGAACTTCGCCGGCTACCCTTTCAATGTAGAGGTCAGGCCGGAGACGCTCGAGAATGTCAATCACAAGGTCGAGATAATCGTCCAGGGACAGGCGCAGGAAATCCTCCGGGCATTGAGCGTATTCCTTCTCGATTCTCGTGCCGCGGACAATCTGGAGCTGGTGGAACTTGACCGAATGAAGCGGCAGGGAGGATATGAAAGAGCATTGGTCCACAAGCATTTCTCGGGTTTCCCCCGGCAGGCCGAGAATAAAGTGGGCACCCGGGTCAAGGCCCCGCTCCGCTGACATTGACACAGCCTTCACGGCAGCGGCGATATCGTGACCCCGCCCTACTCTTTCCAGAGTCCGGTCATAGCAGGATTCAATGCCGTATTCGATTTTGACAACGGGCTTGTCGAACCCCTCCCTTTTCCATCCAGGCAAGGCCCGGCCGTCCTTCAGCGATGCCAGCCAGTCCAGCTTCTCCTCATCCACGCAGTCCGGCCTTGTGCCTATTACAATGCCGACTACCGACGGATGCGAGAGTGCCTCGGAATATAGCTCAATGAGACGGGGAAGCGGAGCGTAAGTATTTGAATATGACTGGAAATAAGCGAGATAATGGCTGGTGTTGCGATATCTCACACGGTGAAAGCTTATGCCTTCGTCAATCTGGTCGGCGATTGGCTTTCCGGGAATGCTGTAGCCCGGGTGGAATGCTGCATTGTCACAGAAGGAGCAGCCTCCCCTGCCGACCTTTCCGTCCCGGTTGGGACAAGTAAAACCAGCATCTATGACGAGCTTCTGGAGCCGCTCGCCATAGATGCGTCTGTAATATCCTACAAAAGTGTTGTATCTCTTCCCTTCCGGGAAATCCGGGAACATAGATTATTCCTCGTCGTCCTTCTCGGAAACAATAGCGCTGAGCTGCTCGTAGAGGGCATCGAGTTTCTCGTACATCTCCTTGCGGAGGCCGGCGAACCAGTTCTTCCTGTCCTTCTTTTCAACCTTCGCATTGGCCTTGTCCTTCATATCGTTGTAAAGGTCAATGGCAGCATTCTGGACATCAATCATCTTGTCAGTGCTCTTGTGAGGGTTGATGGCAATGAACAATGTGCAGTCGTCGACAAACTCGCCGATGAAGTACTCGACCTCTTTCTTGAAATCTCTTAAATTCATGGTATTCGTGTTTTAGCAATGCAAAAATAGTGAATTTCCCGGAATAATCATTCTTCCGGCTGAGGAAAATAGTATGGGCTGTCCTTGATTTCCGGCAATCCGTAAGGTTCCCCGTCCGCAGAACATATTCTCCTGGCGTGAAGCAGGCGGGTGCTCCCGGTGTAATAGTCAGGTTCCGCAGGATTGAGGGAATTGATGCGTACCAGATGGGAGGAATGTATGAGCCTGCCGTCTCCAATGTAAAGTCCCACGTGGGTGATGCTCTCCTTTCCGTCCGGCCTGGTCCGGCCGAAGAAAAGCAGGTCGCCTGGCTTGAGTTCCCCGTATGATGTGACATTGCCGGAGGCTATTCCGGATTTCAACTCATTGATATCCACCACTTTGCCCGTAAAAATCTGGTCAGAGGCATTCCTTGGCAGAAGAATTCCGTTCAGGAAATAGACAGTTCGGGTCAATCCGCTGCAGTCGAATGACTTGGGAGATGTGCCGCCCCACATATACGGAGTGCCCCTGAATGTGAGGGCTGTGGAGACAATGTTTTCCGGTGTGGCCTTCCTCGATGCGGCCCAGGATGCAAAGTCCTCGATATCGGATGCCCTGACGTATGCCTTGGTGCCAGACGGAAGCAGGACACCGAGGAAGCCGCGGGATTTGATTGGCCTGCCCTTGCCATCCTTCCAGATACGGACAATGTCACCCTGCACCATATCACTGACTCTCAGGGACTTGGCTGAAGGCTCCGACCACATTTCCGTCCACTTGGCCACGCAGATGTACTTCGGCGCGGCGATGTAGTCTCTCACCTGGAGGCTGTCCATCCTTGTCACGGCGAGATTGGTGACCCAGGCATCATAAGGCTCCGGAGTCCTTACCTTGAGCCAGTATCCGGTACTGTCCAGCACCTCGAGGGGCGTACCCATAAGATTCTGTGTACCAAGTTCTTCCTCATAGCCAGCCTTCTCCCTGAAGAAAGCCACCGAGAGGTCAACTACTGCATAGTTCTTCTGTGCATTCATCCCGAACGGCAGCGCAAGGGCCGCAATGGCCGCTGTCAATATTGATTTCAATCTTTCAGTTCTCATTGGCTATCAAATATATAAGTTCATTGACAAAGGTCCTGGCAGCAGATTCGGCATCAGGACAGTTGTTGGTCATTACCGAGAATACAATCACATCCTCTTTCTTGTCCGAGACAGGCATCACATAGCCGCTGTAGCAGAGGACCCCGTCCATCGAGCCGCTCTTCATCCTGAGCCTTGAGCGTACTGCCTCAGGTTTGCCGGCCAGGCTGGAACGCATCCCCGGAGCACCCGGGCGGTTGATAGTGGAAAGATAGTCCCAGAAACATCCGGAGTCGAGGTACATTGACCTCAGGAAGCGGCAGAAAAAGTCAGGGGAAATGCTGTCGTGCCTTGACAGTCCGCTGCCGTCCACCATCCTGACTCCGGTGGAGGTATCCACGCCCAGTGAGTCGAGTTCCCTGAGTATCACCACTTTGCAGGAATCGTACGAAGCTGAGCCGGTACGTTCTTTCGAAAGGGCGCGGAGCAGGGTCTCCGCATAGAGATTGTCGCTGCGGCGATTGACGATTTGGGCAATCTCCCTCACTGTCATTGACTCAGTATCCCCGATGATGTGAAGTTCCGGAACAGGACGGGCCGTCCCCCTCGACCTGACAAGGCCCCTGCCGGACTGGTCCACAGAGATTATCACATTGTAACTATCAATGTATGAGGCTTCTCCATCCACCTTGACCCCGTTTTTGCGCAGGTATTCCGCAAATGCGCTGGAGCAGGCAAGCGGACCGAACTTGTGGCTGAATTCCTCTGTACTCCTGCCCTCGTCGGAAGCGTAGGATCCACGCAGTTCGGAAACCGGGGCAAGGTCGGTATTGAAAAGGTAAAGTTCGTCTCCGGTACCCGGGGCGGAAGTCACAGAATTGTTCCGGAACTCTATCCAGGGCAGGTTGGGGGAAAAGTTGGAGACTTGGACGCGGGATCCCTCGGCATTGCCCGGTGCAACATTGACTTTCAATATGTTACGGGAATATATCAGGCCGTTGCAGCCGGTCCCGTAATAGGTTCCGAGGTCATTGTATGCCCAGCTGTCAAGTTCAATCGGCCCGTCCAGATAGCGTCCGTCCCCGATTATGCGGCCGTCTATCCTGCGGATTCCCTTGGCGGCAAGCATTGATTTCCAGCTGGAGAAGAGAGAGTCGGCAGGAAGGGAGCCGGGATCGGAGGAGGCAAGTGTCGGGTCACCGCCGCCGATGATGTACAAATCCCCGTGAAGCACCCCGTCGCTCACATTGCCGGAATATCCCAATGCCGTGGAGAACCTGTAATCCTTGCCCAAGCCCTTGATTGCCAGGCCGGTAGTAATCAGCTTGGTATTTGAGGCGGGAATCAGTTTCCTGAGGCTTCCGCATTCCACTATCGTGTCTCCGGACATCTTGACGGCGAGGGCGCCCACTAGTCCGGAACGGAATGGTTCCTCGGAAAGCTTCCTGTCAATGTAGGACTGGGCGGCCGACTTTTCCTTTGAAAAGGCCGGAAAAGACGTGGCCACAAGCAATAAGGCCAATGTCAATGTCGAAATTCTGTTCATATTGACAAATATAATTATTCACAAGGAAAAAGATATCAGGTTTTTTCTTATTTTTGTAGGACGCATCGGGACCCGCTTGCGGGCAATATTGAAAATTCAATAACATAACTATATGGCCAAAAGAGTTTTAGTTTCCGGAGGTGCCGGATTTATAGGAAGCCACGTAACTGTGGAACTTATCCAGTCAGGTTACGAGGTCGTGGTTGCGGATGATATGTCCAACTGCGACATGACCTGCTTTGAAGGAGTAAAGAAAATCACCGGAAGGGATGACATCCCGTTCGTGAAAATGGACTTCTGCGATGCTGCAGCAGTGAACAAACTGTTCTCGGACTACAGAATCGACGCCGTGATTCATTTCGCAGCATTCAAGGCTGTGGGAGAGTCTGTGGCAGAGCCAATCAAGTATTACTCCAACAACCTCTCATCCTTCATCAATGTCATTGAGGCCGCAAGGACCCACGGAGGCTGCAATGTCCTCTTCTCCTCATCGGCGACAGTTTATGGCGAGCCGGAGCAACTTCCTGTGACTGAGGAGTCTCCACGCCAGCCTGCGACTTCCCCTTACGGAAATACCAAGCAGATTTGCGAGGATATCCTCAGGGACTCCGTGGCCGCATATTCAAGATACGGGGCAGTTCCTTGCCCGGGAACAGCGGCAGAAGGCCCGATCAAGGGTATCGCCCTCAGATATTTCAATCCTATCGGAGCCCATCCTTCAGCCCTCATCGGAGAGCTTCCGAGAGGCGTTCCGAACAACCTGGTACCTTTCATCACCCAGACAGCCATCGGAAAGAGGGAGTGCCTGAGCATTTTCGGAAACGATTATCCTACTCCGGACGGAACCTGCCAGAGGGACTACATTGATATAGTTGACCTTGCGAAGGCCCACGTGTATGCCGTTGCAAGGATGCTGGACGGGAAGATGGAGAAGGATTATGAAATCTTCAATATCGGCACAGGACGTCCTGTATCGGTTCTCGAGCTGGTGAAGGC
>JBJEBP010000245.1:0-7569 GCA_051870135.1 Candidatus Cryptobacteroides sp. | reverse complement strand
CCTCCTATTATGTATTCATCAAAAGAGCTCATAAGTAATGATATCACAACTTTGCAAAGTTATAAAATTCCGCCGTGATTCGAAAAAGGATTCACGGCAGAGTCCTTGGCAGCTCCGGCTCTGATGTCAGGGAAGAGAGGAAGACGTTTTGACATTGTTGCGATATTCAAGCGGGGTCATACCTGTCAATCTGCGGAAGAAACGGCTCTGCCCATTCCAGAGTTGACGATGGATCAATATGTTCTTTGAAAAACTTTGGCGTTCACTAATTATTTGTCTATTTTTGTCAAGGGCAAAAGTGTGCTATTTGTGACTTTGCAAATACAATAGTGATATTTAATTGCGGGACTTGAGAAGATGTATTATCTTGGGAAAGAATTATTTGTAGGGAATATTGCCCTCTCTATATATGTTGAAACATTAATTCCTGCGATTGAACAGGAAGGTTTTTTGCAGGAAAGCGATGCTGAGTACATAAGCTCACACTTGTTCAATCTTTCACAGGCGGAAAGCATTGTCGATATATTGAATGATTATCTTGAGCATCCTGTGACAACTATCTCTCTGTTAAAGTTCCTGAATGACGAAGCGGACTGCTTTGAATCCATGGAACTGGAGGCCAAAGAGAAAAAGCAGCGTTATGTTATAATAATTGTCAATGCTTTAGCCTCAACTCTTTGGGCTCATAAAGAACTTCAGACGCGATTTATAGAAAACTGCCGCATTAAGATAAGAATAGACAAGGCCACGTGGGATTCGCAGACAAGCAGGATCCGCAATGCCCCATCAGGCGGCCGAACTGTCAGTCAAAAGGCTTTGCGTCTCAGGGATGAGTTATATGAACGACTTGGCATACCTTCAGAGTTCAGGCTTTGAGACAAATTGCCAATAATGCTTCCCCGGTTATTGGTATGGGCTCTCACATGCTTGATTATCAAGGAAATAAATTCATATCAGTTTCCTTCATATTGCCAATAATTCATCGGAACTTTGCAAAAAGTTTGAAAAGTACCGATGAAGACAATTGTTATCCAATTATTGAAGAGTATGGCTCTTCCTGAGAAGGAATACCATAGAATACGGCATTCCGGCCACACTATGGGGGATTATGCTCCTGATGGCGTTTATAATTATTACAAACTTGGAGGGTGTACTATAATGGCAACGCTAAATCCCGACCTTTTAACGAGTGATTTTATACCTATGCTTAAGGAATTCTATTCAGAATACGGGGACAAGAAGTATTCCCTGCAGTATGATGCTGTTTTGCAGGAACTTGACAAACTTGACACGATTTCGTTTGGAATATGTGAAAAATTGGGCTATGAAAAGGTGGAGGCATTCTATCCGGTTTTTATAAACGATGCAGATACGAAACCTTTCCTGATGTATGAAGATGGCGTAGAAGCTGATTGTACGGGAATTATTCTTTGCGCTATCCCTCCCGAAACCGCCACCTTTTCAATGTTGTACACCCTGGAACAGGAAATACAAAACAAACTTGTCAATCACAAATTGGCTAAAGCATTGAAAGTTTGTATGATGTCACCCGCAGAATACTGATGCGGGATGTACGGAAATCTCCGAAATCATCACCCACATCGCCTTCTATGCCGGATGTCCAAAAGCCTGGGCCGCCTTCCGCCAGGCAAAGGAGGTATGGGCGGAAGACGATTCCATATCCCTGCCTGCAATCAAGGCTGCGACCCAAAAGGGTCCGTTTATTTCAAAATAAGACTCCGCGACTTCCAGAAGGGAAGGCACGGAGTCTTTCGTCTGTGCTCCTGACAAACGACCGGAAAGTAGCAAGGTATATGTTTAATTTCCTACTCCGCTAATTGAGGAAGAATCTGTATGTCGAGGCATCCTTCAATCTTTGTTATGGTCTCAAGGGAGAGGTTTTCTTGTCCCTTCAGAACCTTGGAAACATACTGCTGGCTGCAGCCCATCAATTCCGATAGCTGCCTCTGTGACATATTCATTTCCTCCATCTTGTCAAGCATCATCATAGCAATGCGCTGCGAGTAGCGAAGCCAAGACTTGTTCTTCATTCTCCACTCTGCATTCTCGCGCCACTTTGATGGCGTAGATGACTGATGTTGTTTCAGTCTTGAGATTGTTGCCACTGAAGTTCCCATTGTGACCTCCTTTTGTTATCAAAGCTCTTTCAAGTAATCATCAAAAGAGTCTTTGTCAATAATATTGTTGTCAAGCATATAGCGGCGAACCTTCTCCATTCTTGCAAGTTCTACAAGGGTATGCTCACGCTCCTGCATTGTTCGAGTCAGTTTTATTGCTCCTCCGGTAATCACATAAATACCCGGCTCCAACTTGATAGCATAGATGCGCAGCCAAGAAGCGTGCTTTTGAGTATCGCGCAGACGAGCTTTCTCTTTGCCGAGGATCATTTCCGAAGTACGGCTATTGTCAAGCGGACGGAACAACTTATCCAGATCGGCTTCTGGAGAAATATCCATAATAAGGCACTGAAGCCTCTCGCTGTCATCAATAGTATCGTATATAGCCTGATTTACGTCAGTAATTTTGAAGTATGATTCCAAATCTTCGAGATTCTCCTTGAAAAAGTTTCTCAACTACACTACATCATTCCATTGTCCAAGGATTGAATCAAGTACATTGTCTAGGCAATCGTCATATCTGACGGCCCAAAGTTTTTCGTTTTCTGTGATTTGATCAAAAGTCATACTCAATCATGGTTTTCGCAAATGTAAGTAGAAATTCCGATATTCACAACTTATGAGTTGATTTCCCATTTAGGAAGTCCCGCAGACTCCCTTGTCTGCGCTCCGGACAAACGACCGGAAAGGCTGCGGCCATTGCCGAAAGGTCCGCAACTGCACAGTTTGATACGGCGCTTCATGAAAGCGTCTGATGTAATCACCCCACAACCTGTTTATTGCGCGTAGCCCACGCTTGCAGCAGATAAACCAGGCCTATGATGACTCCGGCCTTGAAAGGAGCCGACAGGTCATCGGAACCGAAGCAAAGGCTGCCCAGCGGAGTCACAATCAATGGCGAAAGGAATTGCCCCAGATATAATGCGGCCGAGAGAAGCGGCATTACGGTGGAGGCGGCCTCCTTCCCAGCTTTCATTGAGGCAATGGTATTGAGATATGGTACACCGATACCGTTTGCAATACCGATGAAAGCAGATCCTGCCAATAACAGCGGGAGCGATGATCCCATTGACAACAGCAAATATCCGGCAATGAAACCCATCGGAGGCAAATATTTCATCCCATGGCGGAACCCTTGCATCATTTTGCCAAAGACCAGGCCAATCAGGAAAGCCACTACGTCCAGTCCAACCATAATCAGGGTTATCGCATTGTTGGACAGGTCGGTTCCCGCATGGGCGCTTAAGGCAAATCGAGTGGGATAGATGAAAAACAGAATCATGATCAGGAACATACCGACCACCGACGGGTGGAATTTTTTCATGAGGCGCAGGGAAGGGCCTGAAGTGCTTTCCAATCTCTCGTTAGGCAGATAGAGCAGTACCGATACCACTGCTATCATACCAAGCAGATAGACCAGAAAAGCATAATTCCAGGCAATATCCGCCAGCAGCCCGGCAAGGAGTGTGGCCACTACTCCGCCCATTTGGTTCATGGCGGCCGAAAGGCCCATCAGCCCAGCCTGTTTCTCCGGGGGGAAGTAGTATGACAGAAGACCTGTGGAAAGCGGCATAATCATTCCTACGCTTACACCCAGGAGTGCACGCAGGACCAGCAGCAGACCGATTGAATCCACAAAGAAACAGCCGGCGCCGGCAGCTACATACATCAGCAGTCCGGCAATTGCCAGCGTCCGTGTTTTCATCAGGCTGCAGAGCCGGGAAAACAGCAGATTGGTGACAATAATCAGGAGAGCCGGCAGGCTTACGATAAGCTGGACCAGCATATCGGGGGTATCTGCGAAATGGTCTCGGATAATACCCAGCGCTGGGGCGATGGCTGCACCGGCCATCACGGTTAGAAGGGAAATGGAAAGAACCGTCCAGGTGAGCTTTCCGCTGTTGTTTCTATTCATATCAATTACGGAGTACTAGCTCTACCAAGCGTTCAAAAATGCGTGCAAATTTAGTAAAAAATTCTGATAACTTTGTATCCGAAATCCGGATGATTTGAAGAACCTGGATGGTTCCGTCGTAGTCCTTTCCGAATTCCGGGGCCGAGTCGCCAACATGAGCCAGGTTGGCTGACCAGCTATGGCCAAAGCGAGATTCACTCTTGTGGCTGCGCTCCAAACAAACGCCAAGAAAACAGTGCCCATTACAATGGTGCGACTGGCTACAGGGCATTCAATGCGGATAGTTTTGATTCAATGGTTTCCAAGATACTGACAGCATTGCCATCAAGTAGTCCGCGGCGATACAGACTTCTCTGGTTAGTTATAAATCTGGCAAGTCGAGCTTCCTCGTCACTTCTGCCTGTTTTGGGTGCCCGCTTATTTTTTTCGATGAAGTCAAACAGCAGGTTTACGCTTTCTTCAAAACTGCGTCGTCCGGTGAATGATCTTGTGATTCTTTTGAATCCTTCCGGAATCTCTGCCGATGAATATGTTATGAATTGTTCCTCGCCCTTCCATAACAAGACAAAAGCTTTTGACGACTCCAACATAATGTTGGTTATCAGATTTGTTTGAGTAACAGTAGGCCTGTATTGCCTGACATAATCGAGTACTTTTGCAACAGGAACAATGTGGGATTCACTTGCATCGAGGCATTCTTTCACAAATAGGCGGATTGTTCCACCCCGCATACTGCCCTGTGTCCATTCGGACAGTGAATAAATCCCGGATCTTCCTATTGGAGTAATCCTTGGATTAAGCTGCATATTCCCTCTGATTCTTGACTTTTCTACGATTCTTTCCGGATAACGACTTGAAAATTTGTTCATTATCTCATCTATTGTCATCGGGTGACCAGTCTCCCTGATTATGTCCTCCATGATCTCTGGAAGATTCTTGTCTGCATTTGGTGGAATGACAAGTTCCGAATTATCCGATATCCATCCGAAACGGAGATATGCCAATCTTGAGACTACAGTCCCAGTTTCCTCATCTTCAGGCAGCGGGTATAATGTTCTTTCTGTCCGGCTTTCATTGTTTAGAGTTCCGAGCTTCTGCAAAAACTCATTGAAGTCATAGCCAGAACATAAATGATAAGGTACAGCAGCGATGAACGGGTTCGAGTCACCTCCTTTCAGCTTGACCAGAATCGCATTATCCACATTTCCGGCAACAGACAAATCAGGGTAAACGGTTCCCGCCACGAATCTGATGAAATTTGCATTGAAAGAAACCCTCTCTTTCTCTCCGACAGTATTCTCGATATTGTCCGACAGGCAATCATAAGGACATTGCTCGTCAATGCTTATGCTCGAAATGAATGACTTCAAATCAGTTAAGACCTTTACCCGCAATTGCCTGGCTCGTTCGGCCGTGACACCTAGATGTTTTGCCAATTCGTCAAGGCAGATTATATCGTTGGTTGCCCAGATGTTCATTCCGTGGTCACAGATATACTTTTCGCGTTCACTTAACCCCATTATCCAGGATGAAATGAGTGAAAATACAGGCAAATATCCCAGACTTTCCCATAAGGAATAAATTGTTTCCGCATAGGCTTTTTCAATGCCTGCTTTCCCGAGATCGAACATCTTTTTCCTTCTTTCCCATTCCTCCAGCCCCACAATATTACTATGCTGCTCAAATAAGGCAATGATTTTTTCAGAAAACTCTGAAAGTTCACTCAATGTCTTGCCTCCCAAACGGGGGATATCACTCCATTTGAAATCCGGGTCCAGCAACTTGTATGCAAAATCTGCAATAGTGCAGGTATCATAAATGCTGTAAAAGGCATCCCTGCCCCTTTTGGATAGTTTCGACGCCTCATCCAGCACGACTGTTTCCAGTCCTTGCAAGAATATATTATCAGTGTTCCAAATCGAGTATATTTCCATTGCGGCTATTTTTTGATGATTGGTGTATGCAAATATATTCAAATGATTGGATACAATTCACTATCTTCGCAAAAATTTTCGGAAATAACAATTATGACAAAAGTATTGATTCAGACAACGGAAGGCGACATTACGGTGCGCCTCTACGACGAGACCCCGAAGCACAGGGACAATTTTCTGAAGCTGGCAGGGGAGGGATACTATGACGGGACATTGTTCCACCGTGTCATCAAGGATTTCATGATTCAGGGCGGCGACCCGGACAGCATCGGAGCTCCGGCAGGGAAGAGCCTTGGAGTTGGCGGCCCCGACTATACCATTGAGGCTGAGATACTTCCGGCATTGTACCACAAGAGGGGAGCACTTTGTGCGGCCCGGCAGGGAGACGAGGTCAACCCTGAGAAGCGTAGCAGCGGAAGCCAGTTCTACATTGTCTGGGGCAAGAAATATTCTGCCGGCGAACTCCGCCAGATGGAGAAGCAGATGCAGCTCCAGCAGGAGCAGACCGTGTTCAATGGCCTGGCCTCCAAGCGCCGCGATTTCATCATGCAGCTAAGGCGTGAGCGCGATATGGCAGGGCTGTCCGCATTGCAGGACGAACTCCTCGCCGAGACACACGCCATCTGCGCCTCAATGCCGAAGCCGCAGCTCAGCGACGGGCAGAAGGAGGCTTACGCCAATGTCGGGGGCACCCCTTTCCTCGACGGGCAATATACTGTCTTCGGTGAGGTCGAGTCCGGCATTGAAGTGGTCGGCAAGATCCAGGAAACGAAAACTGGCAGGGGAGACCGGCCGGCTTCCGATATCAAGGTTATTTCAATGAAGGTTCTGTAGTGCTGGCAATGCCAGAATTTTTAGCCGCCGTACGAAGCAAACAGGAAGTACGGCGGCATTGTTTTGTCTTGATGATTTTCATTTTTTGACATTTTTTTTTCGATTACTTGGAAATTCCTATTTATTTGCATATTTTTACGAAAAATTCCTAGTTGACAGATTATTCACATTTCAATTATTCATTATTAAGTCTAACCGAGCCAACAACATATTAACCAATATCATCTAATCTATTATCTTATGAAGTTCTCAAAGGTATTATCCCTTGCCATTTTGAGTCTTGCTGTTTTGAGTTGCAAAGAGGATCCGACAGTACGGGTTCCTGCAAAGATGCAGCTTGAAAATCAGGACGCTACTACAGGGATTTCAACCCTTAATTTCCGCAGCGCCGGAAGTACGCAGACTTTTTCAATCCAGGCGGAAGGCGACTGGTATGTGCGCCATCCGAAGGACGTGAACTGGGTGACAATGTCTCCTTCCAAAGGAACAGGAGATGCGGTTCTTTCTGTCAGAGTGGACTCCCACGACGGCGAGGATCCGCGTAGTGCTACATTCGCATTTGTCTGTGACGGTCTGGAGCAGAAAGGTCTGTTGAAAGTGACCCAAGCTCAAAAGTACTATGTTGAAGCGTCAGTGCTTTCGAACGTGGTTTCCAAATCAGGAGGAGACATTACGGTAACTCTCAAGTCCAATGGAACGCCTACTTGTACCATTGACGACAGCGGCTCATCCTGGCTGCAGGTGGTTT
>JBJEBP010000244.1:0-7580 GCA_051870135.1 Candidatus Cryptobacteroides sp. | reverse complement strand
TTACTGTCTTTGGCCGCCTGAAAAATGTACCAAGTTATTTTTTAATGTTTACTTATTATTTGGCTTCTCGGCGTAGTCCTGACAATCAAGGCTGCGCTGGACATCTGGAAACTCCAGGGCGACGATGTCAAGAAGATTCTCTTCATCGTTCTCATTGTTCTGACAAGCTGGGTCGGAATTATCGTCTATTACATTTTCAAGAATAAGTTCCCAGAGTGGGTTAAATAGAACCCTCGTCCTTCATCGCAGGACTTGAAGCGATACTGGCCTCACATCCGCAATACAGCTGATTATAAAAGTTGTGTTCGCGGATGATTTCGTTTCTGCGGTCCTGAAGCCCGCCTTTGCGCCAGTTCATCTCCCACCAGGTCACGCCAGGGAAAAGAGAACAGGCATATGCACCTGCATCATTGACCTGACGGAGATCTTTCCAGCGGGAGGATGCGAGGGTGGTGGTAAGGACATCGAAACCATTGCGGGAGGCGTATGAGGCTGCCCGGGAAAGACGGTAACGGAAACATTCTGTGCAGCGCAATCCCTTTTCAGGCTCGTGTTCGAGGCCACGGGCAACGCATTGCCACTCTTTGTGGTCATAATTGTCCTCAACTATCTCGAGGCCAGTCTCGGATGCATAGCGGAGGCATTCATTGAGCCTCTTGTCGTATTCAGCCCGCGGGAAAATATTGGAATTACTGAAGAATATTACAGGGTTAAAGCCCTGATTTACAAGGCATTCCACTATAGCAGAAGAACATGGGGCGCAGCAGGCGTGAAGCAGGATCCGGCTGCCCGGAGGGGTCAGTACAAGGCCCCTTTTGCATTTGCATTTCATTCTTTGACCTTCTTGCGACTCGGACGCCAGAGACCGTAGATTTCGCTGCAGTTGCCTGCGGTGATGAAGGCGTGAATATCCTCCTTGCGGATGAACTCCATCAGGGAGGCGAACTCGCTCTGTGTCAATATCGTCTGGATTTCCACGCCAGGGGTTTCCTTGAATCCTCCCTTGACATCGTACATGCTGCAACCGCGATAGAGCGTGCTGATGATGTACTGGCGGATTTTCTCATATTCGTTGCTGATGATGCAGACTCTCTTGCGCTTGTTAAGGCTGACGGTGAAATAGTCCACTACAATGCCGTTGAACCAGGTTCCGATAAGGCCGATTACGACCATCCTGAAAGGATTGACGAGGAAAGAACTGAGGCAGACAATGACTCCGGATACGGTTACTGAGGTACCGATGTCCCAATGGAGATATTTCTTCATTATCATTGCCACAATATCGAGGCCGCCTGTGGAGGCATTGATCCGGAAGAGGAAGGCCTGCGATGCGCCAAGCAGGAGAACGAAGCCGAGGAGGTCGAAAATCGGGTCTCCCATGACGGAGGTCAGGCCGGGTTCCATAAGTTTTGTGTATGGGCAGATCCACGCCCAGAGGTCCATGAAAGGACCAAGCAGCAGGGAGGCTATGACGGTCTTGAGACCGACCTCAGGGCCAAGGAAAATGTAGGCAAGCACCAAGAGGAAAGCATTGAGTATCAATACCATTGATGATACCTTAAAGGCAATGCCGACTGATTCGAGAAATGAGCATATCACCATTGCGAGGCCGGAGATGGAGCCGAGGATGAGATTGCCCGGGATAAGGAAATAATAGACTGCGGCCGCGCCGACGAGAAGGGCTGCAACAAGCGCCACTATCTCAATCCAGAATTTTTTCTGGAAAAGAAATGCATATTGCTCTTTCATTAACTTAAGTAGTTAGTTTTGCAAAGATAGCAATTCCGGCGACACGGTACGCAGTAAATTGAGAATATATTTTCAGCGGAGTTTCCGGCCAGGGCCGGCAATGTTGGCGGAATCGGTCATCGTGGCATAGAACTGGGTGACTGCCCGCTTCTTGATATTGTACATATTGGAGACCTTGACACCGAGAATCGACGCTGTCTCCGGCAGTGAATAACCCTGAATGAACACCAGGTCAATGACTTTGGCATATCTCCTGTTGGGCATCCGTGCGATTATTTCATTGACATCCATCCTGGCCTCATTCCTTGTCGCCTCGTCAATTCCTTCCTCGCCAGCTGCTGCCGGCGGCAATTCCGGCAATGTACCCAGGCTGGTCTTGGAGCAGAAATAATGCAATGCCACCTTTCCAGCCCAGGTGGCCAGCCCCGCCCCGTTTTCTCCCCGGAACGTATCCAGCATTGACCAGCCTCCCTTGCTCATATAAAGGTAAAGTTCATTCACAAGGTCGTCATATTCAACACTATAGTTGAACAACTTGCGTCGGATGAAAAGCAGCTGCCTGCGCAATGTCCGGTAGAAAAAACGCATGACGCAGACAGTCCTGATACTTTCGTCGGTCGATTTCAATCCCCTGATAATCAGGTCATCAATGGGATCCCGACCATTAATTTTGAGTTTATTTTCCATAACGGTGAATTTTTAGTTTCACCGTTAATTCCCTTTCGGGAGGAAAGTAACCCTTCAGGCCCTAATCCACAAGCACATACCCGGCCCAATAGTAGGGCGAGCGGTAGCGGCGCTTCATTTTGTCAATGGTGGCTGAAAAAGCCGTTGCTGGCTCCTTGCCGGAGTGCAGCAATGTGTAGAAAGACTCGGCGAAGTCGCAGGCGGCAATGTCATTGACGTCCCAGAGAGACATCACCAGGCTTCCGGCACCGGCTTTTTTGAATGCCCTCTGGAGACCGAATACCCCGTCGTAGTTTACAGTTCCCCTGGCTGAACGGCAGGAGGAGAGATAAACCAGGCCGGTCCTGGAAAGGTCAAGGCCGGAGATTTCCTCAGATGTCAACGGGCCGTCATTCATCCTGAGTCCGGAAGTCTGCATTGACTCAACCAGGCTGTTGAATGAGTCATATTTGCCGGTCGGAGGATTCTGGAAACCGTGGGTCGCGAGATGAACAATGCCGGGAGCATTGCCGGAAATAGCCTTCAGGGCATCCTTGGAGGCATTCCGTCCGCATTTCAGCATTGACCTGCCCTCATAGACGGAGGCCACTGTCTCGGCTTCCTTCAGGGAATACGGCAGTTCCTCCGGCAGGCTTGCAAACACGGCCACATTGTCATTATCCTTTACCGCCTTGTCAATCTGCCTTACGGAGGTCACTCTCCGGAAATCATAGACCTCGGAAAGGAGACTGCCGCCAGGAGATGGAAGCGATGATGGAGACAGTAGATGCAGAATCCCCGAAGGAGAGAAGAAGACCCTGTCACCCGGCTTCATATATTTCTCCAAAGGGCCCCAGACAATGTCGTAGGCCGCCTTTGCATTGTCTCCCGAATACAGCATCCAAGGCTTGTCCGCAGGTATGCCCAATTCGTCCAACTGGCTCTCGATGAACACATTGACCAGTTCAGGGGCATCGAATTCCCTCCTCGTCACGTAAGCCATATAATAGTGCTTGCCTGACTCCACAACAAAATCCGTGAAATCAATGGCCACGTCATTCGGGCCGAGAGAGGATTTCAGGCTATTGAACGTGAAATCCAGAAAGTCTCCGTAGCCCTTGAGATTGGGAGCCTTGAGCGCCATCTCGGCCTCAGCCTTTACAAGACCGGCATACAGGCTGCCCACATCGGAAGGATTGCCACTGAGTTTGGCCCGGTCAAGATTACTTCTCATCACATCTATGCTGTCAAGAAGGGCCTTGGCGGTCTTGTCTCCCTTCACAGCATCGCGCAGGCTCATTTCCGTGGCCAAGCCGAGGCCCTTGGAAAGCAGATGCACATCGTATGACTTGGCCGTGAACTCATCCCTGACATGGCCGGCTGCACCGGCGAATGATGCCATATCATTGCTCAACTTGGCCATTCTCTTCAGGAGTTCGCCCCTTTCGTAAGAAGGCAGATACTTCCAGTCCCGGCGTGCAAGCTCCAGTACAATGTCCTTGGAGTCAATATTGTAGCGGCTGCCTTTGGGAATATCGCCGGAGAGGGCATATACATTCGCAAGATAATTGAGAGAGTTGGCATATTGCTCCGACATCCTTCCGAACCGGTCAAGGCAGAGGGCGGAATAATATTCGTAACCGGCAATACATTCGTCCATTTTCCCTGCACGGTACCGCATCCCTGCATTGTACGAAACGATATCAGGGCTGGCCCGAAGAAACTTGCCCCCACCTGCCGCCTCGGCCATCCTATACATCTCAAGCGACTCTTCATACAGGCCAAGATTGGCATAGACCATACACAAAGACTTGCTTGCGGCGAATTTTCTTATGCCGTAGTTGTCAATGGAGCCAATCATCCCCCTCACCATACCGGCCAATGACAAAGCCCTTTCCTTGTCCCCTGCCTTCGCAAAATGCAAGGCAACACTTGACATTGTAAGAATGACATCACTTACGTCTGAATGATCAAGCATCAGCTGTTTCTGGCCATACTCCGCCGCAAGTGCATATTCTCCCTTGTAATATGCGGCCCACATCTTGGAATTCAGCACGTCATACTCATCATCAATGCCGGAAGCTGCCTTGGAGGCCAAATCCGCCAATGTCTCCGAAAGCAGGAAATCTCCCTCCTCACGTGCAATATTCGAAAGGTTTGTGAGAATGCCAACGTTCGCATTCCTGTCGGAATATTCCAGACATAATCCCATAATCTCAGATGTCAGGGACTTCGCCTCTCCGGAGCGACGAAGTCTCTGGCAACAATCACGCTGACGCATCAATATATCCACGAGTTTGGCCGTGTCGCATAGAGTCCGGCTGTGGGAGGCCGCCACCGAGGCATATTCATAGGCATTCTCATAATCATACAAAAACCCGTATGCATCCGACAGAACATTCTCTGCGTTGCGGACATCGGCAAGCGAACCTTCTTCCTGAAATACCTTCAATGCTTCCTTGAGCATTGGTATTGCGTCCTCGGGATTATGGTCAATCACTATTTCCGTAGCCTTGAGATACAGCTGCCTCGCTTCAAGAAGCCGGCCCCTGTCCTGGGCCGTAACTACCACTGCCAATGCCACCAGAAGCATTGACCCGACAATAAGCGACTTCTTCATATTACCTGACACGCAATTTAAGCCTGCGGCAGAGTTTCACCGCCTTCTCCTGACAGTCCCCGGACTCCCCGCTGAACTCCATTGCGAGCCTGTAAGCCTCGTCCCACTCCCTCATCCTGAGCAGGGTCTGGATTCTCGTCCACTTCAGCTGGTATATTGTATATCTCTGAAGTTCAAGCTGATAGGTCTGCTCTCCGGTCAATGAAGGAAGAGCCTCCAACTCTGAAACAGCCGACTGCGCCGACTCAGTCCCGGAATTAATCACACGCAGCGCCTCGTCATAATCACCCTTTTCCCACAATGCGGTCACGTCAATGCCGCCGGCCCTGGACACCTGCATTGTCCTGTCCTGAAGGCCTGAATAGGTATATGGATATACGAGGAAGCCGCCGAGGGCAATGCAGGCAGCCGCGGCGATGGAGACGAATGTCATGGTGCGCCTGAGCCTGAATGCCTTCCAGCCCTTGATTTTTTCCAGTTTGACAGCCCTTGCGGCAAGGGCTGTGCTGATATCGGACGTGAGGTCGAAATCCGCCTTGAGCTCGGGATTATTCCCAAGTTCCGCCTCGAAAGCAGTCATCTCTTCCTTCGTCATTTCTCCGCGAAGGTATCTGTCTATTCTGTCGCTAAACATTTTCATTCATCCTGGTTAGTACATTCTGCTTGAGCTGCTTCATACACTTGGACTTGCCCGTTTTGAGGCCGTCCTTGCTGATATTCTCCTTGCGTGCAGCAAGTATCTCGTCAAGGGACATCTTCTTGTAATAGAACATTGTCAGGATTTCCCGGCATCGCGCAGGAAGCTCGGCAATACATCTCGCAATGGCATCGAGGCGGTCCTCCTTGTCATCATTTTCCTCATCCTCAGGCAGTTGCACCTTTCCCACATCGACCTTGACGGGTGCCGAGCGCCGGACCTTGCGGTTCATATTGCGGGCAATGTCCATCACGAATGTCGCCAGCGAACAGGTCATCGGGACATATTCCCCGTCGCACCGACGGCAGACCCTGGAATCATTGACCCTTATCTTGCCGCTCTGCATTTCGGTCCACACTACGAGGAAGGCCTCCTGGAAGAGGTCATCCATATCCTCGACGTCTATAAGCACCGCCCTGCAATGCGAGCGGAAATATTGATGGCAATGGAAATAGAACTCGCGTTCGAGCCTATTGTCATTTCCGGCGACTCCTTCCACGAAGTCCACGTCGCACCTTTTGCCAAGTCCGAACATTATTGTTTTCTTTTGAATAATCCAGATATGAGGTTTCCTTCATTACGGCCTCCAAGTACAGGCTCCTGGGGAACAGGCGACTGCATCCGGGGTGACTCCATCATTGAAGTAATCTCCTCTATAATATCAGTATCTGTCATGAAGGATAATCTATCACGGAGAAGATAAAGACAATAGGTCAATTTCCCTGCCTTCGGCTCCGTAAGTTCCCAGTTCACCTGATAATCCCGGCAGGCGCTGAGGAGAGTCCATTCCTCCTCTCCCACTGCAGCCGGGGATGGCCGATACCTGGCCGGGTCAATGCTGAACCGGACATCCGTACCACGATGCGGCGGCAAGGCCTGAACCCCGTCCTGCCTGGAAGAACCTCCGCTATGGCAGGCATCGGCAACAATGAGAATCCGTCCTTCCGGACCCACTGCCTGGCGGATGCGATGCAGGAGGACATTGATTTCATCATCAATCAGATGCCTGGAGCCGCCATCCTTTTCGCAAGGCCGCATATATGCGTCATAAGGTATCCAGGACTCATCCCAACCGTCTTCCTCGTCCCCGTCAATGTCAGTCACCTGCTGGCCGTGCCCGGAAAAATGTATATAAATCTCGTCTCCCGGCCGGCTCCTGCCTGCAAGTTTGGCAAAGGCATTGACCATAGCCTCCTTGGTAGCCTTCTCATTACGCAGGACCGTAATATCGCTGAATCCTCCGGTCTTGAGCAGTTTTCCCACATACTCCAGGTCATTGACAGAGCTGATTGTGGCCCAGGAAGGGTCTTCGTAGCGGCTCAATGCAAAAACCAACGCTCTCTTCTCTGCGGATGAGAGCGTCAAATTCGCCTGTAATGCTATGATAATAATGGCTGTTTTCAGAAGGAAGCGCATTATGATGCAGGTGTTTGCCTGCACAAATATAAAAATAAAAACGGGATAACCATTGCGATTATCCCGTAAATTGAGGGTTCCGCCGTAACGGAACCTGAAATATTGCGTTTCAGATTATCTCTCTGAATCCTGGCCGCGACGACCTCTTCCGCCACGACGCTGTCCGCGATCTCCACGGCCCTGACGTCCCTGGCCCTGAGGCTGTGCTGCTGCAGCTGCGATGCCTGCGTTAGGAGAAAGATCCTTCTTTCCGTAAACCTCACCGTTGCAAATCCATACCTTGATACCGAGAGCACCTACCTTGGTGTGAGCCACTGCGAGTGCATAGTCAATATCTGCACGGAATGTATGGAGAGGAGTACGTCCTTCCTTGAACATCTCGCTTCTTGCCATCTCGGCGCCACCTACACGGCCGCTGATCTGAACCTTGAT
>JBJEBP010000243.1:0-1958 GCA_051870135.1 Candidatus Cryptobacteroides sp. | reverse complement strand
GGTGAAGCCCATAATCGGCTGTGAGATATATGTTTCCAAGTTTGACCACAAGCTCAAGGACAAGGCCCACGGCGGATATTACCACCTCATTCTCCTCGCCAAGAACTATGACGGATACAAGAACCTGATGAAGATTGTGTCCACGGCGCATATCGAGGGAATGTACTACAGGCCAAGGGTTTCGCACGAAGTCATTGAAAAATATCACGAGAATCTCATCTGCTCATCAGCCTGCATGGCCGGAGAAATACCGAGGATGATTCTGGCCGGCGACATGGAAGGGGCGGACAAGGCCATTGAATGGCACAAGAGGGTATTCAAGGACGATTATTACCTTGAGGTGATGCTCCACAAGACCGAGATTCCGGGCCAGTCCCTGGAGGTCTATGAGAAGGAGAAAGAATATGACGAGGTCATCTTCGACCTGGCCGAGAAGCACGGGGTCAAGGTCATTGCCACGAATGACGTGCATTTCGTGGACAAGGAAGACGGCCCGGCGCACGACAGGCTTATCTGCCTGACTACCAATGAGTTCATTGACAGCCCTGACAGGCTGCGCTACACCCAGCAGGAATATCTCAAGAGCGAGGAGGAGATGGCGGCTCTCTTCCCCGGACATCCGGAAGTCATCTCCAATACATTGGAAATCAATGAGAAGATAGAGAAGTACAGCATTGACCGGGGTCATGTCCTGCCGAAATTCGACATTGACCCGGACTTCCTCGCCGACATTGACGCGCAGCTGGAGAAATACAAGGATGTCATCGACTGCGGCCGCACCGACAAGAACGGCAATGAGCGAGGGGAGGAATTCTGCCGCTCGGTGGCCTATCTCTGCCATCTGACATACCAGGGAGCGCATTGGCGTTACGGGCCGGAACTCACGCAGGAGCAGGCGGAACGCATTGACTTCGAGCTCAAGACCATTTGCCGAATGGGCTTTCCTGACTACTTCCTCATCGTGTCCGATTACATCGCGGCTTCCCGTGCGGAAGGCTATATGGTCGGGCCGGGACGTGGTTCAGCGGCCGGTTCCGTTGTGGCTTACTGCTTGAAAATCACCAATTTAGACCCGATAAAGTACCAGCTCCTTTTCGAGCGTTTCCTGAACCCGGACCGAATCAGCATGCCGGATATCGACGTTGACTTCGAGAACCTTCCGGCGGCGCACGAGTACGTGGAGAAGAAATATTCGGCGGACCACGTGTCGAGGGTCATCACCTTCGGTACAATGGCGGCGAAGAGTGCCATCAAGGACGTGGCCAGAATCAGCCGTCTAAGCATCGAGGAGAGCACGAGGCTCACTAAAATGGTGCCTGACCGCCTCAGCGAGATGAAGGAGAAGACCTATCCTTTCAATCCCAAGCTGGACGAACTCAAGCCTGGTTTCAAAGCCTACGAGGAAGAGGTGGAAGTGCCTGATCCTGAGAATGAAGGCCAGACTGTCAAGGTGAAGAAATGGTTCCAGAAAGGCAAGGAGGAAGTGGATGTCAAGATAACATTGGCCAACTGCTACCGCCTTGTTCCGGAGTTCATCAA
Organism: Candidatus Cryptobacteroides sp.; assembly: GCA_051870135.1. GTDB lineage: Bacteria > Bacteroidota > Bacteroidia > Bacteroidales > UBA932 > Cryptobacteroides. The sequence goes on along the minus strand of JBJEBP010000243.1, from coordinate 419 downwards.
TGAGCTCGAGAACGGCACCGACCTGGTGAAGGAAGTCCTGCACTACGCCCTCCAGCTCGAAGGCAGCATCCGCCAGGTGGGAGTCCATGCCTGTGCCACCATAATCGGCCGAGGCAACCTCACCGACTACATTCCGATATGCCTTTCCGTGGACAAGGAGACCGGTCAGAACGTCTGGACATCTCAGTATGACGGCCACTATATCGAGGATGTGGGAATGCTGAAGATGGACTTCCTCGGCCTCAACACGCTCACCATCATTCACCAATGTCTGGACCTCATCAAGAAGAGAACGGGAGAAGTTATTGACATTGAGGCGATTGACATTGCAGACAAACCTACATACGAACTTTATGGCCGGGGCGACACCATCAGCGTGTTCCAGTTCGAGTCCCCGGGAATGATGAACTGGCTCCAGA
>JBJEBP010000242.1:0-7656 GCA_051870135.1 Candidatus Cryptobacteroides sp. | reverse complement strand
GTTCGCAGGCTTGGAGGAAGGCGTGTCCTACATCTCCACCGAGGACTTCATCCGCAGGATGTTCACCCCGTTCAAGGTGCAGTTCAAGAGCAGGCTTGAGGAGGCCGGGGACAAGACACAGTATGTCTATGAGTTGCCTGATGCCAATTATGAGAAGCCTATAGTGCTGCGCAACGCCCCGTTCCTCTCCAATCATCTTTCGCGTCACGACGGTGTCATCGGCATTTACATTGAGCTTGACAAGTCGCTCACTCCTGCGATAATGGTACGTTATGCGGAGCCGATGACGGCGGAGAAGGTTTGGGAACTTATGACAATGGAGACCTGGACCATTACCTACAAGGAGGATGACGTGAGGGAGGAGCCTGCGAAGTTCAAGTTCGAGACTCCGGGCAAGGAAGTACCTTATGCCGGTTCCGCATTGGAATACGACCTCAGCCTCGAATAGCTGTCATTTCGAGCGAAGTGCCCTCTCGTGTCATTTCGAGCGAAGTTCGAAGAACGTAGTCGAGAAATCTATATGCGTAAAATAATATCAATAATAACATTGACCCTCCTTACCCTCGTCCAAGCCAATGCCGACGAGGGCATGTGGCTGATACAGAACATCAATTCCGCATTGGAAAAGAAAATGCAGGAGCGTGGCCTGGCCCTTTCGGCCGGTGAGATATACAATGCGGACGCTCCCGGAGCCTCGCTCTCCGATGCGGTGATTTCATTGGGATTCTACTGCACAGGCAGCATAATTTCCGACAATGGCCTGATGATTACGAACCATCATTGTGCCTACAGCGACATTTATGCGATGAGCACTCCGGAGCACAATTATCTTGAGGAGGGCTATTGGGCTGTGACTGAGGACCTTGAAAAGCCGATTCCCAATAAGGAGGCGTTCTTCCTCAAGCGTGTCATCGATGTGACTTCGGAGGTGGAAAGGCTCCGTTCCGAGTATGAGGCTATCGGCCAGCCTCTCGGGTCGAGGAAGCTGAGTTACCTGATGGAGAAGAAATACGGCGCCGATACCGAATTGGAACCCTTCTTCAGTTCGATGTGGTCGGGCGGAAAGTGCTATATATCTCTGTATGAGGTATATACGGATTTGCGTCTAGTGGCTGCCCCTCCTGTCAGCGTGGCCGCTTTCGGGGGTGACATTGACAACTGGGAATGGCCGCAGCAGAAATGTGACTTCGCAATGTACCGCATCTACACTGCTCCTGACGGCTCCCCGGCCGATTATTCCGAGGACAATGTGCCATTGAAGCCTGTCCGCAAGTTGGAAATCTCCCTGGACGGTTACAAGCCTGGCGACTTCACTATGGTAATAGGCTATCCGGGCAAGACTGACAGGTACTCTTCGTCAATGGAGACTGATTATGCGGAGAAAGTGACCCTTCCTATAGCCAATAAACTGCGTATCAGGCAGATGGCCATTATGAAGAAGTGGATGGACTCCGACCCGGGTATTTGGCTGAAGTATTCCGATACCTATTTCGGACTAAGCAATGTGGGAGAGATGCAGGAAGGCGAGGCGGCCTGTCTCAAGCGTTTCGGTTCCGCTGATGCGAAGCGTGCCGAAGAGGTGGGTCTCCAGGCTTGGATTGATGCGGATCCGGCCCGCCGCCTGAAATGGGGGACTCTTCTGCACGATTTGGATTCCTGCTATTCCGCATTCGAGGAGGTGGAGAGGAACAAGACTTATTACCGCGAGACATTGATACGTGGAACCATCATCATGCGCACCATTATGAGGATGAATGCGGCAAGTGATAATTTTGATAGAATGAAGACGGCCCTTGACAGGGGAATGGCGGAGACCGACCCGAGAGTGGAGAAAGAATTGCTCCAATATGCTGTGCAACAATATTTTGAGAATGTTGACAGCCGTTTCTTCGGCCAGTACCAGAGGGAAATGCTCTCTCGTTTCGGCAAGGATTATCAGGCAATGGTGGACTATATCTGGGAGGGAACCTGCGTGGCTTCCCCGGAGGCGGCAGCAGCCTTCGTCTCCACTGACCAGTTCACGTCAGACAGGCTGAAAATGCTCCTTCTGGATGTCATGATCACCACTTTCAATGCTGACAGCCACAACAATGAATACCATCAGGCAATTCTCGAACTTCAGCGTGAATATACCCGCGCCCTGTATGAGAAGAGGCTTGCGGACGGCATTGAGCAATATCCTGATGCCAATTCGACAATGCGCATTTCATACGGCACCGTAGGCCCGCTTGCCCCGAGAGACGGTGTTCAATGTCATTGGCAGACCTTCTCCTCCGGCATTGAAGAGAAATATGACCCCGCGCAGAGGGATTACCGCCCTTCGGACAGGTTCATGGGAATGCTCAGGAAGGGTGATTGGGGACGCTGGGCTGATTGCGAAGGGGCCGGTCCTGGATGTCGGGACGGTGATGTTCGCAGAGGAGGCTCATCCCGTGGAGGCAATGGCTTGGGACCGCAGCGGCATGGAAAAGGCCGGAATGGAGCCGGACAAGGCAATGCTGCACGGCCTGGAAGAATGCCTGTCAACTTCTTGACTGACAATGATATAACGGGTGGAAACTCAGGCTCTCCTGTCCTCAACTCAAACGGCCGGCTGATAGGCCTGGCCTTCGACGGCAACAAGGAGTCCCTCGCCAGCGACCTCTCCTATACCCCGGGTTACAACAAATGTGTCTGCGTGGATATCCGCTACGTCCTCTGGACCCTCGACCACTATGCCGGGATGTCGCGCATCATTGATGAGCTTGGGCTGTGACCTTGTAGCCGAGTTTCTCCAGGGCGGCCTTAAGCTTGGTGACATCCGTCTTGGCAGGGTCGTAGGTTACGGTCACAGTTTTCTTGTCAAGGGAGACCTCGAGGTTCTTGACTCCCTTCTCGAAGGAGATATTTTCATTGATTTTCTTTACGCAGTTTCCGCAATGCATTGAAACATTGAAGGTTACTGTCTTTGCGGCAGCTTTCTTTACGTTCTGTTCAGTCTTTTCTGCAAGTGGAGCAGCTGCGGTTGCCGGCATTGTGCCTGCAAATATTAATGCGCAGGCGGCAATTATCAGGGTTGTGTGTTTCATATTGCTTATTTCCATAAAGTATAACGTATTCCTAAATAGATTTTTGTTCCCATAATAGGTCCCCAGACCGCACTTGCATCGAAGTCTGGGAGGGAAGTGTTGACTGAGGCCATGTGGCCGGGCAGCATCTCCATTGACGTTCCTACGAGCAGGTGCTTCTGCCTGAAATTGGTGAGATTCTCCGCACCGAGATAGATGTCAATGCCTTTGAACCGCTTCGTGACTTGTAGATACAGAAGTGGATATGCTGGCGAATAGCCTTCCTTGTAGAGGAGCCTTCCCTCTTCGTCCTGAAGCCCTTCCATGAAGGAGTAAACCCGTGATTTGCCATTGACGGAGGCCGTGAAGTCGAAGATCCATTTGTTCAGGTTGGTGGCATACTGGAGGTTCAGGACCCCTTTGTAACGGATGGTGAGCGGCTTTTCCGTCAGGCCCCTTCCTTTGAGTTCCAGGCGGGCGTCGGTGTAGCGGAATGTTGCCGACACCGTGAAGCGGCGGATGGGCTCGATATTGAAGTCAATCTGGTAACTCCTTGAGAATGAGCGATTGCCGTTAAGCGCATAGAAGTCAATAGCATTCAGCATTGCCTCATAGTCCACGACCATCTGCTCCCGGAATTCCGTACCGAAGAAATCCAGGCTGATGTAGGTGTTGGACGAGGCTCCGAAAGGAAGATAGAATGTGGCATTGCCTCCGAATGTCCAGGCATCCTCGAGAAGGTGCTGTCCGAATATCCCGGAGAATGATTTCCCGGTGGAGAATACCCCGATGTTGTCAATCAGCGGAAGCGCCCTCCTGAGGCCTCTGCCGGCATTGACCCGCAGCACGAGGGCATCGTACGGGGAGTATTTCAATGTCAGGCGCGGGGTGAATTTGATGCCTTCGCCGTTGAACCAATCGGCCCGGATTCCCACAATGGAGGAGAACTTCTCCCCGGCGTGGAAGGTGTATTCTCCGCCAAGTCCGATGGCATATTCCCCAGTCAATGTCCGGCCTGGCTCGAGGTGTTGGGTCAATACTTGCCTTGAGAGGTTCTCATTGTAGAAGTCGGCGGTTCCTCCGAGTGACAATGTGAGTTTGTGTGAGTCATTGAACTCATTCTGCAGCAATATATTGGCGAAGCCGGAATTCTGCGTTCCCATATACTTTGATGCGCCGGACCACATTTGCATTCCGGTGAGGGTGTAGTCGGCCACGAAGGCGATGTTGCGGGAATTGTCCTCGCTCAGGGGGATGCCGGCCTTGACGTATGCGTTGAGGGAGCGGTTCAGGATGTCGGAGCCCCAGGGAGATGTCGGGGACAATGTGTATGTCTTGTGGTCGTAACCGTCCTGCCCGCCTTTCCTCCTGTCCTGAAGTGCACGGAGGCCGAAACGTACCTGGACACCTGTCGGTCCATAGTAGAGCCAGCGATTGGCGACATTGAACTGAAGCATCCCGGGGTCGTCCCTGAAACCGTCGTGGTTGTGGTCGAATGTCTTGAAATTGCCGGAGACGTGTCCGAGAATGACGGTGCTCCAGCTTTCGCCCATCTGGAGGGAGGAGGCAATGTTGAAGTCGGTCTTGGTGTCGTTCATTGTGGAAACATTCACGAAGAGCGGTTTCTCGTCAGTGGGCTTGCGGTACTCCGTATTTATCTGGCCTGTAATGGATTCCACTCCGTTGACGACAGTGGAAAGGCCCTTGGCGACCTGGATGCTCTCAAGCCATTGGCCAGGGACGTATGAGAGTCCGAACGGGGCCGAGATTCCCCGCATTGATGGTCTGTTCTCATCCAGCATCTGGGTATATACTCCGCTGAGGCCAAGCAGCCTGATCTGCCTGGCTCCCGTGACCGCATCTGAATAGCCCACGGTGACGCTGGCCGAGTTCTCGAAACTCTCCGCGAGATTGCAGCAGGCCATCTTGCGCAGTCCTGCTGAGGATATGACTTCTGTACGGAGTTCCTTACCGCGTGCGAGGTAGTTTCCTTCCTGCCGTCCTGTGAATACGGCTGCCTCAAGGCTGTCTTTCCGCTCACCGTAAATCCCGGTGGTATCCTGCTGTGAGTCAATTGGATGATTAGGGAAATAATGACTTGCAGTCATATTAAACGGAATGACTGCAGCGATGAGAATGGCGGAAATAATTCCTTTCATGTATATGAGTTTTGTTCGTCCTACCCGACAAATATAGTTATTTTTACCTCAATTTTTGCGTTTCTTGAAAATTCGTTTTATATTTGCAGTCCTAATCAAGGCGGATCGGTACAATCTCCCGCCGGAATGAGGTTCCGGAGAGGTGGGTGAGTGGCTGAAACCAACGGTTTGCTAAACCGTCATACGCAAATATGCGTATCACGAGTTCGAATCTCGTCCTCTCCGCAACAAAAGGAAGCCCAACTGAGCGCAGCTCAGTTGGGCTTTGTGCGTGCCGGACCGTCGGAAGCTAGCTTCCGTAAGGCCCGGCACGCACAAAGCCCATACAAAAGCCGGAGGCTTTTGTGGGCTTCCGTAATGTCGCAAGGGCCCCTCCGGCAAGGAGCCGAGAAAAAGCACGCCTGCGCGTGCTTCATCTCGTCCCTTGCCGTGTCCAATCCCCCCGACCCCCTTTTCAAGGGGGCGATCAGCGCTACGTGCGCACCATCGCCGCAAGGCCCACGCTTCGCTGTTCTCCGCGCGGCACCTGATGGTGCCGTCGCAGGCTTTGCCTGCTTTAGGATCTTCGTGGGAGGCTTCGTCATAAGAATCGGCGTGCTTAATCTCGTTATTAATTTCCCCCCTGCCCCCATGACGGGGGAGGGCGCTACGTGCGCACCATCGCCTCAGGCCTTCGCTTCGCTGTTCTACGCGCGGCACCTGATGGTGCCGTCGCAGACTACGTCTGCTTTAGGCTCTTCGTGGGGGAGTTCGTCATAAGAAAGGAGCTGGCCACTACCACCCAACAAGATTGCGAGAGACCCACCACACCAGCACGGCGATAAGAACCGTAATGATGACAGGTCTGCTGTTCAGGAAGTTATGGACCCTGGCAAACCGCTCGCCGGAGACATAGTCGATCAAATACAGAGACATCACGGGGATGGCGAACAGGAGGAAGGCATTGTAATGGATGGCAGCTGCAAAATCAAAGTTCAGCAGGCAGTGAATCGCCCTCTGGGTTCCGCAGCCGGGGCATTTGAAGCCGGTCAATGTCAAAAAGAGACATTTCGGAAACCAGGGTGAATCTTCAGGGTCAATGTTAAAGTACAAGACAATCAGCACGGCGGCTGCAAATGCAGCGCCGGCCAGCAACATTGTCTTTATTTTCCGATTTGGCAAGATTTATTTCAAAGGCCTTCCGTCCTTGTCAGTGAAGGAATTGACAAGAATCATTATGAAGTCCACGAGAGCCCAGATTCCGCAACCTCCGCAAGTCAGCAGCATTGCAATACCGCTTCCGGTCTTGCCTACATAAAAACGGTGTATGCCGAGGCAACCGAGGAAGAAGCAGAGCAGCAGGGCAATGAGCCATCTTCCGTCGCTCGGGACCTTTGAATCAAGCGGAGAGGCAGGCTGTGCCTGAAGGGATGTGCCGCATTTCGGGCAGAAAGTGGCGGAGTCTTCAACCGGTGCTCCGCATTTAGGACAGAATGACATTTTTCGCAAGATTAAATTTTCTTTCGAAAGATAGCCAATATCATACGATTCTCCAAATTTTCATCCATCCAGTCATTACTGCTATCGGATCCCATATTTCCGGAGAATCTTCAAAACCGGTTTCTGGATAGACTCTGCCCAGAGTGAATAGCCGTAATCTCCGGGATGGGTTCCGTCCACGCTTGTGTCGTGTTTCAGACTCGTGGCATTGGTAGTGGTGACATAATATACATCCTTGTATTTTTTCACTGCTTCAGCCATCAGGACGTCCACTGCCTTGATCCGGTCACTTTCACTTCGGGCAGTGGCAAGGTCGAAATTCCTTCTCTCCCTGTAAATGGTGTGCTGGAAAATCAATGGCTTGCCCGGATGTGCAGCCTGGAGCCTCTCAATGAAAGGAAAGAGCCTCTCCTTGATTTCTTCAATTGTAGGATTGGAGAACGAGTCGAAGATGAATGCGTCAATGTCGGGAGCCTGGGCCAATGCATCTGCGAAGTATGGCTGCATTTTGCAGTTTCCGGAACAGCCAAGGCTCAAAAGCTGGATTCCTGTATTACGGCAGAATTGTGCCGGGTAGGTCATACCCGGGCGGGAAGTGCTGGTTCCGTGGGTGTAGCTGGAGCCGAAGATGGCTACCCTGTGCCTGAACGGGCTTTCACTCTTTTCAATCACAGATCCGGCCTGGACACCAATCTGGACGGAATACTCCTCGCTGAACAACGGCAGATAGAGCAGGCATTCCTTCATTCCTCCATCCATATTCTTTATTAGCACGGTATTGTAACCGTCCTCCCTGTCAATGGGACCGCAACCTGCCGCCGCCCATACCCACTCGCCGTCTCTCTTTATGTACAGGTCAAAGCCCCGGGAAGCATATCCTCCAACGTGGGAAGCATATTGCTTGTAACCGTAAGTTGCTTTGACAGAGATGGTTGTGGAATTTGTCCTGAAGGCCACGGAGATTCCGGAGG
>JBJEBP010000241.1:0-7671 GCA_051870135.1 Candidatus Cryptobacteroides sp. | reverse complement strand
GGAAAAATTAATCAGCATCGGTTTCAAACAGTTGTTTATTATTTCAGCAAGATGTGTTTTGGTTTGAGTTATATTTAAATTATTCTCATTCATTCCGGAATGATTTATATTATTGCGAATTTCAGATAGTCGCTGGTAGTCATCAACCAGTCTTTTGAATGAACTCGTGTCAATGACTCTCTGAAGCTTTTCCTCGGCGTTTTCTTCATCGGGCAAGTGAATCTCTTTTTCGGGATAAAGATATTTGGTTTTAGCCGCAGCAATAAATTCCCTGTCATTTTTGTTTTGCCAATCCAATCGGGCTTCCAAACAGATTTCGCTAATAATGTTTTCGAATAGAATGGTAACGGCTTGCTGGTACAGCCCATTCTCAAAACTCCATTTAGCGGCAGCATAACCATTGTTTATATTTTCAGTAGTCTTAAGTCCGTCAAAGGTGCCCCGAATCTTTTGCACAATTGGGGAAAGCGCAGGTATTATTGCACTCGTTTTTACCTCTTCTATAGACTTGTCCAATTTTTTATATGTTGTCGACAGAATAATGTCCTTACCACGGCAATAACGCCTTTCATCTATGAAAGAGGTAAGGCATTTGATAAAGTATCTCATTTTATTGGCACTATCGTCCTTGCCCTTGCTTCTCTTTAGGATTGGCGTAATTTCCTCATTACTAAGCCGCACAAGTTCATCGACATTTCCACTCTTGACATACTGACCGGCAGCAAATGTCCAGTCAAGCAGTGATGCCAGGGGCAATAGGTCTATGACCGGTTTTACAGGACAGTCCCTGTCAACTCCTTCAAAATTGCCGTAGGTTATCGATTTGACTTCAACATTCTTCAGGAATCTTGAATAAGAACTCAGCACGAGCATCAGCATAGGCATATATCGGTATCCGTGTGTCAAGTCAAGATAAAGTTCGTCATCCTCTTCCAACAGGTTGAATATCAAGGAGAACAATGACATTATGTCATCGGCGTCGTTACATTCCGGCACATTGCACACCGGCTCAATCTTCATATTCAGGCCGGCATTCTTCAGCCGAGTGCCGAGACCTTCGGCATGAATGATTTCTCCATTGCGGTTCTTCTGCCCGTCATCTTCCCAGTTCTTGCTTTTGGCAGATTCTGTCAGCAGGATGTAGGCAACATCGGAGGAAGTCCATTTCTCTATATGTTCAAGTTGCAACAAGGTCGCTTCCTGTATGAATCTCAGTTCCGGAGAAATGAAACCACTCGGGAAACTGTATTGACACGGATTATAGTTTGAGCCTCCGAGAAATGATAAAAATACTTTGCGTCCCATTATTTGTTCAATTTGTTGTACTCCCTATCCAATAATTTGAAAAGTGCATTTTCTCCTCCCTCTGCGAAAGAGAAGTGAATAATCCCGTTTTCTATGCATTTGGTAACAGTTTCAGGCCTCATTTTGCTCTCAGTAATGAATATGGCCTTTGTTGCTGTTCCACTCATTGTCTTCACGACGCTGATGAACTTATCAAGGTCAGTATTGTTGAAAATCTGTGTCTTGCATTCTACGAACAGCAACTTGTTTCCAAGATTGATTATAATGTCAACTTCGTTCTTTGCCTGCCCTTTGTCATACTTAAAAACACAATTCGTCAGCACTTCTCCTGAACGCATCCATCTTGACAGTTTTTCTGCCACATATATTTCAAACCATCCGGAATTGAAAACCAGATGTCTTGCATGCGGACATTCAATTTCAAACGATTGTTGAGTGCCGTTCGGACGATTCAGGACAATGTCCAATGACGTGTTGCCGCTGCTTATGTCATATTGCCACGATATTTTCCCGGGTAGTTTGCTCACTTGTCCTTCTTTGCGAAGTATTGTATTCTTGTCTTCTCCGGAGACATTGACAGTCAGCTCCTTGAAACCGTTGGGATGAAAGTCTCGTGCTTTTTTTATTCTGGCAATCGCATCGATATCCTCTTCGGAATAATCTGAAAACCTTGAGAATGTAGAAAGAGTATTCCCATATAATTTCAGGTAATCGACAATTGATAGCGATTTGCACTCAAGCGGATATGATTTCATTGCACCGAAATCCATGACCATATTGTTTTGGTCAATGTAGAATACGGATGCATTTGGCTTTCCGCTGAAATACACTCCAAAGATATGGCTCCAGGATTTGAGGCCTCCGGAAATATTCAAAGAAATCTCATCATTTTGGAATTGCTCATACAGCCCGGTCGCCTTTGCTAGGATAGCTGTTGGCTCTGTTGCGTCAAGTGGAGCTTGTTCCACTACTTCACAGTCAATGAATTCTTTGACTCTTTTTACAACGGGCCGGCTCTGAGAGGAATATATGAAAACCACCTTGTCCGGTTTAGCGTGGCGGATGCCGTTAAATATAGGCATAGGCTGACCGCCAACCAAGGTTATATGGATTCGTGACATACTATTCGTTGTTTACCATTTCATACAGCTGATGTGACATTTCATCGCCAAGTTCTTTCCTGATAGGACTCCACTCTTTTTCAACTCTCCATTTTTTCTGGAGGTCTTTCTTGGCGGACAGAAGCTGCTCCCTGATACTCGTGGCGAGTTCGTCCAGATCAGTCAAAGAGATATTCCCTCCGTGAGTGGCTTTCCATTTCTTTATTGTGTTGGCACAGGCCCCAATGGAATTCAGTACGAATCCATCTGTGATACCTGCTTTCCGGGAGGCAGACAAGAGAGATGTCAAGCTCTCGATTCTTGATGTCATTGAAATTTTCCATTTATCCTGCAACTCTTTGCATACATCAATGGCTTCCTGATAGTTGCCACTCTGCTCCTGTTCTTTGATTTTATCTTCTAATGAATTTATTATCAATTCTTTCAGCGCTGATATTATGCTGGAAACATCTTCAATGCCAATACTCTGCATTTCGACATAGCCGTTCAGTGCATTTTCAAGCAGCCCGGATGCCCGATTCTGCTCCGCCTGCAATTTCAGGCTTTCAAAACGATTCCGCAAAGTTTCCTGCTCAAGCCTGATTCTTTCCTGCTCTATCTTGTTCCTTTCTTCCCCGTATTTGTCATAGATTGAACCCAAGGATGACTTATTGCTATTGACAAGCTCGGAATGCTTTACCAGGTATTCCGAGTTTTTCTTTTTCTTTGCTTCATTGAATTCATTTATGTTATTATCCATATCCAGAGTCATATACCGGAATCTGTCATCATCTACAGTTATAGGAGTGGCAAGAGACAGTAGTTCCGTAATCTGCGGGCAGGTAAGCCATTCCGGATTGAATCTGCGCATCTCGCCTTCAAATTCAGACATATACCAATCGAATTCACGTTTCAAGGTCCCGCTTCTCAAGGATACTTTCGTCCTGCCGTATCCGTATGGTTTTGCAAGACCTATCTGATGCCTGCACATATCTGTGCCGTGGAAGGTGAGTGCTGAAAGGATAGCTCCGATTTCAACAGCCCTCAGGTTGTGAAAGAAGATTCTTCCTCTGAACACGGTACCCTTGTCCAAAGGGCGGAATACAGTGTCAACACTCTCAGTTGACGTTTTCGCCCAAACTTCGTTACGGACAACAAACCGTTTTCTGCCTGCCAGTTCAGCATCATTGTCATTATAGGTCTTGTACTCGCCTCCAGTTTGTCTTATGTACATCGGATAGTATGAGGCTTTCGGCCCGCCAAGTGTAAGCGTGACATCTTTGTTTGTCTTATTGACTTCGGTCGCATAGAGATGGCTGAACTGAACACGACCTTTCAATGATTGTCCCTTCTCTTTTGTGGCCCTGCCAAATATTGTCTCAGCCAAATCATATTTGTTGCTTTTATGCTCAACTCCCAGCAAATCATAGGGGGTGTTGGCGTAAGGCAATTTGTAGAGGAAGGTAAGCCCCAAATCCTTGACTTCGCCATTTTCAAGCCTGAAGAATACAGGTATGCCTTTCTCCAGGGATGCGGCATCTTTGAATGTGTTGTTGTCGGAATATATGAACTTGTATTCGTTGAATTTCTCCTCTGTAATGTTATATTCTTCCTCAACGACATCCGGGAATACAAATTCATAATATTTCCCTTTTTTAGGGCCTTCCGCATTCCATTGGCTTGATGAACCAGTCAAAATGATGTCACCTGTTATATCTCCCTCAGGATCATATTCAACTATCCTTCTCCCTGCATTTTCACCTTTGTATTTAAACCTTAGCCCGTTCAGATTGATACCTGCGAGCAGTTTGTGCTTGAATTCTGCTGATTTGGGATCTGGCGAGTTATTGTCATTCTTATTCAAGTTGTAGTGTGAGTCCTTGCAAAATTTCCTTGAGAGTATACCAGTCTTCCCCGGATATTCTGTTTTTATGTACGTATCAATTTCCCGGTGACCAATTCTATATGGCTTTCCGCAATCGGAAATGGAATACTTCCCGTCAATAAAAGTCAGATAGCCGCATCTGATTTCATTTTGGGAGTGTAATAATGGATACGGGCTATTCTTGCCGAGATTTCGTTGAGTTGCAAACGACATCGATTCGTCAATGTGCATTTTTCCGAAACTGAGTACTTCGAGCACACTCCGTACTTCTCCTTTAAGGGATGTTCCTGGGATAAAATACCGTCCATCCGGATCTTTGGAGAATGACTTGTATCTCTCAGTTTTATTGTCCTGATCTTCTTTGGTATGCCAGTTCCTTACAAAAATAGGAGTTTCCGCCTCCAGTTCAACATCTATGTATCCGCTTTCTCCGTCGGAGAATGGGATGTCGTGAGAAACCTGCCCTGCCCATTCCGGAAAGTAAACATCCTTGGAAACGGGCACGAAATTGAAAGGTGACTTTATAATGCTCATACGGTTATTCTTTATCAAATCCAACAAATACCATCTCCGCCGGGATATGGGTCATCATTCCACAGCACAAATCATCCCGTACTGCCTTCCATCGCTGCGAAAACTTCAATCCCCTGTTCCCCATTCTATTCCCTTCATAAATCTTGCAATTCTTGAAGTCAGCATCGTCCAGTTTGAAGACGTTGAAAATATAATTGCCGTCAACAAACTTGATTGAATAGGAAATTTGATTTTCAATGTCTAATAGAAAGGCTTCGGCTATGAAAGGGTTGGTCTCGGATGACAGCTCGAGTTCGAATTCGTTTTCTATGATCTCGGGTTCAGTCCTGTCGCTGTACCAAATATATCCTTGATAATTTGCCTTGGGCAAAGTAATTATTCTTGTTGTCATATCTATGCTTTTTTCCAAGTTCCTGTAAATCTGCCAAATCCTTTGTTGGCAAGGCCGCCCAGCGGAAGGAGCCCGCTGCACAAGTCGTTGAAAGTCAGTTCAAGCGCTTCAATGATTTTATCTTTGTAACACTCTGTTCCACACGTAGACAGATTCCGTTCGAAGTCCGTTCTGTTGAGCACGACCGAGGTATCAAACGCTTTTCCATCCTTGAAGAATGCTTTCTCATTGAACAGAGCGCCGTTGATAGCAGCGGATGTGAATGAATCTATCCTTATATGGTTGAACCCTCCTTCAGGAAGATGACGCGGTATTAAAATATCAGAAAATATCAGTGCCCCTCTCAAATGGGTTTCACCATCCTCATAGCCCATAAGTGACCTGACAGCCTCGTTCTCCTCTGCGGGTTTCGCAGCAGTGTCCGGCTTGTCTGCGTATCTTTCCATCAGTTTGTTGAAATTGAATGCGAGGCGGTGGGAGATTGCGCCCTTGATGGAGGATGCGGGAATCAGTGTACAGTCTTTTATGAATGCTGCTTTGCCTCCGTTCCATACGACTATGTCTTCAACAACAGGGGTGGCATCTGCCTCGTCATCACCATGCCCTGACCCGAACATGAAGAAGTCATCCGGTTGAAGAGTGAAAGAGTATTTGTCATCACGGTCGGGAGTCTCAAAAATGGTCTCTTCCCCTTCAGCTTCCTGACCCAGAGTATTCGGCCGTGAAATGTACTGGAGAAGATCTTTGTGGTCAGTCAAATCATATTCCTTGAGTTTGCAGGATACGGTCTTCACTGCTCCATAGCCATGTCTGGTTCCACCTCCTAACCGGAAGGTGTCCTTGTAGAGATTTGAAAGGATTCTTTCAGCAGCGACAATTTCATCATGGCTGTCTGTGACCAATTCCATTTCAAAACAGAACCTGGTCCCGGCATATACTACTTCATTGTCAAATTTTGCGCCGTCTTTAGCGGCTCCACAACCATTTATAGCGACATGTTGCCTGATTGGCAGATGCGTGTATTTGTAATAAAACTCATTTATTTCGTCAACATCTGCCAGACCGTCTACAGCCTTTCCATCGGGGGCGAGGATGATGGCATCAGTAAATATTACTTTAGAACCTTCTCCATCAATATCTCCTGATTTACCAAAGAGTGATTCAGATTCAGTGCCACTTGCGAGATGACGGAGAACACCTGCGATGCTGGTGCCCGGTATGTACGGAAGTCCGTTGATGTCCTTGGCAACTTCTGCGTCGGTCATTATGCTCTTTGTCCCGCTCCTCAGTGAGAGCGGAGTCTCGCATTCAATGGTAACGCGTGCGAGCAATCGCTTTGTATATTTTGGGGTAACCATGGTCATTTGCATTTCTTTGCCATTTCAGAGGCGAGGTTTACAATTACGAATTGAGCATTGTCCTGCTTTAATTTGGAAAGGAATTCATTGAATTTTTTGAATCGCCCTTTCTCGCTCCATTTCTCAGCGGCAACACCGTGAGTCAAGTAATCTTTAATCTGTTCATGAAGAGTTTCAAAATCCGGATACAAATTTGCCAGTTCTCTTATATGACCCCATTGCGATGCGAACGTTTTCCCGCGGAAGATGGTTTGATTCTTGTCAACAAAATCATTGACCAACTTATATGCTCCCGTTATAATATCATTATAAGATTTTTGTCTTTTCAGGTATCTGGTAAGCCGGGTGTCTGCAATAATACTTGAATAAGGCTCTTGGGCCTTTTCAGCCTCTTTCACTTTGAAGATGGCCTCTCCGTTTGTTCCGGGAACGGCCTCAAGAAAAATAGGATTATAGATTACCTTGCCGAATCCTTCGTAATTGAAGGAGCCGACATAATCGCCTGTGGCTTTCCTGACAGCCGCCTTCACATAAAAGACACTTCCTTTCTCGATTCCGCAACGGTCGAAATCGAAACTTTGACGTTTGAAATTCCAAGGAGAATACATGAAAGACCGGAGTTGGGATTTCGACCAGTCAATAGTTCCTTTCTCAAATCCGAGTTGAGCGGCGTCCGGCTGTAATGACGGCATTCCGTTCCCATCGTAAAAGATCAGTCTGCTTTCGGCATATACAACAGCATCTGCTCCGTCAGGGGTAGTTCTTGAACTTATTTCATCATAATCGTGACGCTCAATTCTGACAAGCCCGTATTGAGCTGTCCTGGATCTGCCAAGATGATGGCGCCCTTGTATGATTCTGTCAATTTTTTCAGCTATGTCTTCTGTCGGGCATTGAATGCTGAAGCAATAGATCATTCCCTCCGGGATTGACTCATAGCCGAACATCTGGCTGTCTTTTGAACGGCGTTTTTCCCTGTCGTATGCAGATTTTATCGAGAATGCTTTGGTTATCTTGACCTCTTCTATGGTGCTGGACGATGCGACAAAGGCATAAAAGCCTTCACGGCATTGTTTCAATTGGAGTTTTTCGCTGTCC
>JBJEBP010000240.1:0-7769 GCA_051870135.1 Candidatus Cryptobacteroides sp. | reverse complement strand
CATGGTTTTCGTATCCGCCGAGGTCTTCGGCTCAACATCCGCGTGATTGCCGGTGGATTGGATTCGTCCGTTGAAGGATTTTCCGGTGACGACATCCGTGATGGTGATGGTGCTTCCGGTGCTGATGCCATGGCTCAGATAGTAGCTCTTCTCATTGAACCAGTGCAGATCCAGCACGGCCGAAGCAAGGTCAGGCGTACCGGAAGCATTGCCTTTTTTACCGAGGAAAGCTGGCCCACAAGCACTTCACGCTTGATTTCGAGACCTACGGTGAAGAAGAAAACCACCATCAATATGTCATTGATGAACCTCTCCACGGTAAGGTCTTTCGGGAACACCCAGTCAATGGTCCTGAAGCCAACGGCATCTGCGGGGCTCTGGATGGACATTGACAGGCTGGTGCTCAGGAAGGCCTCGTAGTAATCTCTCGTGAACGGAAGATTGGCAAGTAGCATTGCAATGATGACGCAGAGGAGGAGAAGGGCTCCCCCTGCCCAGGGTTTGCTGAAAATGCGGTAACTGCCTTTCTCGAAGAGGCGGTACTGCTTCGCAATTGAATATGTCGGTATAAGATGCATTATAGTGCGATTATTTGGGGCATCTCATTGATGTCCGGTCATACGGAAGGCAAAATTAGTGAATTTATAGGAAGAAAACTACAATGAATTCACCCAAATTCCTATATTTGTGCAGATACTGAATAATTATCCTATATTTATGACTATGCGTATTTCACCTTCGACCCGGTGGCTGCCGATGGTTCTGGCCGCCACAATCATTGTTTCCAGCGGATGTTCCGGCGACTCACCCAAGGTTCCGGAGGAAGAGCCTGCTTTCGAGGATGACGGAATAATATTGAGGGAAACATTGTTCGAGAACAAGCCCGGATCGGACATCCCGTACAGAATCCCGGCCCTGGCAACCTACAATGACGGTACCCTCGTCGCAATCGGTGATTACAGGCACGGGAAAGGGGACATCGGAAGTGGCCGTATTGACCTGCATTACAGAATTTCCAAGGACAATGGAAAGACTTGGGGAGAAGAGAAAGTGCTGGTCGAGGGGGACGGGCTGGTCGGAGCCACCTGCGCATACGGTGACGCGGCCATTGCCAGCGACTGCGAGACCAATGAGACATTGCTTATAACTGTCTGCGGTTCAACAGGTTACTTTGCCGGGAAGAGAACTAATCCTTGCCGCGTGGCCGAGTTCCGCAGCAATGACAAAGGCGAGACCTGGACAGAGATGAAGGAGATTACGGAGGAGATTTACAGCATCTTCGACGGCTGCGCCTCGGGAACATTCCAAAGCTGTTTCATTGCCTCCGGCAAGATAATGCAGAGCCGCATCATCAAGGAAGGTTCGCATTACCGCCTGTATGCCGCCATCATAGCCAGGCCGGGAGGGAACAAGGTGATTTTCAGCGATGATTTCGGAAAGACCTGGGCTGCCCTCGGAGGCCCTGACGCCCAGCCTTCCCCTAACGGCAATGAGGCCAAGTGCGAGGAGCTTCCGGACGGAAGAGTGGTCCTGAGCAGCCGCGTGAACGGAGGAAGGTATTTCAATGTTTTCACCTACACTGACAGGAAAAGCGGGGCCGGCACCTGGGACAAGGAGGTGTACTCCAGCACCTCGAACAATGGATGCATCACCAGCAATGAAATCGGGACCAACGGCGAGATTCTCATTCTTCCGGTAATCGAGAAGGCCACCGGGAACAAATGCAACATTGCCCTCCAGTCAGTTCCA
Source organism: Candidatus Cryptobacteroides sp. (assembly GCA_051870135.1). Classification (GTDB taxonomy): domain Bacteria; phylum Bacteroidota; class Bacteroidia; order Bacteroidales; family UBA932; genus Cryptobacteroides. The sequence continues at coordinate 6,020 of JBJEBP010000240.1, read as the reverse complement.
ATCGGGCCGAGAAGGTCCAATGTCGCCATCTATTTCAAGAAGCTGAACCCTGAGACTGGGCAGATTACGTCCGAATCTTTCGCCGGTTCCTGGCAGGAGACCTACCGCATCTCAGACATAGAGTCAGCCTATTCCACAATGGACGTCCAGGCCAACGGACGCATCGGCATCTTCCTGGAGGAAAAATTAAACCAGGCCGGTAATGGTTACGACCTGGTTTACACGTCAGTCCCAGTGGACTCTTTGACGCTGGATATGTACAGACTGAGAAAATCAGTATTATTCTGAGAATGAATAAGGCCTGTCCTCCTTGGCCGTGCCCCTGGACTTGACAGGGGTATCCGTCATGCCGAATACAATATCGGCACCGGAGGCAAGTTCCTCATAGGACAGCCATGTCCTGTCCTGGCTGCTGCCGTTCACCTTCATTGACTTTATGTAACAGTTCTCGTCGGAATTGTCCGGAGCCGAGATGGTGAACTTGCGGCCTGTCGGTAATGTCACCCTGACCTCCTTGAAGAGAGGGGTTCCGACAGCGAACTGGCCGGAAGCCGGGCATACAGGATAGAAGCCCATTGCGGAGAAGACATACCAGGCAGATGTCTGGCCGTTATCCTCGTCACCGCAATATCCGTCCGGAGCAGCAGTGTAGAACTTGTCCATCACTTCGCGGACACGGGCCTGGGTCTTCCAAGGCTGGCCACACCAGTCATAGAGATAAATCATGTGCTGGATAGGCTGGTTGCCGTGGGCGTAGTTGCCCATGTTCATCACCTGCATCTCCCTGATTTCGTGAATAGGACGGCCGTAGTAGCTGTCGTCGAAATGAGGAGGGATGTTGAATACTGAGTCAAGCATGTTGCCGAACTCATTGTCGCCGCCCATCAGGTCAATGAGACCTGCCGGATCGTGGAATACTGACCAGGTATAATGCAGGCTGTTGCCCTCGGTGAAGTCACCGCCCCATTTGAGCGGGCTGAACGGCTCCGAGAATGTTCCGTCCTCATTCCTGCCGACCATCAGCTTGTAGTCAGGATTGAAGAGATTCTTGTAGTTCAATGCTGCCTTGGCATACGGTGCAAGTTCTTCCTCAGGCTTGCCGAGAGCCTTTCCGAATGTATATATGCACCAGTCGTCGTATGCGTATTCAAGGGTGCGGGCGGCACTTTCGTTGATTCCGACATTGCAAGGCACATAACCCAGCCTGTCGTAGTATTCCCAGCCGCGGCGGCCTGTGGAACCAATCTGAGGATGCACTGAATGTGCTCCTGAGATGACTGCATCCCACAACTTTTCCGCATCGTAACCCCTGATGCCATTGATATAGGCGTCAGCCACTACGGAAGCGGAGTTGTTGCCGACCATGCAACCCCTGTGGCCAGGGCTGGCCCACTCAGGGAGGAAGCCGCTCTCAAGCCAGGCATTCACGAGGCCTTCCTGTACCTTTACGCTTTGGTCCGGATAAACCAGGTTCATAAGCGGGAAAAGACTCCTGAAGGTGTCCCAGAAACCGGTATCGGTGGTCATATAGCCCGGAAGGACTTCCCCGTTGTAAGGGCTGTAGTGAACACGTTCGCCAGCCGCATTGACCTCGGAAAGGTCACGCGGGAAGAGAAGTGAACGATATAGGCAGGAATAGAATGTGCGGAGACGGTCAATGTTATTGTCCTTCACGGCAATGCGGCCGAGGACCTCGTTCCACCTGTCACGGCAGGCAGCCTTGACATCGTCGAATGACTTGCCTTCGAGTTCGCGGAGATTGAGCTCCGCCTGCTCCTGGCTGATGAAGGATGATGCAACTTTGAGATTGACTTCCTGGCCTCTCCTTGTCCTGAATCCAACCATTGCAAGAGCGTGGTCGGTGCTGACCTCATTGCCATCTGTAATTTTGTCTCCGTCAATGACATTGAAAGTCTCGAAAGGTGTGTCGGATACAATCACGAACCAGTTGCGGAAATTCTCCGGAACCCCGCCGTGATTGTTCGTGGCATAGCCCACTACCATGTTCTTCTCCGGAATCACCTTGATGTAGGAGCCTTTCTGGTATGCGTCAATGACAAGGTAGGATGTCTCCTTTTCAGGATAGGTGAGCCTGAATGCCGCGGCACGCTCCGTAGGAGCAATCTCAGCCACGACATCGTGCTCGGCGAGATAAACCCTGTAGTAGTACGGAGTGGCAATCTCAGCCTTGTGTGAGAACCAGCTCTCCCTCTCCTTCTCATTGAAAACCGGGCCGGTCGTCACAGGCATGAGCGAGAATGCGCCGTAATCATTGATCCAAGGACTTGGCTGATGGGTCTGCTTGAGACCTCTCATCTTCGTGGCTGTGTACTGGTATGTCCAGCCATCACCATTGCGTCCGGTCTGGGGAGTCCAGAAATTCATACCCCAAGGCATTGCCACTGCAGGGTAGGTATTTCCTGTAGAGAGTTCGTAGGTCGATTCTGTACCGACGAGTGTGCTGACGTACGATACCGGGTCGTCAACATAGGCCTGCGCCTCCTCCCCGCAACAGGATGCGAGGAGGGCGGCACAAGAGGCCATAAAAGCTAATCTTCTGAGCATCATTATTTATCAAGCATTTTAATGAAATATCCTCCAACTACCGAGCGAGCCTTGAAACCGCGATAGTTCGGCTTGTCGGTAAATACCCAGTCGGACATAGGGACACGGTCCACAGTCTCGTTCTCGAACTTGTGGACAGGATCCACGAGAGCCTCGAAATCAGCCTTGCTGTCGGCCATTGTGGCTGTCCAGAGTATCCAGTCTGTCTTGGTGTATGTCTCACGGCTGTCAAGAGGCAGGCCGTATTCATTCTGCTTTGTAAGATAGTAGGCAATCTCCTTCTGCCTTACCTCGTCCGGGAAGATGTGGAGTCCCAGAAGCTTGTCCCACACGAGATTGTATTTCTGGCTCCAGGTACCCGGCTTGTCAAAGGTAAGCCTGTAGTGGTCACCGTCATCAGCCATCTTCATCCACTCTTTGGCAAGCTCGCGGGCCTTTGCGAAATAGGACTCTGCAATGGCATCCTTTCCTAGCATATCGGCCATGTATCCGTATGAGGCTATGGCAAGGATTGCCTTGATTGAAAGGTTGGCATTGTGGGCGAAATGTCCCGCAAAGTCATCCGTACAGAGCTGGTTCTCAGGGTCAAGGCCGAATTTTTCAAGATACTGGACCCAGGTCGTGAGGGTCTCCCAATGCTTGAGGGCATAGTCCGCATTGCCCTTGTAGTGGCAAACTGCTGCGGTGAGGGAGAGCATGTTTCCGGCCTCCTCGACAGGCATATCCCCGCCGTAGGTCTGGCCATTGGCAAGAGGATAGGTTCCCACGTCGTGGGCAGGGAACGGCTTGGTCCACCTTCCACTCTCGCTGTAATAGTAGATGTGGTTCATGAGGCCCTCGGCAAGCGTCGGATTGTAGAGGAGGAAGAGAGGAGCAGAAGGATAGGTCACATCGACAGTACCGATGGAACCGTTGCTGTTGTTCTCCTTGGAGAGCCAGAGAATGTCACCCTGAGGTGACTCCACGAGCTTGTGGGCGTGGATGGCCTGGCGATAGGCCAGGGCACAGAGCTCGGCGTATTTTCTTCCGCCTGCCTTCTCCGCGTCAGCCATGAGCTTCCTGTCGAAAGCGTAGCAGCGTTTCACCAGGGAGGTCTCCTCCTTGAGCGCAGCCTCGAACTGGGCCTCGATAGATGAGTCACCCTTCCTGTTCCAATATGGGCGGAGGTTCTCGCCGAAATACTGTATCGAGTAGATGTCGTCGTAGCCGATCATAACCGATCCGGCAGCCTTCTTTGAAAGTCCAAGAGACTGGCTTACAGCCATCCGGCCATCATTGTTCTCCCCCTTCGTGCCTATGGTGGAAATATCATTGCCGTCCTTGAAGGCATTCCTGAGGTCAATGGCCCTGCCGACACCTGCCTGTGCGTTTCCAGCAGCGGATGCGAGGTAGAAATAGCCCCAGTCAATGCGGAGGTCATCTCCCTTCTTCGCAAGAATCTCCTGGCTCTTGGTACCGGCCTTGAGATACTTGATATCACCCTTCTGGTATGCCTCGGACACGGTCTCCTGCCAATTCTTGTCGGAAGCCCATTTCGGGGATGCCTCGAAATAGACCGAAACCTCGTGGTCCGCTCCGTCATTGGAGGCCACCTCGTAACGGATATAGTTCACAGGACGGCTGACAAGGTCGAGATTGTCAAGGAAGAGAGGGGCCGTAAATGAAAGCTTAAGGTCAACCGGACCGCAGGCAAAGGTATAGTGAGTCTGCGTAGGCTGCACATCCACTGAGGTCTGCACGGCCGTTTTCTCAAGAGCAGTAACTTTCTCAGCCTGGGTCTTCAGTCCGAAGTCAATGACAGCAAGTCCACCGGTATTCTCGCAGGTTGCCGAGAGGACATTGCGACCCGGCTTGAGTGCGGCCATGGCCTTCTTGCCGAGAGGCTTCACGGCATCGTGGTTGCATGTATTGCCGGTATCAGTAATTTTCTCGCCATTGATGTAGAATATGGCCCTGTCATCATTGCTGAAATACAGAAATACCTGACGCTCAGCCACATCCTGGGGAAGTTCAATCTCCCTCCTGACCCAGATGTTCCTGGATTCCCAGAGAGTCTGGGCATACTTCTCGTCCGGTGTCCCGAAACAACCTTTGCCGACCGACCATTTCTTGTCATTGTAGTCAGCGGCTGTCCAGTCTCCCTTAGGCTCGGCCTCGGTATATTTTCCGGTCCATTCTGCCTCCTGGGCCACAGGAACAAGGGTGAGCAGGTCAGAATCCTCAATGCCCATGAACCTGTATACCTCCCCGTCCACCTTCAGGGCTCCAATCAGGGGGAATTCCTTCCCTGTCCAATGCTGGACTGAGGAGCCGTAGAGTTCGTCCGATGCTGACCAGGCGCTTGTATAAGGGTCAATGCTGACCAGCGGATAGGCCGGCGCCCTCAGGCTGTTCTTCCCAGCCGGGGTGTCTGTCCCGCAGGCCGCCAGGGCCGCAAGAGACAATGTCAATAATATTGTATTCTTCATATCTGTGTTTTTGTTGTTGCCCAGTATTACCAGCCAAATTCCACACTGACTCCGTCCGGGTCATTGTCAAAACGGAGAAGATAAGTATGGCTGGCCTCGTCCCAGCAATTCCGGTCAAGGACATCGGCACCATTGACTTTCAATGATTCCGGAGCCTTTGGAAGCGATACTCTAGATACATTGACGGTAGAAATCGGACTCTTGGCAATGAAGGAGAGTGACCTGCGTCCAGCCTCAACGTTCTCCGCACGGCTTGCAGCAGCGAGAATCGTAGCCTTCTTCGGGCTGGCCTTTGACAGGTCGAGAAGAAGCCTCTGCGTGCCAGGCCTAATTTCAATTCCCTGATAAACAGGAAGTTCCGGGTCATAAAGGTCAATGTACATTCCGTCCAGATGAAGCGGCTCGGCGGTCACGCTCTCGTCCATGACTGCAACGAGCTTGTACTGTCCTCTTTCGAGGATGAAGTTGTTCTTCATTTCAATGCCGCCGTAAAGTTCCTCTACAGCGTCAACCAAGGCCTTGTCCCCGCCCTCGGAAAGCACAAATTCCTTAGGGTCCTGGCGGATAATGCGGACACGGCCATTTCCGTATGCATATTCTCCTGCAGGTGCACCTGCATCAATTCCCATAAGGGAGAAGAGATGGTCTGAAGCGGCCGCATAAGTATTTCCATCCTTGTTCCACCACTCGGACACAGTCTGGAACGGGTCATTGTCCCTGCCTGCATAGAGGAGAATACCGCCATTCTTCACCCAGTCGGCGAGATACTCGTGTGCCTTTGGATCAAGAGGCTTCATATTGGAATAAGTCATGATGAGGACCTTCGTGTCAGCGAGAGCCTTCTCGAAGCCGAGATTCTCAATGTGGACAATGCTTACCGGCACTCCCCTCTTGACCAATGGCATGGCCATTCCGTAGAAATTGGAAAGCTGCGGATCATCATAGCCCTCGTGGGTCGGGAATCTCTGGAACATCAGGGAGTTGCCC
>JBJEBP010000239.1:0-7780 GCA_051870135.1 Candidatus Cryptobacteroides sp. | reverse complement strand
TCCGGCCTCCGGGTTATGAGCCCGACGAGCTACCAACTGCTCTACCCCGCGATGTTTTGGTTTTGCAAAGATAAGCATTATTTATTGGAAAACAAATTTTTTCTTGAAAATTTACCCGGGTAGCGGCAAAACAGCCGGGAAAGAGCCATTTCACAGACAGAATTGGCAGCGGGCTAGATAATGCGCAAGAAACGCTTCCTCAGATTTTCTTTCGGGACCTAGTGGTCTTCCGCATCAGCGCCGGCGATCCGTCAGGGCCATGAAAGTCACGGCGAACAAAGTAATCGTCACGCCCACTATCACATTGACAGTCAGGGACTCATTGAAGAAAATGCAGCCTACCGAAATGGCGGTTACAGGTTCGGCCACACCTAGGACCGAAGTGCGGGTTGCGCCTATCAGCCTTGTCGATACGGCCAGGCAGAGAAGCGACATCAATGTCGGAAAAACTGCCAGTCCGACCAGACAAAGCCAGCAAAGCCAGCCGTGAACACCAGCCAGCATATTGGTGCCAGTAAACAGGCCGTGGCCTACGAAAAGGCACGAGCCGAATAGAAGGGCGTAGAATGTCAGGACGTGGTTTGATACCGTCCTCAGGCGGCGGCTCCGGTTCACGATTATCAGATACATCGCATAAACCAGGGCTGAGGCTCCGGCCAGAAGAAGGCCTGCAGCATTGAACGATATGCCTGACGAGGGAAGGCTCAATATCACGACACCTGCAAAAGTCAGGAATATGGACAGCCAGACCTGCCAGGTCGGATAGACCTTCAGAAAGACCATTATCAATGCCACCAGCACGGGATAGAGGAAAACTATCGTAGTCGCAAGGCCGGCCGGAATGTAGTTGTAGGATACGAACAATGTCGCGCTGCTGAGGGCAAAGAAGATTCCGAGCAGTACGAGGCGAACTGCCTGGGCTGCATTGACCCGCAGGGATTCTTTTCTTGCAATTAGCCAGATTCCGAGAATGACGACAGCCAGCAGATATCTGATACTCAGCATTGTATCCACCGAGACGCCCATCTCGAGGAGAGGCTTGGCAAACAACGGATTAAGGCCGTATGTAACGCCCGTGACAATACCGGCAATGTAGCCAAGTATGGTGTTGCGCCTGCTGGAGACATTCCTTTCCGGACCGGAGCCAGGTGCGACCGGAACCCCGCCGCCAGCCACGCCATAGGCCCTGCGGCCGACCGTTCCCCCGGACAATTCCGGCTCCTCGACAACCTCCTCCATAACTACCTGGCAGCAAAGAACGCCTTCATTCCCTCGATATCATCCTTGGCGAACTGTTTCTGTTCACCGGATGCGAGGTTCTTCAAATTGACAATACCTGAGGACGCCTCGTCACCGCCATTGATGGAAACGAACGGAATACCCTTCTTGTCGGCATAGTCAAACTGCTTCTTGAGCTTGCTCTTGTCCGGGTAAATCTCGCAGGAGACACCTGCCCCACGCAAAGACTTCACAACCTGGATGACATACGGAAGCGCATCGGCATCCATATTGGCGAACAGCACGGTAGCCGAGCCTGCTATATCCTTCGGGAACTTGTCCAGGCCCTTCAGCACATCGTAAATCCTGTCCGCACCGAAAGAAATGCCCACACCGGACATTCCAGGCAGGCCGAAAATGCCGGTAAGATTATCGTAACGTCCTCCGCCACAGATACTTCCGATAGCATAGTCCAAGGCCTTGACCTCGAAAATCGCACCGGTATAATAATTCAGGCCACGGGCCAGTGACAAATCCATCTCGACCTTCTGGCCTACCCCGGCAGCCTCAATGAAGCCGAACAACTCAGCAAGTTCGTCCAGGCCGAGCAGACCGGTCTCCGAGACAATGCCGGAAGCGGAATTTCCCTGCATCAGCCCCCGCATTGTCGCAATCTTCTCCTCAGTCGTACCCTCAAGAAGAAGCACAGGTTCAATCACGGCCACAGCCTGGTCGGTCAATCCCCTCTCCTTCATCTCGGCCTCAACAGCCTCCAGGCCAATCTTGTCCAGCTTGTCTATGGCCACAGTAATGTCAGTGACCTTGTCCGGGAACCCTGCAATCTCGGCCAGACCCGTCAGCACCTTCCTGTTGTTGATTTTGATGGCGACATTGATTCCGAACTTGGTGAAGACCCTGTCCACAATCTGGACAAGTTCCAGTTCATTGAGCTGGGACTTGCTGCCGATAACATCCGCGTCGCATTGATAGAACTCGCGGTAACGTCCCTTCTGGGGCCTGTCCGCACGCCACACAGGCTGTATCTGGAAACGGCGGAACGGAAATGCAATCTCATTCTGGTGCTGGACCACATATCTTGCGAAAGGCACGGTCAGGTCATAACGGAGGCCCTTCTCGCAGGTCTTCATTGAAACCTTGTTGCTGTTGAGGGAGCCGTCCTCATTCCTGCATTCATCGAAATCCACCCCGGAGAACGCATCGCCGCTGTTCAAGATGCGGAAAAGGAGCTTGTCTCCCTCGTCGCCGTATTTTCCGAGCAATGTGGAAAGATTCTCCATCGCAGGAGTTTCAATCTGGACATAGCCGTAAGTCCTGTAAACTGAGCGGATTGTATCGAATATATAATTTCTGGCGGCCATCTCCTCCTGGCCGAAATCCCTGGTTCCCTTAGGTATCGAAGGTTTCATAAAAAGTTCATTAAATTGTTCGCCTGTACAATAGAACAGTTCATTTGTACAATAAGATGCGAAATTACGAATTCTTTACGAAGAAGAAAAGATTATTTCCTAACTTTGCGGAAATTTGAGAGAAATATGAAAGATTTTTTGAAGATGACATTGGCCGTGATAGCCGGCCTCATCATTATGGGAATCCTCAGCTCAATGCTGTTTTTCGGATTCATCGGAGCCGTGGCAACATTGGGCGGTTCGACTCCTGCAATGCCGCGCTCAGGGGTACTCCTGATGGATATGTCCAAGATATCAATCGCGGAGCAGACGCAGGAAAGCGACCCTATGACATTGATTCAGGGACAGGATGTAAGAACAATAGGGCTGTGGGACGCTGTAAGGGCTATCGACAAGGCCGCATCAGACCCTGCAGTCCAGTGCATTTACCTCAAGGTTGACGGAATGACAGCCGGCGGAATCGCCCCGGTAGAGGAGCTCAGGCAGGCCCTCGGTTCATTCAGGCTTTCCGGGAAGCCGGTAGTAGCCTATACTGAAAACCCGGGAACCGGAAGTTATTACCTCGCATCCGTAGCCGACAAAATCTATATGGGCAGCTACAAGGGCGGCTCAAATATGATGGTCGGAGTCGGGACCCAGATGATATTCCTCAAGGACCTCCTTGACAAACTCGGGGTCAATGTCCAGCTCATCCGTCACGGCAAGTTCAAGTCCGCCGGCGAAATGTACATCAAGAGCAGGCCGAGCGAGGAGAACCTGCTCCAGACCAGGGAAATGATCAATTCAATGTGGGACGGAATGGCTGACGCAATCTGTTCAAGCAGGGAAATCAGCCGCGCTGACCTCGACGGAATGATAGAGGGCCTGAAGCTAAATACACCTGAAGACTTCCTCGCCAACAAACTTGTGGACGAACTTCTGACAAAGGAGGAGCTCAAGGAAAAGGTAACCATCCACGCAAAGGAAAACAAATACGAGGATGTGAAATTCATCACCCTCAATGACTATGTTACTGTCAATGTGCAGACAGCATCCACTGCAAAGCGCAAAATCGCCATTATTTTCGCAGAAGGAGAGATTGTGGACGGCAATGACAAGCAGGAAGTGGCAGGAGACAGGTTTGCAAGGATAATATCCTCAGTCAGGGCAGATTCCACCGTCAAGGCAGTTGTACTCAGGGTTGCTTCCCCGGGCGGAAGCGTCCTGGCATCTGAAAAAATCCGCACCGAAATTGACCTTCTCCGCAAAGACAAGCCGGTGATTGCATCCTACGGAAACTACGCCGCTTCAGGAGGATATTGGATATCAAACAGTTGCGACAAGATTTTCTCGGACAGGAGCACATTGACCGGATCCATCGGGGTATTCAGCATGATTCCTGACCTCAGCGGCACAGCCGACAAGATTTTCCACGTGGGAGTCACCAATGTAGGTTCAAGCAGCCATAGTGACATGTATTCGCTCAGCCGTCCTCTGGATGCTGCGGAGACTGCATACATGCAGCAGTCCGTCGATGACATTTACGAGGCCTTCCTTGAAAATGTCTCAGCCGGACGAGGAATGGACAAGGACGTCATTGACGAAATAGCCCAGGGCCGTGTCTGGACAGGCTCGGATGCGCTCAAGATTGGTCTTGTTGATGAAATCGGGACATTGGCAGATGCCGTGAAATATGCTTCAATAGCTGCAGGCGACCCGGAGGCTGACCTCAGCACCTGGAACATTGCCACTTATCCGAAGCCTATGACCACGCTCGACATCATTCTCGAGAACCTTACCGGAAGCACGGATGCCCTCACCGGGACACCGTTCGAGTCAGTGGGCAGGGCTTTCCGCAACTGGAATGCCGCCTCCACAGGAAAGGTCTATGCCAGAATGCCTTACGTATTGGAAATAAAGTAAAAGTCCAGGCAGATGACGGATGTTGACGAGCCGGTAACCTTCACAGCCTCGTCAACCCTGCAGAAGAATGAGCCGGAAGAGTAACCGCACACTGCTGCGACACGCTCTCCGGCTTTTTCATTGCCCCGGACTGCAGCATTGTCCTGAACCGCTTCTCCGGAATAAAGTCCTGGAGCAACGACCACAAGTGCCCGGGACTTGGCCTCCCTGCCAAGTTTGAGATCAGTGAAGATATCGCTCAGTTTCCGCTTCCCCTTCATTCCCAGCGGACGCATCCAGTCGCCATTTCTCCAGGTCCTTACGATAAAAGGCATCTTCATTGACCCTGCGTCCAGGGCAATGACTCCCCTTCCGGAAAGCGTCCTGGCCTTCGCAACAGGGTCCTCACCTGCATCCTCAGTATTGACACTGAAGCACTTGCCGTCAAACTCATATTTCCCGTCTGTCCTTACCACGGAGCAGGATTCGTTCTCCGACAAAGTCTGGCCAAACGGTTTCCGTGACAATCCGTTACGGGATATCCGGGAGCCGTTTTCCTGTTGGAACTCCCTGACCACCAGCACTCCCGGCTCAGTAACGAGCCTGAAACCCGGTGCCTCGAAAACCTTGCCGGACAATGTTTCTCCGGACTTAAGCAAACGCACTACCGGCTCCAGGAGCCTGTCCCTGAAGCCATACCTCTCCACAAGACGGTAAAGTACATATTCCCAATGTCTTACGGAAAGAAGCTTGCCAACATTGATTCGAAGCCTCTCCCCCTCCGAAACAGGCTCCGTAACATCGGCCAGAAGGTAATACTCCTCCGCAATATCATTCTCAACTTTGAAAACTTCCATTTCCCGGGCGAATGTCTTCAGAAATGAAGGATTGATTTCCTCAAACACAGGGAAAACATTATGCCTCAGCTTATTACGTTTATAGACAGTTTCCCTGTTTGTAAGGTCCTCACGATACTTCACGCCTTCCGCAGCCGCAAACTCCTCTATTTCCATCCTCGAAAAACAGAGCAGAGGACGAACCATACGGACACGTTCCCCACCAGGAGCAGGGACAAAGCCATCAGCATTCATTCCTGTTAGTCCTTTCAGTCCTGTCCCACGTAATAGATTGAGAATCAATGTCTCCGCATTGTCATTGGCATTATGGGCCACGGCGAGGACATCGTAGCCGTTCTCTTCACAGACTTCGATAAACCAGTCATATCTGAGTTGCCTTGCAGCCATCTCAATGCTGACCGAATACTTCCGGGCATAGGACTCGGTATCGAAGTCAGCCCGGTGAAACCTCACGCCGTGCGACTCAGCCCATTCCCTGACAAGTGCCTCATCCCCGTCACTTTCTTCGCCGCGGAGATGGAAGTTGCAATGAGCCACGGCAAAATCCAGCCCGCACCGGAAAGCCAGTTCCGCCATACACATTGAATCAATGCCGCCGCTAACGGCAAGGAGGGCTGTCTCCCCTTGAGAAATCAGCCCTCCCGCAATCCTTTCAAAAGATTTTTCCATTATCTGTTTCGTGAAGCAATCGTATAAGAGAATCCGAAGGCCAAAGATTCCTTGAACTGAACCATCTTCCTGCCTTCCGGATATTTCTCAAGAATCTTTTCCGTCTTCACCATCACCCTGTCATCATAGATGAGGTTGGTCGTGACTGTCAATGAGAAATACTTAGCTATCTTCCAGTCAATCCTGTTATCCCAGTTCACACGAATGTTCTGTGGCTTGTTCAGATAGTCGGAGAAGAGAACGAGCTGTGACGTATAGGAAAAATTGTCATTGACCTTGAGCCTTCCGTCAATCTTGAGCTGGGCACCGAACTCGAACCTTGCCGACTTGTAATACTCTCCCAAATCGTCAGGGAAGGCTTCCGTGTCCTTGTATTTCTTCTGCCTCACCATACCGTTGGCTTTCCTCAAGTCCTCATCCGTCGTAATGACAAAACCGCCGGTGAGAGGTGCCAGGTTGACAGTCAACCACTTGGTAGGCACCCAGTCAATACCGAGCGCAACATTGGTATAGGCCGGGGACAGGAAGCCGGATTTCTTCACACGGGCATCCTTCCATTCCTTCTTGCCCGGATCCCAATCCTCGTCCGCCACATCTGACGGCTGTTTCGGTACAGGATAATTGAACCCGTCGGAGAACTGCGACCTGAAGTTGAACTGTGCGGAATAATTCAATTTGTTCGTGGCCTTGTAACCGAACTTTCCCTCATAATAGATACGGTCATCACTCTTCTGGATCACAGGCTTGTCCGCAGAATACAGGAAGCCGTAGTCCAGCTGAAGACGGTTGTTGAAGAACAAGTCGTTTTTCTTGTAATTCGCATTCGCATCAATGAAGGACTTCAATGTAAAGTTGTTGTATCCGCCGGCAGCCCAATTGGTGAACGAAGACTGGCCAAAATCCAGCTTGGTCAGGAGGGAGTTGGTCCAATAGCGTGGCTTCTTCACCTTGACCTCAGCCTGGGGAGCGCCTGCGATGGCCTTGGCAGCCTCTTCGGCAGCCTTCTGCGCATCTGTCACTTCCTGCGCACTGATGACATTACAAAAAAGCGCAGCCATCAGGGAAACAATAAAAAATCTTCTCATATTGACAAAAGTCTCTAGTCTCCCAAATGCGAAACTCCGGGATTAATATGAAATTGCGAATACCACTCTCTCGTGGGACGGTTTGCCGGAGTAGATGTCCACTCCCTCCTCCTTGCAGACTACGCTGTCCACAGGGATGCAGCGTATTGTAGCCTTGGTCTCCTCCTTAATTTTCTGCTCGGTCTCGGCCGTGCCGTCCCAATGGCAGAGGAGGAAGCCGCCCTGCTGGATCTTCTCCTTGAACTCCTCCCAGTTGTCACATTTCTGGATATGAGTATCCCTATAGGTCAATGCCTTGTTGTAAATGGTCTTCTGGATATCCACGAGGAGGTCCTCAATGTACTTGTCCACACCCTCGAGGGCTATGGTCTTCTTCTCGAGAGTATCACGCCTGTGAATCTCGACAGTACCGTTCTGGAGGTCACGTGCACCCATTGCAAGCCTTACAGGAACGCCCTTGAGTTCCCATTCCGCAAACTTGAATCCCGGACGGAGAGTGTCCCTGTCGTCAATCTTGACGCTGTGTCCTGCTGCCTCGAGAGCCTTCTTGACCTCGTTCATCTTTGCAAGCACTGCAGAATGTTCATCGTCGGTCCTGTAAATCGGCACCATTACCACCTCAATCGGAGCGAGGGCCGGAGGG
>JBJEBP010000238.1:0-7804 GCA_051870135.1 Candidatus Cryptobacteroides sp. | reverse complement strand
ACATTGATATCCTCAATTCTCTTCTGCTCCCTGGTATAAACATACACTCCCCTGTCAATACCTGCGTAACGCCAGAAGTCCTGGTCCTCAAGATAGGTACCGTCGCACCAGCGGAAAATCTCCAGCGCAATGGTATTGACTCCGGCCTTGACATACTTCGTAATGTCGAAGCGGGCCTCAAGCTTGCTGTCCTCGCTGTATCCCACTTCCTTTCCGTTCACCCAGACACGTACATTGGAGGTGGCAGAACCTATGCAGAGGCATATCTGCCTGCCAATCCAGCCTGCCTCAACGAGGAAAGAGCGGCGGTACTGTCCCACATAGTTATGCTCCTCCGGGACGAAAGGAGGATTGTTCTCATAATGTCCCCTCCACGGGTATCCCACATTGAGATACATCGGGTCGCAATAGCCGTAGAAGTCCCAGAGCCCCGGCACCGGGATATTGTCCCAAGTCGAATCATTGAAATCCACAGCCTGAAATCCGACAGTCCGGCTTGAAGGATTCTCGCAGAAGTTGAACTTCCATTCTCCATTGAGGCTCAATGTCTTCTGCTGGTCTGTCGTGAAGCTGGCCCTCATCGGAAGCCTGTTGATTTCAAACACTTCCGGATTCTGCCAATCTTCTTCAATCACATTGGAGGCTGCCCGGACCTGGAAAGAGGCCATCAGCAGTCCGGCTGCCAGTACAGATGTCTTGATAATGTTCATTATATGTCGAAATTAGTGTTATTGTTCATAATCCTCCTGTTCCTCGAACACTTCAATCCAAGATTGAGGTAGTGACTCCAGCTCAGAACAAACTTGTGGGATGATGCTGGGGTGTTTTGAATTTGGTCAACACTGTTTACCAAATTTGCCGAATGTGTTTCATTCACAGATTTGGTCAACACTGTTGGCCCAATTTCTTGCGTCGTATATACCGAATAGAATTTTCGAGCATTTTTGAGAGTTTCGAGCGACCAACCGTTGCCGAACCGCACTGTCAACTTCCGGGAAAGAAGCGGCAGCACCTGCTTCCCGTAGGCCGCTCTATACTTCCCCTCCTGTTCATCTTCCACGATATAGCGGCCGATTTCATATTTCGTGTACACCTCCGCAATGTTCACGGCCTTGGCAACCTTCTTTCTGGACTCCTCAATCAGAGCCGCTATCTTTTCAAACAAGGCGTCAACATTGACATTTGTTATATCTTTTGTTCCCATAACCTACATTCTAAAGCATCATCAATGCGACAGTGCCGTCCATAGTGGAGGCCAAGATAGCATTTTTCCCGGCGAAAGTCAAGTGGCGGAGAGGATTGACCAGGGCGGTGGAAAGCTTGTGGGCCCAGAGGAATGTGCCGTCAGGGGCATTCAGGGCAATGATATTGCCCTTGTCGGTCGGAATGAAGAGAATTCCGTCCTTCTCCGACAATGCGGTCGGGGCAATGTCATAGCCGGCGTGGTTGACGGCGGTCCAGGTCTTGCAGTTGTCCGGGAGAACATCCCCTGAAGGTACTGCAACATTGGCAGGGAAAGCATAGGCCCTCCCGAACATCTCCTTGGAATACACCGTCAGCCCGTCACTTCCGAGGCATATCGCGTCACGGCCGCCCCTCACCCTGAAAAGCTGACGTCCCGTGGCAGCGTCAATTGCATAGACCTGCCTGTCAGGCACGGCAACGAAAATCCTGCCCGAGGAGTACAGTGGCAATGTCGAAGCCGGAGAGTACATTTTAGAAGCCTTGCCAACTGACCAGATCCATTGCTCCCTGCCTGTCCCGGAATCAAGCGAATACAGCTTGCCACCCCAGGTGCCGAAAACCACCCTTTCCCCGTCCACGTATGGTGTGGAAACTGCGTGGCCCTCGACATTGCCGTAAGTCCAGACAGCCTTGCCTGTCTTGAGGTCAATGCATCTGAAAGCCCCGTCGGAACCGCCTGCATAGACCTTCCCGTCCATTATCACAGGTGAGGCGAGAACCGCCTTCTCCGTCTTGAATGACCATTTCAATGAGCCGTCAGAGACATTCAGGGCGTAAATATTGCCGTCAGAGCAGCCGAAGACCAGATATTTCCCGGACAATGCCGGAGTGGAGTAAATCTTTCCGGGAAAGTCCACCTTCCATCTGACCGAGCCGTCCTTCAGCGATACCGCCAGCATTGAACCCGAGGCGAGCGGGAAGAAGGCTTTGTCCTTGTCGCAGGCAAAGCCGGCGGCTATGTTTGCCCCGTAATTCTTCTTCCATACCTCCCTGACCTGTGGAAACTCCTCATTGACATCATATCTCATCCACGGATAATCGGACGGCAGGCCGTGGCTGTCATAGTGCACGGTATCCTGCACAGGAGCGAGATCAAAAGCGGCCCAAGGCTCCAATTCGACCGCAGTCCCTCCATATAACCTCCTCTCGGAGAATGAGATACGGTCCCCGTCAATCCTGACCACAGTATAGCCCGGAGTCTTGCCGGCGGCCAATGTGGAACGGCATATCGCAGCCGGGATGCCCTGGTAGTTCTTCTCCCTGTTGGCGTGAAGATGACCGCCGATAACCACCCTGGTATCCAGCCTCTTGAGTTCCTTGGTCACATCGAAATAATTCAGGACTGAGGAGTCCATCGGATAATGGTTTATGAAGACGGTCTTCTCCCCCGGTTCCTGTTCCGAAAGCCATTCCATCGTCTCCTTAGGCACCAGACCGGGGGCCATTCTCATATCCGGTCCGCTGTTGCATCCGATGAAACGCCAGCCGCCAGCCCTGAAAAGGAAACGCTCATAGCCGAAAACCTCCTTGAACGTGCCGCAGCCGCTCTCGGACCAGTTCGCATCGTGATTGCCCTGGACCACATAGACAGGCCGGCGGATAGAGTCGGTCATAGTCTTGGCAAGGCGGATTTCCTCATCGGAACCGAAGTTGGTGACATCTCCTCCGAAAATCACGAAATCCAATGAGTCATAGTTATTTATATCTTTGATGCAAGCCGAAAGGTCATTTATCGACTGGCTTCCCACCGCAATGTGGGTGTCGGTGAGAAATGCGAACCTGAGATGGTCCTGCTGCTGTGCAAACGCAAATGTCCCCGCCGGAACAACCATCACGGCAAGGGACATCATTATGCTGCGGAAAGTCATATTATCTTCCTGTGGATTGCGGAAACTAAATAATTTCAATGTCGCCGGCCATAATCCAGCCCTGCCTTCCGTCGGAAAGGGAAATATTCACCCAATTGCCCACGGAATCCAGGACATCGACCTCAGTTCCCTCGTGAAGCAGGAAGAGATCCTTGGAGGATTCCTCTGAAGGTGAACTCTTTACGGATGATACCGGCTTCATTACCACAGCTGAGTCCGCACGGCGGTAAACATTTCTCTGCCATACGGAAAAGCTGTAGCAGCCTATGGACAACAGTATCAGGACAATGGAAGAGTAGAACCCGGTCCTTCTAAGACCGACCCGCGGACCAAGCAGGAAGAGCAGAAGCATTACGAGGAATGAAGCGAACAGGACCAGTGACAGAATGGCCCAGGCATCAGAGTTCATCAGGTAACTAATCTTCCTCGCCCAGCTCTTGAGTATGAATTCAGGTACCTCGTCAATCCTGTCCTGCACCATTGAACGCGCAAATTCCAGATTGAAGCGGGCATCGCTGAACGAAGGATCCAGTCTCAATGCCCTTTCGTAATTGAGGACAGCCTTGCCTATTTCCGTAGTCTTGAAGTAGGCATTGCCCAGATTGTAGTAAAGCTCGGCCGACTCCACGCCGGCTCCCCTGAGGGACTCCCAGGCATTTGCGCTTTCCTCCCAACGTCCGTCGGAATATGCGGACACACCTTTCTGCCAGAGTGAATCGAGGAGGGCGTTCTGGTTCTCCGCCCTGAGGACTGACGGCAAGGCAAGCATCAGCACGATGATGGACATTGCACCGTATGCAGGCTGGGTTTTCTTATGTGACTTCATTGTAGAATCGATGGATGAAATGATTCTTACGGCTTCATTGTAATGGGTTGTCATGGCCTCATTGCCTGAGTCAGGGGAATATCTAGCATACTCGCAGGCATCCACAAGAGAGATGTATGAATCCACAAGTTCCTGTGCCACACCGCCTTCGAGAAGACGGGAGGAAATGTTCTCCTTGTTCAGGTCCTCAACCCCGATATTCAGCTTGTCGGAGATGAAGCCGAGCAGGGCCTTGTGGAGTTCCTCGTAGAATGCCGCCCCGAGATTCTGCTTGAGATAGCCCGAGGCGGTCTTGAGCCTTGCCAGGGCCATCTTGGTGGCACGCCTTGTCCTGGTACCGGCCACGTCGGCCTTCCTTGCCGCCATTCCGCGGAAAACAAGCCAGGCGACTACGGCCAATGCCGCAAGCAATACGGCGACAATCCAGAAGCCAAGACTGTTGACAAAGAATGCCCGTCCGAATGAATATTTAGGCAGGTCCCTGACAATGAACCTGATATCCTCGCCGAGATTCTTGACGTCCTTCCTGTCCGCAGAAGGGGTCTGGACCATCTGTCCATCCTGGCTCTGTACTGAGCCCTTCCCGACCTTGAGTTCCAGGGCATCGGAAGTGATAGTCACATATTTCCCCGCATTGACATCATAATATGAATATGCTACAGGCCCGATAGTGAAGTCACCGTGGCTTCTCGGAATGAATGGATATTCGAATACCCGGCTGCCCGTGGTACCTCCCGTACTCTTGTCCGCATTGGTGGTGGACTTCACGTCATAGACCTCGAAATCAGGCGGGAACTTGATGTCCGGTGCCTCAAGCAGGGACAGGTTTCCCCGGCCTGAAACCGTGACAATCAACGACCCGGCCTCGTGGGCCTTGAGCTCATTCTTCGAAAGGCTGGCCGATATCCTGAACTGGCCGACACCTCCGCCGAAACCGGCCGGTGCGCCAGCTGGCAGTTCCCTGACATTGACTGTCACCGCCTTTGAATTGATACGCTTGCGGACTGTAGTATAACCGTCATCGAAGAAACTGTCAAACAAGCTGTTACCCGTCCTCGATGCCGTCCTGACATTGACCAGGCAGATAAGTTCAGCCGGCTCGATTACAAGTTTCCCGGCCTGCTGCGGAATGAGGACATAACGCCGGAGAAGGGCCGAATTGTAAAGCTGGCCGCCAACATCCTCCCTCTCGAACTCGATATTGGTCGGAGCTGCCGTCTCCTGGCTCCAGAATCCGTTGAATGACGGGAACCTGGCACCCTCGAATCCTGCTATGCCCACTCTCTGGTAGAGTTTCAGTTCAGCGGTGACCGGTTCTCCGAGCACAACGTCGGTACGGCTCAATTTCAGGCTCAGGTACAGGTCATCCGAAGATATTGAGCTTGTGGTCTGGGCATTGCTTCCAGAAGAAGAGGAGCCTGAAGACTGCTGTCCGCCAGAAGATGAACCCTGGTCCAGCACCTTCACCGCCTTGGGGCTGGAAGATGCTTCCCGGTTCTTGAACTTGGCCACGGCCGAAGGAATCACGCACTGTCCCGTCCTCCGCGGCTTGAGAATGTAGATGTAGGTGAACTGCGAGGACTTGGTACGCTTGCCGTTAACGAACGAAACGCTGGTGGATGAACCTTGCTGCGGGCCCCAGACCAGGTCGAAATCCTCACCCTTGTCCCAAATGAACTCCGACGGCCTGTCCTCACCCTCGATGATGAAGGTCACATTGAACTGTTCGTCCGCCCCGACAATGTTTGGAGCCTCCACCTTTATGGATGACTGGGCAAAGGCCGGCATTGCCGTCAATATCAATGAGAACAACGACAAGGCCATTGTAACGAGGCCCGTTCTCTTCAATCCGTTTTCTCTCTCTTTTCTCTCCATTGCTGATTCCTGTTACCAGTTCTTTTCTTTCTGCCTTGACTTGAGGGCCTCGGCCTTCTCCTTGTTGACCTTGTCCTGGGTCTCCTTCTCCTTGGCCTGCACTGCCTTGAGCATCTGCTGGGCCTGTTGCGGGGATATGTTTACAGGCTGCTGGCCCTGACCTTCCTGAGGCTTGTCCTGGCCTCCCTGATTGTCCTGATTCCGGTCTTGGTCCTGGTCCTGCTGGTCCTGGTTCTGGTCATTCTGCTGATTGTCCTGATTATCCTGATTATCCTGGTTGTCCTGATTATCCTGATTGTCCTGGCCCCCGCCACCGCCATTCTGCTGCTGGTCCTCAAGCATTTTCCTGGCATAGATATAGTTTTCCTTGGCCTGGAGATCCCCCGGATTCAGCAGAAGTGACTGCTTGAAAGCATCCACGGCCGCGGCATAGTCCTTCTTCGCCAATGCAATGTCACCGGCATTGAAGAAATAGTCAGCCCCGTACTCCGAGGCCGGAGCCGCCTCCTTGACCGTCTCCATAATCTTTCCCGCCTCGTCATAATGTTCCCCGCGATAGAGGACATTGGCAAGATTGTAATTCGCCGCGAAGGACAGGGAATCCTTCACCAGGGCCTTCCTGTATGAAATCTCGGCCTCCTTGTAGTTCTCCCGGCGGAACTGCCTGTTCCCGGAGCGGACCTCCTTCCGGTCAACCTGGGCGGACATCGCCACAGGCAGGGCAAGGAATATCAATGTATATATCAACTTTCTCATATCCAGCATCTTATCTATCGAACAGATTCCTGAGAACCTTCCTCTCTCCGACCAGCATCTGTATCACAAACAGCACCAGTGCAATGGCAAAGAAGTACATATACTGCTCGTCATATTCCTCGAAGACAATGGAGTTGAACTCCTCCTGGTCCAGGCGCTTGATTTCCGAGATAATCGGGTTCAGGCCGAATTCCTCATTGCCGGCACGCACGTATGCCCCGCCGCCGGCCCTGGCCACCTCCTTCAGCACAGACTCATCCAGCCTCGTGACCACAATCTCTCCCTTGGAATCCTTCAGAAGCCCTCCGGCCACCGGAATAGGCTGTCCCTCTGGCGAACCGACACCGATAGTAAACACCTTGATGCCCATTTCAGCAGCCTGTTTGGCAGCCTCAACCGGATCATCCTCGTGATTTTCACCGTCCGTGATGACAATGATGGCCCGGCTCCGCTCGCTCTGGGCGCTGAAACTCCTGATGCAGGTATTGACAGCATCCCCGATTGCCGTGCCCTGGACCGCGACCGACTCAGTGGAAATGCTTCCGAGGAACATCTTGGCTGAAACATAATCCGTCGTAATCGGCAGCTGCACGAATGAAGTCCCGGCGAAAAGCACCAGGCCTATCCTGTCCCCGTCCAGCTTGTCCACCAGGCGGGAGATTGCCAGTTTCGCCCTGTCAAGGCGGCAAGGTGAATAATCCTTGGCCAGCATTGAGTTGGATACATCCAGCGCAATCATCACCTCCGCACCACGACTCTTGTGTTCCTTCAGCTTGGCTCCAATCTGCGGCCTTGCCATTCCGATGATGAAAAAGAAGAATGCTGCGGCGAAGAGAATGGCCCTGGCCCAGCCCTTGGCTCCGGAATAGGAAGGCATAAGTTTTCCGACCAGTTCCTCATCCCCGAAACGGCGGATCTTCTTCTTGCGCAGATACCTCGTCAGTCCGTACAGGACCAGGAACACCGGAATCAGTACGAGCAGCAGAAGATATTGTGAATTAGCGAAATAAATCATATTCTAAGGAAGTTTTCTGAACAATGTGAGACTCAGCAGGACCTCAAGCAGGAGGCAAATCAATGCCACAAGCCCGAAACGCCCGTACAACTCCTTGTAAACAGGGAAACTGTCAATGGTGGTCCTGGCCTTCTCCATTTTGTTGATTTCACTGTAAATCTCGGAGAGCTTGGTATTGTCGGTGGCCCTGAAATATCTTCCTCCGGTCGTCTCGGCAAT
>JBJEBP010000237.1:0-31038 GCA_051870135.1 Candidatus Cryptobacteroides sp. | reverse complement strand
TGTTGAGCTCTGCAGTCAACTCGTCGTATCTTTCTTTTGACAGGTATTCCATATTGTTGTTATCTATTTCGCCTCAAAGTTAGCATTTTTCCAATAATCCTGAATCCGGATAATGCTCCCCGCCACATTTGGTGTAAAAATCTAGCCATTCTTTCACCGTTTATGCCAATGCTTGGCTTTGGTGAAAATATCTACACTTTTTTTCACCGTTCCAGATTACCGGAGGGAATTACTTGTTGGTGGATATTATCACGGGTACAACTTGCATAAAGATGCCCGAATTTATCTGATGGCTCTCATGGGGAACATACTGTCAACTTCATACTGCGTCAACCCCAGCAATCTGCGTATCTGGCCGTTTGAAGAGCGAAAATCGTAGCGAAGAGTCCGGGCGAGATCCAGCTTCTGGGCTTTCGTAATACTGTTGAAGTCCGCTCCTTGATAATGCTCACGCAAGATATTGCATATTTGCGTAAATAGCTCACTGTCTGTGAGAAAGTCCTCTTCCTCTATCTCGGAGGCAACATCTCGGTATGCCTCTACATCCTTGCTCACGGATCGGAAGTAATGATGAGCATTCCTGAACATTGACTTGCCGATATTTATGTCACAATATGAAGGAGGGGCGATGTAACAGGAAGTTCGTCTTGATAATGTCGGGTTATCTGTTGTCGCAATTCCGCAGGTAGCTATCAGTGTGTCTTCAGTAAACGGTGGAACGCGGCCACGGAACATCTCTCTCTTGGTCACTGTGTCCAATTCATTGAAACGAATCTGCGGGGTATTTTGAGTATAATAGTACCCGCATGCGCTCCAAGGATAGCTGAACGGAGTGTAGGAAGGGTCAGCTACATATCCATTTCTGTTGACGTATGCTATTACATTCCGCAATGCTTTCAGGTCACTCAATTCCTTGAGTCTCTCCCGGAAACTGTCCGGAAAACCTTGCCCAGGGATTTGACCATTACCGAGACTTCTGGATAGTTTCTTTCGGAAATGCTTGAACCACAGTACAATATCGGCTGCTTCGCCTGCCGCGACAATGTGTATGTGGTTGCTCATCAATGCAAAAGTGATTATTTTGACATTGGGGTTTGCTATTGATGCACGGGCAACGACATTCATTGCAAAGACATAGTCCTTGGTATTTCTGAAAATCAACCCGCTTTCTTTTCCAGATGTGTATAAGTGCCAATAAGGGCCGTGCTTCTGAAAAAGCCCTTGGCAATTCAACTCGCTCTGTCTGATTGATGTCATAGGTTGTGGCCATTTTTATAAGAGATTCACGAATCCTTTCCTGCTTTGATTGATTCTTAACTGAAGATTGATGTCGTCGGATGAAATATCTTCGTCGATGATTTCACAGATTCCTTAAATGCTTTGTTTGTTAAACTTGGCTTGGTAGCAATTCCAAAACAGAGGTTACTCGTGGCGATAAGTATTAATGGCTATAAATTAGGGGAAATTATCACCTATATTTTCACCGTTTATGCCAATAATGACATTCCGTGGAAAATCACTGCGTTTCTTTCACCGTTTTTGCCAATGCTTGGATTCGGTGAAAATATCTACGTTTTTTTTCACCGTTTGTCTCACCGGAAGCGGGTTGGTGTGAATTTCGGACCATTCTTGCACCGTTTCCGTCAGAAATGTCTTGGTTCCCCGGGCTAAAGCACAAAGCGAGTCAGGCACGATATAACCTAACTCGCTTTGTGTACTCTGGGTGACACGGTGTCCAAACTTGTAATGGTTCCGGTGAACCTCCTTCCTGTTGAAGAATTCTAGTATTCTTCTTCGTTAAAGAAGAAATCATCCTTGGTAGGGTAGTCCGGCCAGATATCCTCGATGCTCTCGTAGGTCTCGCCGTCGTCCTCGAGTTCCTGAAGGTTCTCGATAACCTCCTCCGGTGCGCCGGAACGGTTGGCGTAGTCAATAAGTTCGTCTTTGGTTGCCGGCCAAGGAGCATCGTCCAGGCTGCCGGCGAGTTCAAGTGTCCAATACATATCAAAAATCCTTTAAAATCTTGTCGTTAAAGCGGTCCCGATTAGCAATCGGTTGCTTTCTCTTCCGCTTCGGGCGCAAATATAACTATTTTCAATAAAAATGGGAAACGATATGCATATATGCATTGACTTTTTGTACCAATCTGCATAATCATAGATTATTTTAGTACATTTGCTCCGAAATAAGAGAGCAGAGTAATGAAAAAGATATTGATTCTGAATGCCAGTCCGCGAAGGAACGGCATTGTGAGCCGTATGCTTGGCATTATGAAAGAAGAACTTGAAAGCAAGGGCTCTGAAGTCACATACATTGAAGTTAGTAAACTGCAGGTCCGCCCCTGCATTGCCTGTATGAAATGCCGCAGCAGCCTGAAGTGTGTCCTGCCGGAGGACGATGCACAGAGGGTTGCGGGGATGATTGGCGAATGCGACGGGCTCATTGTCGGTACCCCTACCTATTGGGGCAATATGAATGGCCAGCTAAAGCTTCTCTTTGACAGGATGGTCTATGCGCTGATGGGCGAAAAGCCGAGCGGTTTGCCATTGCCTCTGCACGAGGGTAAAAAGGCCGTGATAGTCGCCGCCTGCACGACAATATGGCCATTCGGAATCCTTTCCCACCAGTCCAGCGGTGCAGTCAGAGCGGTAAAGGAAGTCCTGTCCTGGAGCGGCTTCAAATGCCGTTCTATCCAGAAATGCGGCACCCGAACACATCCGGAACTTTCTCCCCTCATTATCCGCAAATGCCGCAGAATGGCTTCATCGATGTGGCAATAAGAAAGTGAATAGTCTCTTGGCGTTTATAATTTGACCTTTTCAATGAACTCCTCGGGGGAGAGGACCATAATTGAACGGATATCAGCATCAAGTATATGTCTGTCACGTGTTACGAATATCCTGCAACCGCCACTGACAGCACAGGCTAACTGCAGTGCGTCTTCAAAATCATCGATATTGATAGTTTGTGCGTTGCAGTATTGTCCATAATCTTGCGGAAGAATCCTGAATATCCTGGCAATCTCGTCCGGTTTCACTGTAGTCGCATACTTCTTTGCGATATATAGAACGTTAATGGCTGTCAGAATCGAGATGCACACTTCATACTTCGATTCCTGTCCGACTAGCACAATAGTTTTCGCACATCCGTCTCTCATTCTGTCATAGAAGTAGTCAAGGACAATATTTGTGTCAACGAATACTCTTATTTGTTCCATATCCTCGCAAGTCTTTCATCGTTGGCCAAATCTTCCGCTGATGGGCAGGGTAATATCCCTGCGAACTTTTCGACTAACTCATTGTAAGCCAGAGGGAATGCTATCTTCGGCAGTTCAGTGGATTTGCGTATCTCCTCATCCACCAGGCCTTCAATATACTTCCTTGCGCTGATCCCGAGCTCGGCGGAACGCCTCTTGATTTTCCTGCTGAGGCCGGTTCCTTTCCCATAGACAGCGACAGGCTCCTCCAATGAATCCTGAACATTGCCATCCTCGAAACCATCGATCAATGCATCAATGTCTTCCACTCCGGTAATCTGTACCCCGAGCACATTTGATATCTCCTGAAGCAGGGCAATGGTGAAGTTGTGCTTGCCGCTCAACCATTTTGTTACCTCGGAAGGGTTCCTGTGCATCAAATCCGCAAACTGCTTCCTGCCCAGCCCCCTGGCCTTCATCGCCTCTTCAATCTGCTCGGCTGCTATTTTCTGTCTGGTTGCTTCCATAATCATCGTTTTTACAAAGGTAAGTATATTTTCCATAAATGAAAAATTTATTTATAAATAAAATCAATTTATGGATGACTTTGAAGTCGTGCCGGTTGTGGAACACGTTAATCGTTGGCAACTTCCAAAACTTGAACTATATTTGTATATTGCAATTGTTGAACGTAAATCAATATGTCTTTCTGGAACAGGCTGTTAAGAAATAACGATGCGAACGGAAAAGAAACTGCGGGCAAGCCGGATTCATCACGCCTGGCTTTTCTTGATGTGGAGGTCGGGTTGGCAGACCATAAGATTCACGATATTGGTGCATTGAATTACGACGGGGCCACATATCATTCGGCTTCCAAGGAAAATGCTCTGGAAATGCTCCGCAATGCGGATTTCATCTGCGGACACAACATCATCCATCACGACCTGAAATACATTTTCCCCAACCAGGACTCCTGCATTGTACACTATGACTTCCCTGACGAGGAGAAAGAATGGATTGCCGTGGATACACTTTATATGTCTCCATTACTCTTCCCGGAAAGGCCATACCACAAACTCCTCAAGGATGACAAACTCCAATGTGACCAGTTGAACAACCCGGTCAATGACTGTATGAAGGCCAGGGTTTTTCTTATGGACGAATTTTCCCAGTGGAGCCGTCTCTCTCCAGCCAAACGCTTGATTTTCAGATATCTCCTTCATGGCAATGCTGAATTCGACGGCTTTCTTGAACTTGTTTCCGGATTTGGCCTGGAAGAAGATAATCCCGGCTCTGTAAAGGAAGCCTCCGCCTACATTGCCCGTACATTTGAGGGCCAAATCTGTGGCCATTCCGACTTGGAGATGATGATTGAGAGTCATCCTGTCGCATTGGCATACGCTCTCGCCCTGGCCAGCACCAATGATCACCGCTCAGTGACTCCGCCCTGGGTTATTTACAACTATCCAGAGGTGGAGTATTTCCTCCATCTTCTGAGACATGTACATTGTTCCGAAGGCTGTGCATATTGCGGCAGGACACTTGACCTGCATCAAAACCTGAAGCGGTTTTTCGGCTTTGACGAGTTCCGGAAATACGATGGGGAATCATTGCAGGAGAATGCCGCCAGGGCAGCCGTCGAGGGCAAATCCCTGCTTGCGATATTCCCGACCGGAGGAGGGAAATCATTGACCTTCCAGTTGCCGGCTCTTGTGGCGGGCCGTGCAATCCGAGGCCTCACGGTAGTGATTTCGCCTCTCCAGTCCCTGATGAAAGACCAGGTTGACAATCTTGCCGCACGCGGAATTACGGATGCCGTCACCATCAACGGACTCCTCGACCCGATTGAGAGATCCAATGCCATTGAAAGGGTACGTGACGGGGAGGCATCCCTGCTCTATATTTCTCCTGAGATGCTGCGGTCCAAGACAATTGAGAAGATCCTTCTCTCCCGTACTGTCGTCCGCTTTGTCATTGACGAGGCCCATTGCTTCTCGGCCTGGGGCCAGGACTTTCGCGTGGACTATATGCATATCGGAAAGTTCATCAGGGAGTATCAGAAGAAGAAACAATCCTTTGAGCCTGTTCCGGTCTCCTGTTTCACGGCCACGGCCAAGCAGAAGGTCATCCAGGATATATGTGATTATTTCAGGAGGGAACTGGGAATTGAACTTGTCCTGTTCGCATCTTCGGCTTCAAGGACCAATCTTCATTATTCAGTGCTTTATGCCGAGACTGATGATGCGAAATATGCACTGCTCAGAAATCTTGTAGCAGAGTCAGATTGTCCTGTAATCGTCTATGTCTCAAGGACGAAGAGGTCCTGGGACATTGCCCGGAAACTGACTTTGGACGGCTATCCCGCATTGCCGTTCAACGGGAAGATGGATGTTGATGAAAAAGTCCGGAACCAGGAGGCTTTCATGCCCGGCGAGATCCGGATTATCGTGGCGACATCGGCGTTCGGAATGGGTGTGGACAAGAAGGATGTCGGTCTGGTGATTCATTACGACATCTCTGATTCGCTTGAAAACTATGTGCAGGAGGCGGGAAGGGCTGGCAGGGACCCTCATCTCGAGGCCCGCTGCTATGTCCTGTACAATGATGCCGACCTGGACAAGCATTTCATCCTGCTAAATCAGACCAAACTGAGCATCAGTGAGATACAGCAGGTATGGCGGGCGGTCAAGTCAATGACCAGGCAACGTCCGCACGTATGCTGCTCAGCCCTTGAGATTGCCCGTGCAGCCGGCTGGGACGACTCGGTCAATGACATTGAGACCAGGGTCAGGACGGCTGTCGCTGCATTGGAGCAGAGCGGCTATCTCGAAAGGGGAAACAATGTGCCCCAGGTTTTCGCGACGGGCATTACAGTGCGCAATATGGATGAGGCGAGGACCCGTCTGGAAAAGTCTCTCCTCTTCGACGAAAAGGACAGGGAGAAGGCCGTGCGCATTATAAAGTCACTTATTTCTGAGAAATACAAATCAAGGGGGATTGGCTCCGAGGCTGAGTCCCGCATTGATTATCTTGCTGACATACTTGCACTTACAAAGAGCGAAGTAATCTCGGCCGTTGACAGGATGAGACAGGAGGGGATTCTGGCTGACTCCAAGGACTTGACAGCTTTTCTAAATGACGGAGGTGCCAGCGGGCGAAGGGCGAATGCTGTCCTGGAACGTTTCGCACGAATCGAGCGGTACCTGCTTGAAAAGATTCCAGATGAAGGTATCAGCATCACTGCCAAGCAATTGAACGATGACGCGGTCAAGGATGGAATACAGGCTACTTCCGAGAAGGATATCAGGACAATCCTGTTTTTTCTGACAATCAAAGGCTATGTCAAGAACACCGGAGGCGCAGGAGGCGGAATGATGAGGCTCAAACTTGTCAATGCCAGGGAGACAAGCCTGGTAAAACACGATAAAAGGATAGATGTCAGCCGCTTTGTCATAGAATTTCTTTACGGGCAAGTCGTTGGTCGGGAGGATCAGTCGGTTCATTTCTCCGTGCTGGAGCTGCTCAATGCCATGAATGATAGACAAGGCCTTTTTGGCAATGCGTGGAATTACAGCCTTGATGATGTCGAGGAGGCCCTGCTGTACCTGTCGAAGATTGGCGCGTTGAAAATAGAAGGCGGCTTCCTCGTGATTTACAATGCGATGGATATCCGCCGTATCAAGGATGCCAAGTTCCAGTACAAGAAGGATGACTACAAGATGCTGGATGAGTTCTATAGGCAGAAAATCCAGCAGGTTCACATTGTCGGGGAGTACGCCAACCTTATGGTCAAGGACTACAATGCCGCTCTCGCATACGTCAGCGACTACTTCCGGATGGATTACAAGAAATTCATAGCCAAGTACTTCAAGGGTGAGCGTGTCCGGGAAATCGAGCGCAACCTGACTCCGGCCAAATATAACCAGCTCTTCAGGCAGCTCTCGCCGAGGCAGATGGAAATCATCAATGACAAGGAATCCCGCTGCATCGTGGTCGCCGCCGGGCCTGGAAGCGGAAAGACCAGGGTTCTTGTTCACAAGCTCGCATCAATATTGATGCTCGAGGATGTCAAGCACGAGCAGCTCTTGATGCTGACGTTCTCCCGGACTGCGGCCACGGAATTCAAGGAGAGGCTTGCAAAGTTGATAGGCAATGCTGCTATGTTTGTGGAAATCAAGACTTTCCACTCCTATGCCTTCGACATCCTCGGACGTGTCGGGAATCTTGATGATGCAGGTGATGTAGTGGCAAGGGCTACAAAACTGATTGTCGATGGGGGAGCCGAGCCGTCACGGATATCGAAATCCGTACTTGTCATTGACGAGGCTCAGGACATGTCCGGAGAGGATTACGAACTCGTAAAGGCGATTATTGACCGCAATGAGGAATTGAGGGTGATAGCCGTGGGTGATGACGACCAAAATATATTTGAATTCCGGGGCGCCGACTCCAAGTATTTGCGGAAGCTGGCCGAGAGACCGGGAGGCCGCTTCATTGAAATGACGCAGAATTACCGCAGCAGCCGCAATATTGTGAAATTCGCCAATGCCTTCACGCAACGGATAGGAAACAGGCTGAAGAAAACCCCGATTGAGGCTGTTACAGACGACAAAGGCTGTGTGGAAGTCGTATTGCATACTTCTGATAACTTATATGAGCCTCTGGTGATTGACCTGATGCGGCGAAGGAATGACGGCGGCGCGGCCTGTGTCCTGACCCAGACCAATGAGGAAGCCGCCCTGATACTGGCTATGCTGGCAAAAAGTGGCGTACAGGCCCGTCTCGTCCAGACAATGGGAAAAGACTTGAAGTTCACCAGGCTGGCGGAGATGAAGTATCTTTTCAAAAAATTGCAGAAGGAGATGACTCTTCCCGGCGGCCAGATCCTGCCCGTTATATCCGAGGAGGTCTGGAATGCTGCAAAAGATGCATTGAAACGCTCGTATTCAAGAAGTTCATGCCTGCCTTATGTCCTTAATTTCATGTCCAGGTTCGAGAAGACCAGCCGGGAGAAATATTGGACCGACTTCCTGGAGTTTGCATACGAGTCCTCATTGGAGGATTTCAATGATTTCACCGGAGCCGATGTGATAATCTCAACTATCCATAAATCAAAGGGTTTTGAGTTTGACAATGTTTATATGCTCGTCAAGACGGGCTACCGGCAGGATGATGCCCAGATGCGAAAGTATTATGTGGGGATGACACGGGCGAAGAAGGGCCTTTTCATCCACACTGACTCAAGAATATTCGGAGGATTGGAAGGAGCATCATACAACCTTGACACTAAACAGTATCCAATGCCTGAGGAGATTGTACTCCAGATGTCCTACAAGGATGTTTTCCTGGATTTCTTCAAGTCCAGGAAAAAGGAGGTTCTTGCTTTACGCAGCGGAGATTCCCTGGCTTTCTTTGGGAATAAACTGTATCTGGGTACAAAGGATGATGCCGGGCAGGGAGAAAGGGGAGCCTGCGTCGCGATACTTTCCTCTGCGATGAAGAAAAAATTGGATGACTGCAGGGAAAGGGGATATGAGGTGGTTTCCGCCTCTGTCCGCTTCATTGTTGCCTGGAAGCCCAAGGACTTGGCACAGGAAAGCGAAGAGTATGCCGTGCTGCTGGCCGACTTGAAACTGAGACGTCAAGAGCAATTGGATTCCACGTGATAATTCATCCTCGAAGATTGCATATTTTCTGTAAATTTATTACATTTGCTGCGAACTGAATATAAAAGAATCAACAATGGCATATAGTTCTGAAGAAAAATATGATGCTGGGACGACAGAGAAGATTGCGGCTCACGTCAAGGAAATATTGAAGCTTCTCGGTGAGGACACTGAGAGGGAGGGCCTGCTGAAGACACCGGAGAGGGTGGCCAAGGCTATGCAGTTCATGACCAAGGGCTATGCCCAGGACGGGGTCGAGATTATCAAATCGGCCATATTCGACGAAGAGTACCAGCAGATGGTCCTTATAAAGGACATTGAACTGTATTCGAGTTGCGAGCACCACATGCTTCCATTCCTCGGGAAGGCACATGTGGCCTATATTCCGAACGGAAAGATTACAGGGCTCAGCAAGATAGCGAGGGTGGTGGAGACCTACGCCCGCAGGCTCCAGGTGCAGGAGAGGCTTACAGTCCAGATCCGGGACTGCATCCAGGAGGCGTTGAACCCGCTGGGCGTGGCTGTCGTAATCGAGGCTACGCATACCTGCATGCAGATAAGGGGAGTGCAGAAGTCCAATGCCGTGACCACCACGTCCGCTTTTTCCGGAGCATTCCTGACCTCGGCCAGGACCCGGAACGAGTTCCTTAACTTGATCAAATAACACTAATACCAATATGAAACGGAATATAATATCATTGGCGGCTGTGGCTATGCTGGCCACATTGGGTGCCGCGGCTCAGGAAAGTAATGTATTTGACAAGTATCTGACTGACAAGACATTGCGCATTGACTACATCTTTGCGGGAGATGCCACCAGCCAGAAAATCTATCTGGACGAGATGTCATTGTCCGACGGATGGGCAGGAAGAAGGGTCAATCTGGACAAGATTCCCGTAGCAGGAAACGGCTGCATCACGCTCCGGGATTCGGCTTCCAATACCGTACTCTACAAACTGTCATTCTCGACATTGTTCCAGGAGTGGCAGACCACTGAGGAGGCTACCAAGGTCAAGAAGTCATTTGAGAATGTCTATATGCTTCCAATGCCGAAGAACCCTGCTACTGTCACCGTTGAACTTTTCAATCACAAGGGTGTGAAATCCGCCTCATTGACCCACGAGGTGAAGCCTGACGATATCCTTATCAGGAAGATGACTCCGAAGCCTGCACCGCACAAGTACCTTCTCCGGAGCGGCAGCACTGAGGAATGCATTGACATTGCGATAGTTGCGGAGGGATATACAGCCAAGGAGGCAAAACTTTTCTACAAGGATGCACAGGCTACCGTTGATGCCCTGCTCGGACACGAGCCGTTCGCCAAATATCGTGACAGGCTCAATTTCGTGGCAGTTGCCCTGCCTTCCGAGGAAAGCGGTGTCACCGTACCGCTCGAGAATGATTGGAAGAGGACTCCGCTCAGCTCCGGCTTCAGCACCTTCTATATGGACAGGTATCTGACCACATTGAGGCTCAAGGATATGGCCGACAGGCTCCAGGGCATTGCATACGAACATATCATAATTCTCGCCAACACAGACACTTACGGCGGTGGCGGAATCTACAATTCCTATACTCTCACCACTGCCCATCATTCCGGATTCAGGCCGGTTGTAGTGCACGAGTTCGGACACAGTTTCGCGGGCCTTGCCGATGAGTACTACTATGACGACATGTACTCTCCATACTATTTCCCGGATGTTGAGCCTTGGGAGCAGAACATCACCACTATGGCTGATTTCAATGCCAAGTGGGCCGATATGATGCCTGCGAATGCGCCGAAGGATGCGGACGGCCATTATCTTCCGACTCCTCCAATCAAGGACGCTGACTTGTGGAAGTCAATAGCAGAAGGCGCTGACACTGACGCAATTGTGGGAACTTATGAGGGCGGAGGATATCTCTCCAAGGGCGTTTTCAGGCCTTATCCTGACTGCAGGATGAAGTCCAATATCGGACCGATGTTCTGTCCTGTATGCCAGAGAGCCATCGAGAGAATGATTCTTTATCACATCGAGGAGGCGAAGTAAAACATTTTACTGTCAAAATAATGTGAACTTTAGGAGGATTTTTCTTAAGTTTGCAAAATGTACCCGGCCCGGGCTTTTCCGGAGCCGGGGATACATTTGGAATGCCCTGAAGGATTAATCGCAGACCTCGGGTGACATTGACGGAAATTTCTGCGGAATTATTGAAAAACTCTATTCGCAAGATGGAAGAAGTGAAGAAAGAGGCCGCTGAGCCGAGGAAACTCAATTTCCTTGAGGAAATCATTGAAGCCGACCTTAAATCCGGGAAAGTGGACAGCATTCTTACACGTTTCCCTCCGGAGCCGAACGGCTATCTTCATCTGGGACACGCCAAGAGTATCTGCCTGAACTTCGGCCTTGCCCAGAAATACGGCGGCAAGACCAATCTCAGATTCGACGACACCAATCCTACCAAGGAGGATACCGAGTATGTTGACTCAATAAAGGAGGACATCAAGTGGCTCGGATTCCAGTGGGACAAGGAAAAATATGCGTCTGACTACTTCGACCAGCTCTACGAATGGGCTGAGAAGATGATTTGCGAAGGCCTGGCTTACGTTGATGACCAGACCCAGGAGGAAATCAGCGCAGGCCGCGGCACAGTGGACAAGCCTGGTACCGAAAGCCCTTACAGGAACAGGAGCGTGGAGGAGAACCTACGTATTTTCAGGGAAATGAAGGCCGGTGTCTATCCGGACGGGGCCAAGGTGCTGCGTGCGAAGATTGACATGGCCAGCCCTAACATGATGTTCCGCGACCCTATCCTCTACAGGATCAAGCACGCCTCCCATCACAGGACGGGGGACAAGTGGTGCATCTATCCTATGTACGACTACACCCACGGACAGTGCGACTCCATAGAGAACATCACACACTCCATCTGCACCCTCGAGTTCGATGTTCACAGGCCTCTCTACGACTGGTTCATCAAGACTCTCGGCATCTATCCTTCACATCAGTACGAGTTCGCCAGACTCAATCTCACCTATACATTGATGAGCAAGCGCAAGCTGCTCGAACTTGTCCAGAAGGGACTTGTAAGCGGCTGGGACGACCCTCGCATGCCTACGCTCTGCGGCGTGCGCAGGAGGGGATACACTCCTCAGGCACTCAAGATGTTCTGCGAGAAAATCGGCGTTTCAAAACGCGACCAGCTGATGGATATCCAGCTTCTAGAATGGTGTGTCCGCCAGGATCTCAATGCCAGGTCTAACCGCTATATGGTAGTCGAGGACCCGATCAAGGTCACCCTCACCAACTGGGAGCCTGGCAAGGTCGAGTGGTTCGACTGCCCGCTCAACCCTGCGGATCCGGATGGAGCCAAGAGAAGCGTTCCGTTCACCGGAGAACTCTATATAAGCAGGGCCGATTTCATGGAGGATGCCCCGAAGAAGTTCTTCCGTCTCAAGCCGGACGGAGAGGTGCGTCTCAAATACACCTATATCATAAAGTGCAATGAGGTGATAAAGGATGCCGAAGGCAATGTAGTCGAGCTCAAATGTACATACGACCCTACCACCCGCCCGGGCGGAGGAGAATGGAGAAGTGTCAAGGGTACAATCCACTGGGTATCAATTGCCCACGCCAGGGAACTTGAACTCCGTCTCTATGACAGGCTCTTCACACAGGCCGATATGAGCGACATTCCGGAGGACAAGGATTACAAGGATTTCCTCAATCCTGATTCCCTCGTAATCGGCAAGGGATATGCCGAGCCGGCCATCCTCGATGACAATTCGGGAATAGCCGTGCAGTTCGAGCGTGTAGGTTATTACTACAAAGATCCTGACAGTACTCCGGAACATCCTGTATTCAACAGGACCACGGTTCTCAAGGATTCATACAAACCGGAATAAAAGAAAACGGGATGGCCGACCAGCCATCCCGTTTTTTGTCATCTCGACCGAGCAAAGCGAGTGGAGAGATCTGTAAACAGATTGATAATCAGTAGATATCTCGACTACGCATTTTGTGCTTCGCTCGATATGACAGGCTTTTTGGTCAGCCTCTTTTGTCAAAGAGTCATTTCTCAAACCTGAGAAGCACAATGCTGGCAGGTGGTACGACATCAGTGCCTGTATTCTCCGGCGATTCAGCAGATACCAGTTTCTTGCCCGGCACTTCGACATTGTAGTCGAGCGGTTTGTCCTGTGACAGGTTCCAGACTACTATACCGGTAGTCGGACCAGAAACAAAGGCCTTGGCCATGCAGAGCTCGTGTGAACCGCTGAATGCAAATCCCTCAGTATCATTGAATCTGCCAGTGCGGAGCAGGTCTTTGTTCCTGCCCTGGAAGTTTGCGAGGCATTTCTGGTACTCCCTCATTGCCACAGGGTCCTGGGAGCGGACAAGAGCAAGGTCAGGCTTCGTGGTGACATTGGAGTAATCCTCTATCTCCGGAATCCTGTTCTCCTTGAGATATCTCACATCTGCCATATAGCGGCATTCTATTTCATTCTTGAGATGGCTCACGAGAGTGAAATTGCTCATGTTGCGGCTTGTGACAGGAGAAGGATTCCTGACTGTCATAAGCATCTCCGGGAATGTGTATTCTATCATTTCCGGGAACCAGGTTGCCCCTGAACGGCCTGTAAGCCTGTCCTCCATCGCCGCCTGGTCTGGCGGATATACATCGAACGAGCATCCGTGGAAAATGTTGATGCAGCTCATTTCATAGTCTGCAACGCCCTCTGTCATCACCACGAACTCCGGGTCAATCCTGGACATTTCCTCCCTTATTTCTGTAATGAAGTCCAACCTGTCCTGCTCCACGACTACTGCTGGGACGCTGTGTCCGTGATTCTCACCGTAGCAGAAAAGCGGGGAGCGGGTGGCAAGCTGGTCGTAGATAATGCCGTCAGCACCGAAATCATGGGCCAGTTTCGCCAATGATATCATTCTTTTTCTCCATACATCGCAGCTAAAGCAGGCCCTGCCGTGAGTCCTTGCCGGAGCATCATAATATTTATGCCATGTCTCCGAAATCAGGGAACCGTCCTTGTTCACCATTGTGATGAACTTGCCCGTGTCCGGCCAGAACTGGGTTCCGTTCTGGTCAATCAGCTGGCCGTTGACATACATTATTGTCCTCAGGCCTCTGTCCTTTATGCCCTTGATGGCTTTACGCAGGCCTTCCTCGCCGCCTCGTTCCGGATCAGGGTAGTAGTCAGGGTAGAACCTGTCGTGACCGCCGTGAGCCCAGGCGAAAAGCCCGATTATGTCGAGTCCGCGGTCAATGGCGGCGTCGCTCAATCCTCCTGCGTATTCGTCGTAGTTCCACATTATCTCCTCGTTCTGCTGCTTGGTGATGGCCAGCAGCCAGCCGGAGCAATCCTTAAGCCATTGAGGCTCGTCCACATATTTGAAGCAGGTGTCGAACCAGGACCGGTAATAATCCGCTGCCCTGTGCCAACTGCCTTTGTACGGATGAATCCTTGTCTCAGGGGCCTGATATTCCTGTCCGCCGAAGCAGGTGAAGAGATGTCTCAATGATACGGAGAACGTGCTGTCGGAAGGGTCATAAACCACATTGAACTCCTTTCCCTTGCGGCCTGCATCGTGACTTGCGAAGTAAACTCCGTCTGTATCGGATGCGAATGCGCACCACTGCATTGACATATTCCTGGAAGGGTAGCCTGCGGAAAGTACGTATTTGCCATTTACATTCTTCCAGAGTACATCCCTGACCATAGGAGCCTTGTCGTCCGGCTCTGAAGGGCATTTCCTGTATAGCTCGCCCATTCCGAACGGCATCATGAGATGATGATTCTCAAGGCGGAAGCCCATACCTTTGACCATCGGGCCCTCAAGGCTTTTGATTACGTAGTCGGGATTGTCATTGCGTACAGAAGCCCTGGCCACGAGGTCATCCCCGTCCTTCTCCCAGCGGATGTCCACGGATATGCCCGGGATGGTGTCGCAGCAGGATGTGACAATCTCGTTCCTGAGGCTGTCAACAGTCTCAATAGTAAGCAGATAGGAGGTGCCAGGATAAATCTCCGAGTCTCCAGCCTTGAAAGATATTTTACCGGAACATCCGGATATGATGATGACTGCCGCCATCATTGAAATCAATGTCCTTTTCATCAGAATGTCATCGCCTTGAGTGTCACCGGGTAATGGTCAGAGATGTATTTGATACCGTTGTAAGGTTCATTCACAGTCTTGAAGGCCATGCCAGTGACATTTTTGTAGAATATGAAATCAATGTTGCTCTTCTGGGTGCGTTCGGTGTCCGAGAAGCCATTGTAGCTGATGATGTCATCGGTTGACAATGCGGAAGTCCTGGCGTTCTTGAAACCGTTATCCAGATAAGGCTTGAGGCTGACGCAGCGGGAGTCGTTGGACTCCAGGGAGGCATTCATATCCCCGGCCACGAAGACTATCGCCTTGCTGTCCCCTCCGGTAATCTCGTCAATCTTTGACAATATGAGATTGGTGGAATTGGTCTTGGCGGCAATGTCAACGTCGGTCGAGCCCGTGTTGTAATGCGTAGCGAAGAAATAGAATACCTTGCCAGTCTCATTATCCTTCAGCTGGGCCCAGATGCAGGCGTGGTATTGCTTCTGGGTGCTGTCCCAGGTGAATGACGGCACGTTCGGGGTGGCGCTCAGGTAGAATGACTTGGAGGCCAGGAGCTGGAACTTCTCCTTCAGGTACATTATGTTCACATTGCCTCCGGAGGAAGTGCCCGTGTTCGGCACCTCCAGGAATCCGTATTCAGGCAGCATTGACTTCAGGTCGTCCCTCTGCGTGGTCCTGGCCTCATTGATGCTTATGACATCCGGCTGGAGTTCCTTCAGCATTGTCTTTATGGCATTTTTCCGGACAGTCCAGTGAGTGTCTCCGGTGTCATCGCTATTCACATACCTGATGTTGAACTGCATCACGTCCAGATAATAGGGCTGGTCGCTCCCTGTACCACCATCCGGCTCCGCTGACCCCGAGCAGGAAGCCAGGGCCAGCAGGCTGGATGAGAAAAGCAATAGTAATTTGATATTCATTACTTAAGACTATTTTACAAGAATGTCGTCGAGGAAGAACCTTCTTTCTCCGGTGGCCTTGCCGGCTCCGGCTCCTATGAAGACTTTCGTAGCGGCAGTTGCCCCGCTGAT
Source organism: Candidatus Cryptobacteroides sp. (assembly GCA_051870135.1). Taxonomy (GTDB): domain Bacteria; phylum Bacteroidota; class Bacteroidia; order Bacteroidales; family UBA932; genus Cryptobacteroides. The sequence goes on along the minus strand of JBJEBP010000237.1, from coordinate 15,032 downwards.
CTTCACTGTACCCGTATGCCAGTTGTAGTAGTCAGTTTCAGGCTCGGTGTCCCAGGTAAGCTCGCCCACGGTACCTTCTCCCTCTGCAATTTTCACACAAAAGTCGTCTTTTGCACCGGTGCCGGTCGAAGGCATGTAGAGGCAGCATTTGAAGGTTACAGTCACGTCAGCCGAACCGGAAATACCGGAGAGGGCAGGTGTGGTGATTCCGTGGTCACTTGAAGAAGCTGAACCATACATGGTATATCCCATCCTGTTATACCCTGTGGTTACAGTCCATCCGTCCTTTGTATAAGCAGGAGTGCTACAGTTTCCGAAATATCTCACTTCCGGTCCGAGCATATAGTCGGAACCCGCTGCGCATTCGGAGAAGTTGTTGAATACCAGTGCTCCTGCAGGTTCGTCAGTATTGGTAATGTCTCCCGGAGCTACGAAAAATCCGAATCCTATCTGTACTTTGGTCGCTGCTGCGGTCATAGTCTTGGTAGGAACGAGCTTGATATACAGTTTCTCGCCTGCGGCAATCTTCCTGCTGGCCGGAACAGTGAATTCTGTTCTCGTGATACCTTTGGAGGTGGTGTTCAGGGCCGTGAAAGTATTCTTGGCCGCAGTAGCAAGCTCGTTGGTGTTGTTTGTATTGTTCCAGGTATATTCCGTCTCAGTCCAGTTCTCTCCGTCCGTACCCCAGAAGATTTGCCATACCTGCTGTACTTCCTTGGTGCTGCTGTTCAGGGAGAATGTAACGGCAACTCTTCCGGAAACGTCATCCTTCATAGGTGCTGACAGCCTGTAGTAGGTGCCGTCTGCGTTCCATCCGGTGGAGTACATATAGACGTTATAGGCATTGCCGCTTCCGTATCCGAACGCCATCTCACCTTCAGTACCTCCGACCTTCTCGATGAGTGCGCCGTTGTCGAATACTACTGAAGATCCGGATATTGTGACGTTCTTGAGGTCTGTGACCTCGGTTGACCCTGGCGTGTATTCATAAGTGCAGAATACCGGTGTGAAGCTCTTGATTTCCTCTCCCTTGCCCATTCTGTCGAGGACAAGATTGATGTCGGAGGCGGTTCTCGGGCAAACTTTTCCGCCGATTACAATGCCTTTGACACTTCCGCTGTAGGCCGGGATTTCAGTTCCGGCGAAATTGGCAGTAGAGTATAGCATGAGCCCGAATTCAGCCTTTTCACTGTCTTCCATTCCGACTTCTCCGGACAGTGTCTTGCCCACGAATGCGTCCGTGGCCTGGACATTCTTCAGTTCGACGAGATGATATTCGGATGAAGCCAGCTGGCTGACAGTCACTGTCTCCGCAGCTGGGGCAGTCCCGTCCTCGGACTCTGTTATCATCTCAGGCTTTGCCGTAATAGTCGCCGTGGCCTTGTCGAGGGTAGCGCCCTTGAGGTTCAATGTGATTTTCTTTCCGGCTGTCAATGTGGAAGCGGATGAAATGTTCAATGCCGCATAGTCCGTACCGTCGCTGACAATGGCGGTATTCTCAGGAAGATTGGCCCCTGAAGGGTCTGAAATGACGCTTACAGTAGTCTTTATGTCCTCATTGATAGTGCCGTTGTCATAGCCGAGCACTTCTCCGAGGGTCTTAGGGGTCACGGAAGGAATTACAATGTCCGAAATGGCCTCCACAACCACGTCGTCCAGGTAGAATCTCCTGTCGCCTGAGCCGCCGCTAATTCCGATCTTGATTCTGGTCTCCTTGTTGACACCCTTGATGACTACGCTTCTTTCCTCGAATGAAGTCCAGTTCTGGAGATCTGTGATGGTACCGTTCTCGACGGTGCCCTCACCTTCGGCCACGGTTACGGCAATGTTGCACCCAGCCTTGCCTTCGCCTTCCTTGAGATAGTCCGCAGACTGGTACAGGACAGACCTGAATGTCACCTTCACATCAGCAGTGCCCTCTCCGAGTTTCTCATCCGAGAGAGGAGGGAAGGTCAATGATGCCGCTGCGGAGGCTGATCCGATGCGGACGCTGCCCCATTCACCGGCCACTGTGCCGCCCTTGCCGATGCCGTCATAGCCGAATGCGGCTGCATCGAAAGCTACTGAGGATGACCTGAGATAGCCCAGAGGCATATCGTATGGACAACCATCGGTTACGTTGTCAAAGTTGCAGTAATACAGGACTTTGTCACCTGTAGGGGCTGGTGTCTCGTCCGGTTTGCTCTTTGTGAGGAGGAAGCCCGTGCAGAACTGTACATAGTCATCGGCTCCAAGTCCTGTCTCATCCGTGAGTTTCATATACAGTGCGCCCCCGGCTGGGATGGTTCCCGGAACAGTGAAGAATATGTCCCTGTTGAACCTTGAACCGGTAGCCATGCTTATCTTGGAACCGGTGTCTGTCCAGTTCTCGCCGTCCGGGCTGACCGAAACGCCCCAGGTTGAGGCCGTGGTTGCAGTCCAGCCCCAGAACATTCTCATATCTCCGGATATGTCCTCCTTGACAGGAATCCTGATAATCAAATCCTTGGCATCATCAGCACCCCAGCCGGTGAATTTGGCGTTGAGCTGATAGTAGTTGCCGGCATTGAATGCAACAGCGGAATTCTCGCCGCCCATTGTCACTGAAAGTCCGTCATCGAACTTGCAGGTGGCACCTTCGATTGTCGCATTCGCTATTCCGAGGCTGACATCGCTGTCGCTCACATTCTGGAAAATGCTGTAGGCAGGGATGTTATATCCTTCAGCCTCAGGCACTTCGCCTGTTGAGGCCTGGTTCACCGTAATGGTATGGGCGATAGTTTCGTCCTTGGATATCACTGTAATCGTGGCAGTCCTCGGATCATAACCGCCCTTGGTTACAGTGGCTGTTACCTCACCGTCGCCAATGCCGGAAGTCTCGCTGAAACTGATCCACCTTGCAGTAGAACCGTCCTCAGTCGCGGAGATAGTCCATTGGAGGTTTGTATGCACGGCAATGTCGATGGCGCCGCCTTCACCCGGCACCTCAATTTCCTTCTCCGAAGGGGACTCGACGCTCAGATATCTGGCCTCGGCAATCTTCTCCTCCGTACACCCGTATATACAGAAGAAGAGAGCCATCAGATTGATAATCTGTGCCGCAAAAAATATGTTCTTTTTCATTTGTCTTTTAAAAAAATGTTTCTACATTTGCATCAGACTTAGGTGTGGTTTGGTATGGTTTCCAACTGCAATATTAGAAATTATGAGATTAAAAAGCAAATTTTTTCCGGAAAATCGCTTCTTTCTCATTGTTCTGGCCTTCCTGTGCATTTCAATGTCAGCGACTGCCCAGAGCCGGAAAGTGAGCGGTACAGTGGTCAGCGCCACATCTGAACCAGTTCCCGGAGCAAGTGTCATCGTCACAGGAACGACCATCGGCACTTCCACAGACATTGACGGAAAGTTCACATTGAACATTCCGGAGAATTCTTCATCATTGACGGTATCCTGCATCGGATTCGCGGAGGCCAATGTCAAACTTACTGACAAGACGGCCTACAATGTGACCCTGGAGGAGGACACCAACTTTCTCGATGAGGTCGTCTTCGTAGGTTACGGTACGATGAAGAAGAAGGACTTGACAGGCTCATTGAGCACTGTCGAAGGTAACACTATCAAGAAAAGGCAGACCACGGAGGTAACCAATGCCCTTCAGGGAGCGATTCCTGGCCTGACGGTAACCAGAAGCAGTTCCGAGCCGGGTGGAACAGCCACCTTGCGCGTGCGCGGTATCACATCAATGCAGGAGTCCAGCCCGCTCGTCATCATTGACGGAGTGCCTGGCAGCCTCTCCGATGTGACTCCGACTGACATCCAGGACCTTACGGTATTGAAGGATGCTGCATCGGCGGCAATCTACGGATCCAGGGCTGCGGCCGGTGTCATTGTCGTGACAACCAAGAGGGCGGCCCACGATGAGAAGGCTACAGTTGACTTCGCCTATTCACTCGCATTGGATATGCCTACGGCAATGCCGGAGTACACCGACGCCGCTGGCTATATGTCCGCAATGAACGAGCTGGCCTACAATGACACTCCTTCGGCCGGCATCCATTCTGTATGGCCACAGGAGTACATTGACAATTACGCCGCCCTCCACAAGTCCAATCCGGACCTTTATCCGGACACTGACTGGGCAGGAATGATCCTGAAGAATGTCGCCCCGAGGCAGAACTACACCCTCGGAATCACGGCCGGCACCAAGAAACTCAAGACCAAGATTTCCTTCGGTTATGACAATGTGGACGGTCTCTACACCGGCAATACCTACACATACGACAAATATTCGGTGAGGGTCAACAATGACATTGAACTGAACCGCTTCATGACCTTCTCCATTGACCTCAATGCGAGGATAGTGGACAAGAGCGTGCCGTATTACAGCCCGGCCTCCTGGATGAGGAACGCTGGACCTATATATGCCGCTGAGTGGTCTGACGGCAGGATTGCAGGCGGAAAGGACGGCACCAACCCGTACGCAAAGATGCTCTATGGCGGAAGCAAGGACTCCCGCTCGATTGTGGGCAACGGAAAGGTCCAGCTGGATATCCGACCTGTAACCGGACTCGTGATTTCCGGAGTATTCTCCCCGAAATACAATGAGAGCCGCGACAAGAATTTCTCAAAGGCCGTTGTCTATACCCCATACGATGACCCGGATGGACTTGAAAGATATCTGGCCGGAGCGAACACCACCAACCTCACTGAGGTGCGTACATCGTCTTATTCCTATACTACCCAGTTGTTTGCGAACTACAACAAGAATTTCCGGAAGCATTATCTCGGAGTGATGGCCGGTATTGAGGAATACTATTTCAACTGGCAGAACATCTCGGCCGCCAAGAGCAACTATGTGACCGACTATTTCCCATATCTGTCAGCCGGTCCTGACGACAAGGTGGTTGCGGACAACTCCACCCCTTACGAGAATGCCTATTTCTCCGCTTACGGAAGGCTCACATACAATTATGACTCAAGGTATTACATCCAGGCCAACTTCCGTGCGGACGCTTCCGGGCGCTTCGCCAAGAAGTACAGATGGGGATATTTTCCTTCAGTATCCGTCGGCTGGGTTGCCAGCAGGGAAGGCTTCATGAAGAACCAGGATGTGGTCAGCTATCTGAAAATCCGCGGTTCCTACGGAAATCTCGGTAACGAGAGAATCGGAAACTATCCTTACCAGTCGGTTATGAGCTTTACCAGCCCGGCCGTGTTCTCCGGCAGCGAAGTCATTGGAGTACAGGGAGTTTCCAACTATCAGCTCGCCATCGAGGACATTACCTGGGAGACTACTACCACCTACGATGTCGGAGTGGATGTCAACTTCCTCAGGGACAGGCTCTCCCTCAATTTCGACTGGTACTACAAGAAGACCAAAGATATGCTCATCGCCCTCGACATCCCGACCTATATGGGTTATTCCGCACCTGACCAGAATGCGGGTGACATGAATACCAAGGGATGGGACTTCAACATTGGCTGGAACGACACCGTCGGTGACTTCAGCTATGGCGTGAACTTCAATATCTCTGACTACAAGTCAGTTATGGGCGATATCGGAGACAAACTGAACATAAGCGGCGGCAAGATTGTGGCCTCCGGTCTCGAATACAAGGCCTGGTACGGCTACAGGGCCGACGGTATTTTCCAGAATGCCTCGGAGGTGGCCTCTTCCGCAGTTACCTCAGCCACAGTCCAGCCAGGAGACATCCGCTACAAGGATCTCAGCGGTGCGAACAGTGTTCCGGACGGCATCATCAACAGCGACTATGACCGCACTGTCATAGGCAGCTCTCTCTCAAGATTGAACTACGGTGGAAACATCTTCTGCAGCTGGAAAGGGCTCGATTTCAATCTCACCTTCCAGGGCGTGGGCAAGCGTGACGCCCTTCTGACAGACGAGATGGTCCAGGCTCTCTACAGCTATTGGGGCAATGTCCCGAAATTCGTGGCCGCGAGCCATTGGAGCCCTTTCAATACTGTCAATGAGAACCTCAATGCAAAATATCCGAGATACTCCCAGACAACGGGTACGAGCTCACAGAACTATGCCGTGTCCGATTACTGGCTCATCAACGGAGCATATTTCAGGGTCAAGGACATTACTCTCGGCTATACACTTCCGCAGAAATGGATGGACAAGATAAGGGTTCGCAGCCTGAGGATTTCCTGCTCGCTCTCCGACTTCTTCACAGCTTCGCATTTCCCTAAGGGATGGGACCCTGAGGTCAGCTCCACAGGTTATCCTATTACCAAGAGCGTTATCATTGGCGCAAGCATTAAATTTTAGGAGGACAGACAGATGAAAAAGATATTATTTACTATACTGGCAGCCCTTGCTGCTGTCTCCTGTATGGACCTGGATCTGGCTCCGCTCGACAAGCCTGCGACCGGCAACTGGTATCAGGACAAGGAGCAGATTGTGATGAGCCTGAACAATATCCAGCTCGTGCAGTTCTGGCTCACCGACCGTACCGAGGCCGATATGACTGCCGACATGGATGAGTTTACGGACGATGCTGTCAACAGGAATTCCCAGAATCCTATGAAGCTCGGCACCCTTACCGGAAACGGCTCGGTCAATGTGAAGACCATCTGGAGCTATACCTACAAGGGCATCAGCCGCTGCAACTCCATTCTTGACAATATGTACAAGGCCAAGGACACTATGTCCGAGGAGGATTACCGTATGCTGGAAGGTTGCGCCAGGTTCTACAGGGCCTGCTTCTATTCCAGAATCTGCAAGCTCTACGGAGACCCGGTGTTCTTCCTCAAGGACATAACTCTCGAGGAGGCATATACCATCGGCAGGACTCCGCTTCTGGAGGCCCTTCCTAAGATTATGGAGGACTTCGACTATGCCGCAGAGAACTGCTATACCACTTATTCCGGCCAGCAGATGGTCACAAAGGGAGCGGCCCTCGGAATGAAGGCCAGGACAGCCCTTTATTTCGGCACAATGTTCAAGTTCCAGGAGAATCCGGACGAGACCAATTCAAGGAAATATCTGGAACTGGCCAGGGATGCAGCAGAGGCCTGCATCAATCTCAATGTCTATGATCTCTATCCAGATTTCAGCGAACTTTTCCTCAGCAAGACCCATAATACTTGCGAGGCCGTGTTCAGCATTGCACGTTCTTACGAGTACTCCGGAGGCAATGACAGCCAGTATCTTCACAATCTGGGCGTGACCTCAGGTCTTCCTCGCCTGCACAACGGTTATTGCTCCAACAACCCGACCTGGGACCTGCTCTATTCATTCCTCTGCGACGACGGACTGACCGTTGACAAGTCCTCCCGCTTCAATCCGAAGAATCCTTGGGAGAACAGGGACCCTCGCCTGAAGGCAACCATTCTCGAGCCTGGCACCAACTTCTGCGGCATTGTATATGACTTCCGTTTCAATGCCCTCAAGGTATGGAGCGACAAGGCCGGAGGTATGATTCCGAACAATGACTGCATTCTCGTGAATACTGACCCTAAACTTCCTTCAAGGACGGGCCTTATCAAGTGCAAGGGTGTTGACGAGGATTGGGTCGACGACTACATCACCGCTCCGGACAAGCAGATACTCCGTTTTGCGGATGTCCTGCTGATGTATGCCGAAGCCAAGATTGAACTTGGGGAAATATCTGACGGAAAGGCTGTGGATGCTATCAACAGGGTAAGGGCCCGTGCCTACAAGGTGGATCCTTCAAGCACCGGTTATCCTGCCGTTACTGCGAGTGACCAGGCATCATTGCGGAAGATCCTGCGTATCGAGAGGCGTATGGAGTTCGCCGGAGAAAGACTCAGGCTGTATGACCTGCGCAGATGGAGGCTCGCCGAGACGGTTCTCAATGGCTATGAGTGGGGCTTCGCCTACAACAAGAAGGCTGCCCTCCAGGCTCTTGGCGGAGATTTCATTGATTTCGTTCCGGCAATTGACGAGAATGGCTGTCCTGACATGAGCGGGCTTTCGTCCGTGGCTGCGGCGCAGACCATCCACGAGAGGCATTTCTACAAGGAGTCCGGCTATCTCTGGCCTATCCCTACCAATGATGTCCTCGTTTCATCGGGCAATGTCGAGCAGAATCCTGGATATTAGTATGAGACATAAATTTTTCTTCATTATTATTGCAGCGGTCGCCTTCCTTGGAATCTGTTCCGGGGAGGCTTCCGCAACATTGAGACTCATGTCCTTCAATGTCAGGTACAATACCCCGAAGGATACTGGAGTGCTGAACTGGGAGGTACGCAAGTTCGCGATTCAGAAATTCATCAATGAGGTCAGGCCGGATGTGGTCGGAGTCAATGAAGCCCGCGCTGAAATGCGGAAGGATCTCCTTGAACTTCTTCCTGACTATGAGATGATTGAGATTGAGGGCACAGGCTCCGGCAAGGGCGCCAATGCCGTCATTATCTACAACCCTTCCACAGTCAAGCTTCTGAAGAATGACTGGTTCTTCCACAGTGCGACCCCGAAGGAGCCATCCTTGTGCTGGGATGTGACCACTAAACAGTGGCGTGGTACCGTCTGGGGCCTTTTCAAGGAGAAGGCGACAGGGAAGAAATTCTATTATTTCTGCACCCATCTCTGCCTTGGACTGAAGCCTTGCGACCTTGAAGGCAAGGTGAACTCCAGCCTGCTGAACCTGGACATGATGCAGCAGGAAGCAGGGGAGAAGTCCCCGGTTTTCCTTGTAGGAGATATGAACGCGACTTATCTTGAGGACGATGAGCGCCGCTGGGGACTCCAGCCTTATTACTATTGGATGAAGGATGCCAGGCTGACTGCCCCGCAGACCAGCGATGCCATCACTTTCAATGCTTTTGGCAAGATGGAAATAACGGAGCGGCACATGCTGGACTATATTTTCTACCGCAATGCGGATGTTCTCCGCTTCGAGACCTTCAATGAGCCTCGCTGGGGTGTGCCTTATATCTCGGACCACTATCCGGTCATGGTGACCGTTGACCTGTAGAAAGAAAATACAATGAACAAAGGAAAGACAATTCTGCTTCCGCTGGCCGGAATGGCTGCTGTCATCGGGGCGCAGGCCCAGGAACGCCGCCCTGACATTGTACTGCTCCTGGCCGATGACTGGGGCTTCCCTCACGCCGCACCTTACGGCGACAGGGTGGTGGATTCCAGGGTGTTCGACCAGATAGCCTCGGAAGGAATGCTGTTCACGAGGGCCTATAGCGCCGCCCCTCATTCTTCACCGTCGAGGGCATGCATCCTGACCGGCTGCTATGCCCACAGGCTCGGCGAGGCCTGCAACCTGAACTGCAATTTCCCACGTGACCTGACGGTTTATCCCCAGCTTCTCGAGGAAGCAGGTTACGAGACCGTATATTGGCACAAGGGATGGGGTCCGGGAGTGTTTTCATTCACCGGATGGGAACATAATCCTGCCGGTCACGAGGTCCAGGACCTTGCAGCCTGGATAAGGGAGACGCCTTCCGACAAGCCAATCTGCGCGTGGATGGGAAGCCGCAGACCCCACAGGCCATATACCGTCGGCTCAGGTGAGGCTCACGGCTTCAACCCTGATTCGCTTGTTCTCTGTCCGGACCTTCCGGATGCTCCTGATGTCCGGACGGATGTCGCTGACTATTACTACAATATCCAGCTCTTTCAGGATGAATGCCAGGAAGTCATTGACGCTCTCCGCGAGTCGGGAAGACTGGACAATACGCTGCTTGTCATCACGAGTGACAACGGCTATTCATTCCCACGTGCCAAGTCCAATCTTTATGATCTTGGCTGCCACGTGCCTATGGCCATACGCTGGCCTGGCGTAGTGGAACCGGGGACTGTCTGCGACGGCTTCGTCAGCCTGATGGATCTCACAGCCACATTCTATGAGGCGGCTGGAGTCAAGGGGCCGGACGGAATGGATTCAAGGAGCATGATTCCTGTTCTTGAAGGCCGCAAGGACGGTACGAGGAAGGAACTCTATCTTGACCGTGAACGTCATACCAATACCCGTCCCGGCGGATACGGCTATCCTATGAGGGCATTGGTGACCAAGGAATGGCATTACGTGGAAAACCTTCATCCTGAGCGGCTTCCTGCAGGCGTGGACCCTGTTTTTGGTGATACCGGCAACGGCCCGGCAAAGGCCTATATGTCATTCTGCCGGGATGAATATCCTTCCGAAATCTTCGAGAGGGCATTCGGACTCAGGCCGGCCGAGGAACTCTACCACGTGGCCGTTGACCCTGACTGTATTGTCAATCTTGCCGGTGATAATGTCTCTGTCCGGAAGAGAATGGCTGCAAGGCTTCACCGCTGGATGAAGGCTACAGGAGATCCCCGGGTTGACCCGGATGACATGTCGTTCGATGAGTATCCATACGTGAGAAAGGCAATGAAAGCAGTCGTGGTTGAGATTGAGGGTACTGTAACCGATGCTTCAGGCAAAGCCCTGCCTTGGGTGACCGACAAGGTCAAGGAACTGGCTGACAGGGGATTGCGGATGTTCGTGACTTCTTCATTGCCGGAGACTGACCTTGAGGCCTTCCTTTCCCTTAATTTTGCGGGAGTGCGTTTTGAGCGGATTTATTCAGGGACAGATGCGTATGATATTGATTCTTACGCTTTGCTGCTCAATGATATTGTCTCCCGTACCGGGCTGAGTCCGCGTGAGATTACTCATGTAGGTGACGATGAAAGGGGTGTGCTTGCCTGCAAGAAGACAGGTGGTGTAATCCCGGTTGGCGTCACCTGGGGTGACCTGGATGCGAAGGGTATGCTGATGGCCGGTGCAAGCTATGTCCTCTCCGACAGGGAAGATTTGGACTTGTGCCTGGATTTCCTATAATCCTGGGGTCAGAATGTACCCCTTCTGGTCAGCTTGAAATCGCATTTGATGCGTTTCTGCTCATTGCTCAGAATCATTTCGGCGGCCTGTCTGCCCATCTGCTCGAAGTCAGTGGATATGGTGGTCAGGCCGTCGAGTATTATTTCATTGACAGGGGAGTCATTGTAGGCGATGAGGCGGAAATCCTTGCCGGGTTTCAACCCTTTTGCTCTCGCAGTGCGGACAAGAAGGGTCAGTTCCATATCAATCTGGCCGTTGAGCAGAAGATATACCTCATTCTTCCTCACGATGTCCGGTGTAACCTTTGTATATGACCGGTACTCTATCCCTTTGTCCTGGCAGAATGCCATTACGGAAGCACAGGTGTACTTGTGATAAAGACTGGATTGTGAAATGACTACGTTCAGTGTTCCCGCTTTCTTCAATTCGTCTGCAATGGGTGTGAGTCCCCTGTACGCATCTTCCGCATAGTCCTGCCAGATGCATCCGTAATTGCCTTTCAGGCTCTCCATCATCCTGTCCATTATGATGAGCTTCCGGTTCGGGATTCTCCTCAATATGGTCAATACCTGGCGCTGGGTTTTCTGGTCGAGCGGGAAGTGTGGCGTAATGACGAACCAGTCGTAGTTCCCGATGTATTTATTGATATAATAGTCAAGGAGTTCGACTTGCTGGTTGTGAAGGTGGATGTTGATCTCTGCCTTGTCCCCGATTGTCTCCGCGAATGCGTCCAGGAGGGTTTGTTTCAGTATGCTCAGCTTGTCAATGAGGAAGAGTATGCGCTGCTTCCTGTGCTTTTCGGGAGCGGCTATGAAATAGCCAATGCCCCTGGTGGAGTTTACCACGCCGTTGTTCCTGAGCTTGAAATAGGCTTTCTTGACCGTCTCCTTGGATATCCCGGTAGCGTCCGCAAGCTCGCTGATGGAGGGAAGCATATCGCCGCATTTGAGCGTGCCGCTGTTGATTTTCTCTTCTATCTGATTGATTATCTGCTTGTAGGATGGTGTGAGACTCTGCTCCACTATCTTAAGATTCAATGCTTTGGCTTGTTTTGAGTTGAGATCACCCATCTTCTTGAGTTGCTAATTGTTTCCGCTTTTGTCGGAATTTTCTTTCAAAACGTAAATATAGGAAAATTTCCTGTATTCACAATCAGAACCTTACTCCAATGCCGAGATTGGCCTGGAATGTATGGAATTTTATGGTGGTGACCCCGGCGGAGAAAGCGAGGAACTTCCATCCGGCAACCAGGCCAGCCTCGGCTGCGATACCTGAATGTGAAAGGTCGGAGACCTTGGCCCAACTGGTGTCCATATCCATCCAGGTCAATGTCCATTTGCCTGCTCCCGCCCCGGCATAGACGGACAGGTTCTTTATTATCGGCAGCATTGCCCCGGCTGTCAATGATTTGATTTCCAAACGGTTCTGACCTCCTCCCCAGAACTCGGACCCGTCTGGTAGCGTCCCGTTGGAGAGGCAGGTGTAGGTGCTTTCCGCCCTGGTGAAATTGGAAGTCCCCCTGACGTACCCGCCCCAGCCTTTATATTGTGCCGCCAGCATCAGGCCGCCTGTGAGATGCGGGAATGAGGCTGAGACAATGATGCTGAAGTTCAATTGTTTTTCGGCTTTTTCCGTTGAGGTGGTTGCGTCGGCATTTGTTCCTTTGGCAATGATTCCGGTTTTTTCATTGGCTTGGATAATTTCGGAACCGATTGCAGGGAGTCTTTTCATCTCCGGGGAAAATGGCTCCGTATAGGACGAGTTTGAGAAACGTTCGGTTATAATCCTGTAAATGTCTTTCTGCCAGGGGGTCATTGAACTAAACTCCGACTTGAGTTTTTTGCCGGTTTCTACGAATCTTCCGATGACGAGCCTTGCGCTGTCGGAACTGATTGTATTGCCTTCTGACAATGATTTCTTGAGCATGAGGCAACTGTCGCAGAGGGCGGCGTACGAATCCAGGACCTCGCTAGTCTTCTCATTGCCCTGGGCCGTGGCCCTCGGGATGCAAGTCAATGACAGGACGAGGATTGTCAGGATGTATGTCGCCGTTTTTTTCAAATGCTTACAAATTGAAAGACAAATTTAGACTATTTTTTCGCGCTTTCCCAAATTATAAGACCGGTAATGTTTAAATTTCGTTATCTTTGAGTTCCCAAATGCAGAATTGAATGTACGGCCCGTCTGGATTTTTCGCTGACATACCTGAGGAAGACAATATTGTCTCAGGCGACTTGGAACTCTTCCGGGATTCCCCGGAGGGTTTCACTGTGCTCTACCGTTGCCAGCGCTCCGGCCGCTTTTTCGTATATAAGGCATTGAAGCCCGGCTATCGTGGCATCCAGACCTACGAGGACCTGCTCCGCAAGGATTTCGAGATTGGTTTTTCCCTGCAACATCCTAACATTTGCCAGTACTTTGCCCTTGTCAATCATCCTGATGTGGGAAATTGCATCGTGATGGAATGGATTGACGGAGAGGATCTTGGTCATTATGTGCAAGGGCATCCAGACCTGAGTTGCGAAGTGACAGACCGCATTCTGCTTGAAATCTGCGAAGCACTTGCATATCTTCATCGCAAACAGGTGATTCACAGGGATTTGAAGCCGGAGAACATAATGGTGACTTTCAATGGCCTTCATCCCAAGCTGATCGATTTCGGCCTCTCGGATGCGGATTCGTTCGCAATTCTGAAAGTGGCTGCCGGGACCCGTTTCTATGCTTCTCCGGAACTTCTGCTCGGGGACAATGTGGACAATCGTACGGATATCTGGTCCCTTGGTATCATAATGCAGGAGCTGGGCCGCCGCTATCATCGTATTTCATCCAAATGTCTCAAGCGGGATCCTGCCTGCCGGTATCCGAACGCCGAGGCTGTGGCAGCTGATATTGCCGGTCTGGGCAAGGGCAGGGGAATGTGGCTCGGCATTGCTGCAGCCCTGGTCGCCTTGTTTGTGCTGGCTGGTTTCCTTGGACGTGATTTCCTTGGCTATGAGCGTATTGGCTATCAGGCTGATTCGCTTGACCTTGGTGATGGCCCTGAGGCATCTTTGGATGACTCGGCTGCATCTCCGGATGGCTTGCAGGCAGACCCGGATGCTGATGTTTCTGATTTTGGGATGACTGATGTTCCGGATGGTGCTTCCGGTCGGGCTGAAGGTAGCGTTGCTAATGGCGTTTCCGGTGGTGCTACGGGTAGCATGGCAGCTGGCATTTCCGGTGTTACGGAAACAATCACAAAATCCTCTACATCTTCCTCAACGACAAAGTCTTCCGGCGGCACTGCCATTGACTCCACCGCCCTCGACGCCCTCTTCCGCGAGGCCGCTGACGAACTTGAGGTGGGGGAGTGAATGCCTGGCTTCTTTTTGCCGGTTATCAATGAAGGCAGTCGGGGAATCAAAAACAAACAGATATATGAAGAATAGAATTAAACTAAATGAAAGCACCCTCAGACAAATCATTGGTGAATCAATTAGGAAAGTGTTAAATGAATCCGACATCTACACAAGGGAAGACTGGAGAAGAGACAGGGAAATAAACCCTCGCCTTGGGCAAATCGTCGCTGATGATGTCATAGAGGTGCTCGCGGGTACTGTGCCGCCTAAAACATGGGCGCACTCTATATTTCAATTTGGCGAGAGGCAGAATGCCAACGGCTACATGACATTCCGGCACACAAAGGATGGATGGATATATATCGGAATTAGAGAAGTAATAATGTAATTCTACGCCGTTTCCATTCCCATCCTAACATCCTCATAAGGAACGGCGCGGATTGACATCCTGAACATATCGGTGAAGCGGGCGGACTCGTCCGCTTTTCTTGTGTTGTAGCGGTAAACAGCCTCGTCGATGTAACGCTGGAGGTATTCCTTGCTGACGAAGTGGTAAATCCCGAACACCATCCTCTTGAAATGTCCCCAGAACCCCTCGATTGAGTTTGTAGTGGCTCGTCCCCGGCTGTATTCCTTGTCGCCGTGACTTACAACCTCGTGATTGTAGCCCTCCTTCGCCAATGCCGCATAGGATGACAATTCATCCGTAAATATGGTTGCATTGTCGGAACAGAACTGCTTGATTATCGGCAATAGCGTTGCCGCCTTCGTGTCCTCCACCTGAATTGCCCTGACTTTGCCGTTTCTCTCAATCATTCCGAAGATGGGAGCCTTTGTCTTGGTTGAACGCCCCTGAGTCTGCGCCGTTTTCTTGCTCTCGTGCTTGTTGATTTCACGCCCGCCG
>JBJEBP010000236.1:0-1999 GCA_051870135.1 Candidatus Cryptobacteroides sp. | reverse complement strand
CGGCATTGTTCCAAAAGGCCTGGAGAGAGAACCCCAAGGCATTGCCATTATATGAGCTGTTCAGCCTTGCGACCCGCAACGGAGCTGATGCCCTCGGACTGGACACTGGCCGTCTTGAGGTGGGAATGCAGGCCGACATCTGCATTGTAAACACTGAAAGTTCATTCTTCCTTTCTCCTGGCAGTTTCCTCTCAAATTTCATTTATTCAGCCCATAGCGACTGCATCGAGTCATTGATTTCAATGGGACGCTTCGTGATGAGGAACAGGAAGGTTGAAGGAGAAGAGCGCATTCTCCGCGATGCCGGAAAAGAATTGAGTAAAATAATGTAAATCAATATAATATGGATCAGAGAGCAGAAAGAATACATAAGGCCGCTGATTACGTGCGGAGTCAATTGCAGGGCAGGCAGCCTGTAGTTGGCATTGTCCTCGGAAGCGGTCTCGGCAAACTCGCCGAGAAGATTTCCGACCCGATAGTCATCCCATACAGGACAATTCCGGGATTCCCTGTTTCCACTGCAATAGGACACAAGGGCAACTTCATCGTTGGTGAACTTGGCGGAAAAACCGTCATTGCGATGCAGGGCAGGATACATTATTATGAAGGCTACCCGATGGACCTCGTTACCCTCCCGATAAGGGTGATGAAAGTAATCGGAATAAAGAATCTCTTCGTTTCCAATGCCGCCGGCGGCATCAATTTCGATTTCCGCGTCGGAGACCTGATGATAATAAAAGACCATATCAACCTGCTTCCGAATCCGCTCATAGGGCCTAACCTCGATGAGTTCGGTCCAAGGTTCCCTGATATGACACATCCGTATGACAAGTCATTGATTGCCAAAGCAAAAGAAATAGCATCTCAAATGAAACTTGAACTACGTGAAGGTGTTTATATCGCTGGAACCGGACCATCTTACGAGACTCCGGCGGAGTGGCATTTCTTCAGGACAATCGGAGCTGACGCCGTGGGAATGAGCACGGTTCCTGAGGTTATTGTCGCAAGACATTCTGAGATTCCGGTATTCGGCATGTCGGTAATAACCAATGCGGCTCAGGTAGAGTTCGATGCTGATTACAAGAACGACGGAGACGATGTGGTGATAGCTGCCAACGCAGCTGCTGACAAGATGTCTGCCCTGTTTGAGAAACTGATTGAATCACTGTAGCTTGGATATGGAAAATTACGGTTTTCTGAGGGTTGCGGCAGGTATTCCCAAGGTCAGGGTTGCCGATGTTGCCTACAATGTGGGAGAAATCCTTAAATTGGCAGAAAAGGCTGATAATGAGCAGGTTTCTTTGCTTGCATTTCCTGAATTGTCCGTGACCGGATATACTTGTGCTGACTTGTTCGGACAGGAACTTCTGCTCAGGAAGGCTGAAGAGGGTATCAGGACTATCAAAGCGTTTTCAAGAGGCCGGAAGGTTACCATTGTGGCCGGTGTTCCGGTAAGGGTCAGAGGAAGGCTTTACAACTGCGCCGCGGTAATCCAGAACGGCAGCCTCCGTGGCCTTGTCCCTAAACTCCACCTGCCAACCTACAATGAGTTCTATGAGTCCAGATGGTTCGCTTCCGGAGCGGATTTCCTGAGCCGGGAGGGCAGTTCTGCGGGCTTGCTGAGAGACGACGGGAAGAGTTGTTATTTCGAGAGCGGAGCTGAAAGCATCCTTTATGCAGGTGCTAAAGTAACGATTTCGCCAAATATTCTTTTTTCATTGTCACACAGTACTTTTGCGATTGAAATTTGTGAAGATTTGTGGACCCCTGCCCCACCATCGTCATACCACGCACTGGCAGGAGCCGAAATCATTGTCAATCTCTCTGCAAGCAATGAGGTCCTGATGAAGCATCAGTACAGGAAGAGTCTTGTCAGCCAGCAGTCAGCAAGGACAGTATCGGCTTACATATATGCCTCCTGCGGTTATGGAGAATCCACACAGGACCTCGTATTCGCCGGGTCCTCAATGATTTACGAGAATGGAGGCCTGATGGCTGA
>JBJEBP010000235.1:0-2009 GCA_051870135.1 Candidatus Cryptobacteroides sp. | reverse complement strand
AAATCGTTTGCGTCGCTTTGCAGGAACTACAGTCCATATATATTGGTATCATCACATTTCAACACCCCGGACATTCTGCCGGAGATCTTCCGCTGGGTCGAGCGGCATCTCGGTGTTCCTGCCTGGAACCGTGTCATTGTAACCAACCGGAAGGACATTGTCCTCGGAGACTATCTCATTGACAGATATCCGGAACGTCTCGGAACCAATGACTTCATGGGTACAGTCCTGCATTTCGGGGAAGACCCATTCAGGACCTGGGAAGACGTGATGACCTTCTTCGACAGGCTTGGAGGTCAATAACCCTGGGGCTGAACTATATAGCGGCTGTCACCGGTTGCATTGGAGATAAGTTCGCCAATTTTTCCGCCCCTGCCGCAGTCAAAGATGAGTCCTGCCTTCATTCCCTCGAACGAGGTCAGCATGGCATAGTCGCCGCTGCTGTCTCCCGCCACGAGTACAGGGTCTTGGCCGCCGTGAAGAGGTGCAATGTATTTTCTTATGCATTCCACCTTGCCCTCAAGGAAGGTGCCGGGGTAGTCTTCAGCGAACTGGCCGCCTACCTTCTCCCCGTCGGCCAGACGGATTCCGAAGACATTCTCGGGATTCAGACCCAGTCCGTACGCTGGGTCACAGGCCATCACTTCCACGATTGCTTCCAGCGATGCGGAACATACATATACATCTATCCCGTTGTCTTTCAATGCTTTATAGAGGTTAATGCTTCTCTCCGGGACAATGAGGCCCTTGCGGACCAAAGTCGATACCTTTCCGTCCGGACTTGTCCAGGTCTCGTTCCAAATCTTGCCGGTCCCGAGCCAGTAATCCACTGATTCCCTTGTTGCCGCCTGCAGTTCGCCGTATGACATTCCTGTAAACAGGGCCGGCATCCACAGGCACCAGGTAGCGTAGTCGCAGCTGTTTTCAATGCCTTCGTTCAATGCCAGGAGTTTGGCCCTGAAGTCCAGCCAAGCCTCTTCCTGGCGGATATTTTCAAAGCCAGAGCCGCTCTCCAGCAAGGCGGAGATTGCCCTGTAGTCATTTACCATATCATCCGCGAGTTCCCTGGCAGTCATTCCAGGTCCTTCCAGAACCAGATCAAGGTCCGGAATCCAGGCTGTGAATGCGTCGAAGGCCTCATCCGGGGAGAATGCGTATCTCATATTCTCCGCCTGCCATATCATCAATGACATTGAGATATCATTGACAATGGTGGTGTTGTCAAAGTCGAATACTGCGTACGGACGGCATTCCGGGTCATATCCTTCTGAGCCTTTCCCATTGTCCGCTATCATTTTCCCAAGCGCCGCGTGTGCTTCCGCAGTCCATCCTTCTTCCGGGAGAACAGTCTCATTGCCGCAGGCTTGGAACAGAAAAAGGCCGGCCAGAATTGTTCCGGCCAGCCTATATTTTATAATATTCCTATTCATCTTAGATAAGTCCTGATGAACCGAGGAAAATAAGCATTGCGTATCCGAGTACAAGTCCGATTACGCCCATCACGATACCCATCTTTTCCATATCCTTCTGCTGGATCATGCCAGTTGCGTGTGCAAGGGCATTCGGAGGTGTGGAAATAGGGAGAATCATTGCGAGTGACGAGCCGATTGCCACGCCGATAAGGAGGGTGGATACACCACCGAGAGGTGCGAGGTTTGCTGTCATGCTCTGTCCCACGACTGCGAGAATCGGCACGAGAAGAGCCGCTGTGGCAGTGTGTGAGATGAAGTTGGCCATAATGTAGCAGATGATGCCTGATCCGACTACAACAATTACGGCAGGCCATGAGATGAATGGAATTGCCTCGATGAGATGTCCTGCGAGACCTGTCTCCTGGAGGGCGACGCCGAGGGAGAAACCTCCGGCAACCATCCAGAGCACGCTCCAGTTGATTTCCTCAAGATCCCTCTTGGTGAGAACTCCTGTGATTGCGAACACTCCGATAGGGAGCATGGCCACGACATTGGAGTTGACTCCGGTGAACTTGTCGGTCATCCAGAGGAGGACGG
>JBJEBP010000234.1:0-7899 GCA_051870135.1 Candidatus Cryptobacteroides sp. | reverse complement strand
TCAAACACTTTAGCCTTTTTTATTTTATAAATTATTCACTTGCGAAACTTGAGATCCTTAACTTTGGGGCCGCAGCGAGAGAAGGTAAAGACAATGGATTTTCTGAAAGACCTGAATACAAGACAACGTGAGGCAGTCACCAGTACCGAAGGAAGGATAAGGGTGATTGCCGGGGCCGGTACCGGGAAGACCAAGGCATTGACATACAGATATGCGTATATTGTCAATGAGCTCGGCATTGACCCGGCCAACATTCTATGCCTCACATTCACCAACAAGGCCGCCCAGGAAATGAGGAACCGCATTGCATCATTCGTGCATAGCGGAGACTACAATGATTTCGTATGC
The DNA here is from genome assembly GCA_051870135.1 of Candidatus Cryptobacteroides sp. GTDB lineage: Bacteria > Bacteroidota > Bacteroidia > Bacteroidales > UBA932 > Cryptobacteroides. The sequence continues at coordinate 7,551 of JBJEBP010000234.1, read as the reverse complement.
ACCATTGACGGATTCTGCGTGAAAATGCTGCGCAGGGATATCCACAGACTTGGTTTCCCGAAGGATTTCCGCATCCTGGACGAGGAGGATTCCAAGGCGGTGGCAAAGGCCTGCATGGACGAGCTCGGTATCAAGCGCACGGAAAAGACTGTGAAGGCCTTCCTGTCTGAAATCAGTTCATTCAAGGACCTCAACGACTACATTGACACTTATATGCTGCCAGGCTCCTGCCCGCCTGCAGATGCCACCCAGTCCTCTTCGATGTCAGCCTACACCCGCCGCCAGATGAAGGACTATGCATTGGACTTCGACGACCTGGAAAATTTCGCAATCTACCTGCTGGAGAACTTCCCTGACGTGAAGGAATATTGGCAGGGCCAGCTCAATTATATTATGGTGGACGAGGCCCAGGACTGCAATGCGGACAACTGGGAAATCATCGAGAAGCTCGCCGCAAAGCACCACAACCTCTTCGTCGTGGGCGACCCTGACCAATGTATATATGAATGGAGAGGTGCGAGGCCGGCTAGATTTGTGGGCTTCGCATCGGACAAGGACATTGTCCTGGACGAGAACTACCGTTCTACACCGAACATTCTGGACATTGCCAACTGCGTGATTTCCAACAACATAAACCGCATACCGAAGAACTTGTTCACCCTTGCCGCCGACGGCCTGAAAGTCGTGCATTACCACGGCAAGACGGAGAAGGAAGAGGCGGAGTGGATTGTGTCGCAGGTGAAGAGGCTGACAGAGGAAGGCGGGAAGCTCTCCGACATTGCCATACTTTACAGATCATCCTATCTGTCCGGCGTCCTTGAGCAGGAACTGCTTTCAGAACATATTCCGTACGCAATCTGGGGCGGTACAAGGTTCTATGAGCGAAAGGAAATCAAGGATGCGCTGAGCTATCTCAGGCTGGTTGCCGACGAGAATGACGACCTGGCATTCCGCAGGGTAATCAACGTGCCGGCCCGGGGGCTCGGGAAGAAATTTCTGGCCGACCTTGAGGATGCGGGCGAGCCTTCATTGATGCAGGCCCTCCGGAAATATTGCAGTCCTGGCAGTTCAGGGCGCAATGCCGCAGGCGCATCGGCATTCCTCGATATCATTGACAGTGGCAAAGAGATTGCCGCCGGCTCCACTATCTCCGACCTGATGAACTTTCTGCTGGACAGGAGCGGACTGAAGAGACTATTACGCGAGGACCAGGACGAGGACAGGCTCGAGAACATTGACGAGCTGGTGAAGTCGATGAGGTTCTACGAGGACTCCCACGAAGGACTGGAAATCAGCCTTTCCGACTATCTCCAGGACATTGCCCTGTATTCCAATGCCGACTACCGCAAGGAGAGCGACACGGTGAAAATGATGACGATACACCAGGCGAAGGGACTCGAGTTCCCGCACGTGTTCATCACCGGCCTGAGCGAAGGCATCTTCCCGAGCATGAGGACAATAAGGGAATACAAGAAAAATGGTGAAGAAGAGGAGCGGAGACTGATGTACGTTGCCGTGACGAGGGCCGAGAATGGTCTGTATCTAACTGAGTCAGAAGGATATAACCAGTCCACGAGAATGAACAAGTATCCGTCCCGCTTCCTTGCCGAGATAAAGCGCACCCTGCTGGTAAGCGAAGGCCACGCCGTGCCTGAATCCCTCTGGAATGGTACCCGGAACCTGATTCACGTTCTGGACGAGGAAAACTATGGGGCAGCCCGCGAGTTTGTCCAGAAGGCCCCGGAACCGGCGGAAGGTGATTCATTCGAGGCCGAGCGTCAGGAATACGCCAGCCCGTTCCGTATAGGAGACATTGTCTACCACAAAGTCTTCGGCTACGGCGAGATCCTCAGCGCCTCCAAGGACTACTCCTCCTTCAATGTCCGTTTCCGCGACGGCAGCGAACGCCAGATCCGCGCCTTCTTCCTCAAGGCGGGGAACGATTTGCCGGAATAAGTATATCAACCTGAACAAACAACAGAAAAATGAACTCATCAACACAAACCACCAAACCCCATTACGAAATCCTGGACGGACTGAGAGGCGTCGCCGCCCTGCTGGTAGTATGCTATCATATCTTCGAAGGTTACGCATTCGCAGGAGGAGAAGCGGTCATCAAGGGAATCAACCACGGCTATCTTGCAGTGGATTTCTTCTTCATCCTGTCAGGCTTCGTCATCTCATACGCATACGACGGCAGATGGGCAAGACAGGATAGCCCATTGACCGTCAAGGGATTTTTCCTGAGGCGACTGGTTCGTCTGCATCCTATGGTCATCCTCGGAGCCGTCATCGGCACTGTTACATTCCTCATCCAGGGCTCGGTGCAATGGGACGGAACCCACATCGCCACTTCAGCCGTGATGCTGGCCCTTCTCGCCGCAATGTTCCTCATCCCGGCAGTTCCGGGAGGACATTATGAGGTCAGGGGCAACGGGGAAATGTATCCGCTCAACGGCCCGTCCTGGTCCCTTTTCTTCGAGTACATCGGCAACATCCTCTACGCTCTCTTCATCAGGCGTTTTTCAGACAAGGCCCTAAAGGTCTGGACCTCGATACTTGGAATCCTGTTCTGCGCATTCGCAGTCTTCGACGTATCCGGCTACGGCAGCATTGGAGTGGGCTGGACAATGGACAAGGTCAATTTCTTCGGTGGCCTGCTCAGGATGCTCTTCCCATTCTCATTGGGAATGCTGCTGTCAAGAAAGTTCAAGCCGTTCCGCATCAACGGAGCATTCTGGAAATGCTCACTTCTCCTCGCCATCGCCCTATTCATCCCGTATCTCGGGGCCAGAATATCGGCACAGGGGCTTACATTGACCCTCAACGGAGCCTACGAATTCCTCTGTATCGCAGTGATATTCCCGCTGATAGTACTGGCAGGGGCATCAGGAGCATTGACGGACGGGACCTCCGGGAAAATATGCAGGACAATGGGAGAAATCTCCTATCCGCTATACATCGTGCATTATCCATTCATGTACCTTTTCTACTCCTGGATCATTGAGCATCAACTGTTTACTTTCAGGGAAACCTGGCTTGTGGCGGCAGGGGTCGTATTATGGAACGTAGTCCTCGCCTGGATTTGCGTGAGGTTCTATGAGATACCGGTACGCAGATGGCTCGGTTCAAAATTGAAATGACAGACAAGACCAGAAACAAAATAGCCGGCCACCTCGCCTGCTTCACGGCCTACGCCATATTCGGGGTCAATATAATATTGTGCAAAGACCTCACTGCAAGCAGGATAATATCACCGGTGGCCATATTCACATTGAGATCAATAGGAGCCGGAAGCATTTTCTGGCTCCTTTCAATGCTTACCGCCAATGAAAAAGTCCCGGGAAAAGACCTCCTGAAGATTTTCGCCGCATCGGTATTGGGCTTTTTCCTGACCCAGATTTCGTTCCTGATGGCAATTCCGGACATCACTCCGATGGACTGCTCCATTGTCAGTTCAATGTCCCCTATTTACACAATGTTCATCGCCGCATTTGCGCTCAAAGAGCCTATCAGCCTCAAGAAGGCCGGCGGTGTCGCCCTCAGTTTCGCCGGCATTATCTTCCTGATACTCAACAGCGCAGGGACAGGCGGAGATACGGAAAACACCAATCTCCGCGGCATTGTCCTGATGATAGTGAACAGCCTGAGTTTCTCTCTCTATCTCGGACTCTTCAAGCCTATAATCCAGAGGTACTCCGTCATTACCTTCATGAAGTGGATATTCCTGTTCTCGACACTGATGTCATTGCCTCTTTCCGCAGGCGAACTTGTAAGGATGGACTACGGGCTGATAACACCAAGGTTGGCCGGCGACCTGGCCTTCCTCATCATCGGAGCGACATTCATCAGCTACTTCCTCATTCCGGTAGGACAGAAAAGAATAAGGCCGACACTTGTGAGCATGTACTCATACGTGCAGCCTATCATTGCAATCGCCATCAGCATTGCCATAGGCATGGACACGCTTTCCTGGCAGAAAATACTCGCTGCCGCGACTGTCTTCACGGGTGTCATACTCGTCAGCTTCAGCCGCAGCCGGGAATAATAAAGAGGCTGACCCAAAAGCCTGTCATATCGAGCGAAGCACACAGTGCGTAGTCGAGATATCTATTAACAATCAATCTGTTATACAGATCTCTCCACTCGCTTCGCTCGGTCGGGATGACAATTAATGGGCTTATGAGCCAGCCTCTTTATTACTTTGTCCCGAAAATCCTGTCACCCGCATCGCCCAGGCCAGGGACAATGTATGCGTCCTTGTTCAGGCACTCGTCCACGGAAGCTACATAGATATCTACATCCTGATGCTCCTTCTGGACACGTGCAATGCCTTCCGGCGCAGCCACAAGGCACATAAGGCGGATATTGGTGCAACCTCTCTCCTTCAGCATCGCAAGAGCGTCGCAGGAACTTCCTCCGGTCGCGAGCATAGGGTCAGTGACAATGACAAGGCGCTGGCTGATATCCTCCGGAAGTTTGCAGTAATATACTACAGGATTGTGGGTCGTCTCATCCCGATAAAGTCCGATGTGGCCCACCTTGGCTACCGGAACAAGGGTCTGGAGGCCTTCCACCATACCGAGACCGGCACGGAGAATCGGCACGATAGCCATCTTCCTTCCGGAAACTTTCTTGGCTGTCATCTTGCAGATAGGGGTCTCGATTTCGACATCGTCAAGGGGAATATCACGGGTGATTTCATAGCCCATAAGAAGTGAAATTTCCCTGAGAAGGATTCTGAAGTCCTTGGAACCCGTCTCCTTTTTCCTCATGATGGTCAGCTTGTGCTGTATCATCGGATGGTTGATCAGATGTAATTGGCTCATAGTATTTAGAGTGTATAGTATATCCTTTGTAAACAAAGTTCCGTAAAGTTATAAAGTGTTTTGTTTTTTTCCTAATTTTGCGGAAATTTCCAACCACAAAAATCAATGCTACGAATCTACTGCAAGAACACAGGCACCTGCAAAGAGTTCCAGGAAGGCACCACCCTCCTCGAAATGGTGGACGAGTTCAAATTTGAAAAACCTTACGACATAATTTCAGCCAAGGTGAACAACGTCTCCGAAGGCCTCAAGTTCAGAGTCTTCAACAACAGGGACGTCGAATTCCTCGACTACCGCTCCTACAGCGGGCGCAATGTGTATTGCCGTTCACTCTGCTTCCTGCTCTACAAGGCCGCCAGGGACATTTTCCCGGAGTGCAAGCTCGTCATCAGGAGACCGATTTCCAAGGGCTATTACTGCATGATTGACAAGGGGGACGAAACCCCTGTAAATGCCGCTGACGTGGAAGCCCTGCGCTCAAGGATGAAGGAAATCGTGGCGGAGGACATCCAGTTCCGGCGTCACGATGTGCAAATCGGGGAAGCTATCGAACTCTTCCGCAGTCTGGGGATGAATGACAAGGTAAAGCTCCTCGAAACCTGCGGAGAGGTATATATCAACTACTACACCCTCGACAAGACAGCGGACTATTACTACGATGTCCTGGTACCGAGTACCGGATATCTGAAGGTCTGGGACATCAGCCTGTTCAACGGCGGCATCCTTCTCCGCGTGCCTGACCGGCACAGCCCTCGTGAGCTTGCACCGTTCAAGCAGCAGCCGAAGACCTTCGAAATCCTCAAGGAATCCCTGAAATGGAACAGGATAATGGGCCTGGACAATGCCGGTGACGTCAATGCCGCATTCAAGGCAGGCAAGGCCACGGACCTGATACAGATAGCCGAGGCCCTGCAGGAGAAGAAAATCGTACAGATTGCCGAGGAAATAGACAGCAGATACCGCGACACCAAGTCGCCTGTCAGGATAGTTCTGATCACAGGGCCTACCAGCAGCGGCAAGAGCACATTCTGCAAGAGGCTGAGCGTCCAGCTGATGGCCTGCGGACTAAGGCCGGTGTCATTCTCCACGGACGACTATTTCGTGAACAGGCTCGACACCCCGAGACTGCCCGACGGCTCATTCGACTTCGACAACTTCGAGACAGTGGACCACAGATATCTCCAGGAAGATGTCCTGAAACTTATCAACGGCGAGGAAGTAGAAGTTCCTGAATACAATTTCGTAACGGGTCTGCGCGAATTCAACGGCAAGAAACTCAAGCTTGAGCCGGGGTCAATCCTTCTTATCGAGGGAATCCACGCCCTCAACCCGATGCTTCTCGACAAGATTCAGGACAATGTAAAATTCCGCATTTTCATAAACACCATCACCAGCATCTCCCTGGATGACCACAACTGCATCCCGACGAGCGACAACCGCCTCCTCCGCAGGATTGTCCGCGACTACAACAAGGGGGCTTTCACGGCCCGTGAGACCATATCCAACTGGCCGAATGTGCGCAGGGCCGAAGTGAAGTGGATTTATCCTTACCAGGAAGATGCGGATGTCCTTTTCAACTCCGCCTATCTCATTGAGTTCGCAGTGATGAGGAACCATGCCGAGAGCATACTGGCCACGGTACCGAAGAACTGCCCGGAATACAGCGAAGCCCACAGGCTGCTGCAATTCCTGCATTACTTCGTTCCGGTATCGGACAAAGACATACCTCAGACCTCGTTCATGAGATATTTCATCGGGTAGGGCCGTCAGAAGGCCTCGGTCATGTTCATATAGAAAAGAAGGCCTTTCTGTCCGGGAGCCTTGCCCACGTCGAAGCGGAAATTCTTGTGCGGCTGGACCTGGATGCGGATGCCAGCGCCATAGTTCCATTTCCACTTGGTCCATTGGGCCGGAGTATTGCCTATGGTGCCTGCCCCACCCCAGACCACGAAGCCGAGCTTGGAATAGAAACGTCCCTTGCTGTAAGCCTCCTCGGAGCCGAACATGTGACGGTACTCGGCTATGGCGTATGCCATTGTCTTGTCCCTGTACTGACCCCAATAATAGCCACGGAGGTCATTTGGCGTACCGAACATTGGAAGTTCAGTGAACGGGACGTCACCGAAACTCATCTGTGTCCTCGCTGTCCAGGCCAGAACGCTTCGCGGCCTGAAAATCCTGGCGTACTGACGATATTCCAAATCCAGCATCTGGTAATCGTAACGGCCGCCAAGAATGTGGCTGAACACCTTGCCGGTGCCGCTGACCAACAATCCCCTGGTCGGAGTGGAGATATCATCCCTCGTATCATATTGAATCACCCCGCCCAGTCCGACATTGAGATATTTGGGCTTGAAGGCATTGAAATACGGGTCCACCGCCATCACGGGATTGATATCCTTGGATGAGGCGAAACTTATCTCCGCAACAGGGCCGAGGAAGAAGCCCGGCTTGAGCTCCCAGACCACCCTCGGGAAGAAAAGAAACGATGTTTTCTTGAACCGCGTAGTGGTATCCGACCTGGTAACCGACTCTATGGCATCGAAGCCCTTTCCGTAATAATGGGCCGGCTCATTGCGGAATTCGTATTTGAGATATACCCTGAGCCGGTTTTCATTGAAAAACAGGGTTCCGGTACCGGCCACGACAACAGTCCCGTTGATGGACAGGTTGATGCCGGCCGGGACGAAAGACCTGTAGGCTACAGTATCTCTGCGGTTGA
>JBJEBP010000233.1:0-2021 GCA_051870135.1 Candidatus Cryptobacteroides sp. | reverse complement strand
CGAAATGGACTATGACTTCACCGGCCTTGTCCCGGTAGAATACCATCTGGAGATTGGCGGCCATAGGGATGATGTCCGTGATGCTCCATACTTCGGAAATCCTGTCGATTTCATCTACGGATGCCCCGAGGCCGTTGATGTTCATCAGGGTGACGAGTGAGGACAGGTTGCCGTCGTGGCCGAAGCGGAGGTCCGCTGCATATTCCCCGTCCCGGATTGCATCATCAGCCTGTGAAATGATAGTCCTGAGAAGGTTGGTCTGGACAAACGGGCGCATATTGTTCTTCGCAGGGGAATTTCCGTGATTGAAATACCATCCGGTGTTGCTGCAGTAATAGAGGGCGTAGAGTTCATCGGCGGTGAACAGGTCCCAGAACGTCACATCGGAAGCTGTTGTCCCCTGGACATTTCCGCATATCATATACATATCCGAAAAAAACGAAGTGCTGATTTCTTCCGGGGATTTGAAAATGGAGCTCATGAACCGGTCCGGCTTGAGATTGGCTTTCCTGATGCTGTCAGTAACGGCAGACAGGTCCACGTCCGGAACTATGTGGTCAGGGTCGTGCCAGTTCATGTAATACATGTCATGCCTGCTTGCATCGGCATTGATATCAAGCGATGGATTGCATCCTGCAAGAGCGTTCGTGAAGGCGTTCATGCTCAGGATACACCTTATGACCGTGGTGGATCTGGCCCGCACTTTTGCTTCTCCTCCAAGTACTTCGGGATAGTTCCTGAACATCCTTGCGGCAATGCCCCTGTGCTGCAGGGAGCCTTTCGGAGTGAGTTCCTCATAGCGCCCGTCAGCGGCGTTGCAAACGATATCAAGACGGCGCATCACATCTTCGCCAAGAGCTGTAAGATTGCCTTTTTCAAACTGTCGGTGCAATATGTCCCGAGGTCTTGAATACTCTTCCCCGCTGATAAGCCAGCGTGAGCCGTGGCGGGAATAATGGCTGATATAGAATGGCTTGAAGCCTTTGGGAGCCTCTGGTGCCCCCTGATATGGCCATGGGACGGGATACTCGTTGCCGTTTCCTGCCGCTACGAGGGGATTCTCTGCAATGCGCTGCCTGAGGGATTCCTGGGCGGAGAGTCCGCTCGCCGAAAGGATAAGCGCCCCGCATATGGTCAAAATATAATCAGTCAAATGCATATTCCTGTGGTTTGGTGCGCTAATATACAAAATATCAGCAAAAATATCCATTCTTGGATATCATTTGGCGGATGACGGACCGACGCCGGGATCTTCAAATGTCCCCGGTCAATTCGACGTGTTGATATCCGGAAATATTTTTTTGTATCCTTTGCCTTGTCCCCAAACGCAGTGTCAACTCCGGCAATGCCCGCCAGGCGTCACACTTTGCACAGTCAAGCCCACAAACGGCAATGAGTTATTTCATAGCCTGTATTAGCAGATATAGTTTGCCTTGGCAACATTTTGTGATACGACAAGCAGCCAGTTCTCTTTGCGGGACCTGATTTCCTTTTCCGTTGGAGTACGCCTGGTGCTGAGGGTCAGGAAATCCAGGCTCTTGTAGTCAGAAAAGTCTTCCGCCATATTCTTGAAAGATGATTCTACGCAATCTGCCCTGGAAACCACATATCTCCAATAATCAACATCTGGGAGGGACTTGGTGTACCTGATGGCTTCGACCATTGGGTAGTTGATGTATAGACGACCGTTGTCCGTCTCGCCATCAAACAAGTCAAGCATCTCGTCAATTTGCTTGTTCATCACTTCCTTTGGCCGGATCTGCGAACTCGAACTTCTGGCCGCTGATCTCGTCAAGGAACTTCTTGAAGTCCTGTACCAGGCCGTTGTTGATGATGAATTCATCAAGCAGGGTGATGGTGTTCTCAAGCCCGATGAACTCACGAGTTTCCAGGCAGCGGAACCAAAGCATTCCATTGACAAACTTGTTCAGCTGAATCAGGTAGTTGTCCTCGGAAAGGGGATACAGTGTAAATAGTACCGCAAAATTCCACCACCAAAATAATTGAAAAAGGGACCATAG
>JBJEBP010000232.1:0-2033 GCA_051870135.1 Candidatus Cryptobacteroides sp. | reverse complement strand
GATGAAAGCCGCGGTCATCAATGCCTGCATTGTAAGAATCCACCAGCGTTTGGACTTGAAAATGTCCACGAGGGGACTCCAGAGCGGCTTCAATGTCCATGGCAGATAGAGGAGGCTGGTGAAGAGGGCCATTTCCCCGTTCGGCACTCCCATCTTCGTGAACATTGTCACGGATATGCTGTTCACCACGAAATACGGGATTCCCTCCGCGAAATACAGGGTCGGGATCCACCACCACGGAGACCTGGCTCCGGATATGTTCATACGGTTCTTCATCATTGATTTTCAATCTTTTCCAGATGCCGGCAAACTTCGGCTCCGGGATAATAATGCGAGAGGATGGCAGTGAAGTCATTGCCCCTTGTGGCCATGACCGCCGCACCTATCTGGCAGAAGCCCACGCCGTGTCCCCAGCCCGAGCCATCCAGGACAATGATATCCTCCGCCTCGGTTGGGCCAGCCTCGACACTGACCGTGAATGCCGAGCTCTTGAGATGGGACTCTGAAAGGAATCGCCTGATCATCAGTTCCTTGCCTACGGACATTGACATTTTCGAGCCTACTATCAGAAGTTCATAAATTCTTCCGGAAGGTCCGCGGCGAAGCGGTGTCAATTCCTTCAGCATTCCTATGTCGTGGCCGGAACGCCTGGAAATCAGTTCCGACAACCCGCTTCTGCTGTACCTGGCCTGCCATCTGTAGAAATCCCTGGTTTCCAAGTCGTAGTCATTGAGAACCATCCGCAGGATATCCCCGTCTTCCGTATTGCAGAACGGGTCCGGGACAGATTTCAGATAAGGATGCTCCTCATCGGCCCAGCAGGTCCCGAACTCTTCAGTGACACCGCCGCAGCATTTGGAAAACCTTGCGTCACAGAGACTTCCATTATATTCCAGCACCTCTCCCCAGGTCTCGTCCACTGCCTTGCGGGCATTGTCCCCTATGGCCGATGTAAGTCCCTGATATCTCTGGCAATGGTCATCGGCGCATACATCGAAGGCCTTGTGGTCATTGGTGTCGAACCATTTCTCTATATGGAGCACCCCGTCCACAACCCTGTCTTCGGGACACTTGCCGGCATTGCAGCCATCCTTCCGGCGGGCAATCTGCTTCATCACCCAGGTGCGGGATATCACGGCGTGGGCCTTGAGATATTCCGGCGGGGCTGTCGGACGCATTTCCGACGAGATTACGCTCAGGAGGTAGTCCTCAACGCCTATCACATTGACAGCCACCACATTGTCCCCTTCGACTATGAACTTCAGGGAGCCGGCAAACTTCTGCGTCTGCTTCCTTTCCCAATGGAAATCCACGCCTATTGTCACCCCGTAAAGGATGAATGTCGGCTCGGCGAACATCGTTGACATTGTCCTGGCATCGAAGAGAAGTTCGTCGTACAATGTCCCGTTGTAGGACAGCCTGCCATTTTCGCAGCTGACCCTCTGGCGGCCGGCTCCGTCCGATATAATTTCAAACTCGATTTCCTTCCCGGACATTATCCCGACCTGGAGTTCAGGCTGGGTCCTGGTAAGTTTCCAAATCACCTTGTTCTCGGCTTCCTCGTCAATGGAAACCTCCGAAAGCATTTCGCTGAGGAGACGTGGATTGATCTTGGCGAAGTCATCAGCCTGCGGGACAATGAACAAGCCCGCCATATCAGCACATCCCGGACTCATTGTCAAATGGTCGGAGCCCTCCGAGAAATAATGGTGGGAACGATGCTTGTCACGTGCCATCAACACTGCCCTGTACTCCCCGAAACGGCCGTGGGATATGCCTGAGACCTTTTCAGTCGGTCTGACACTGTACCACACGAGAAGATTGAACATCGGTTCCGGTGAGGTTTCCCTGCAGGGAAGGCAGTCCAGCAGGCGGTAGAACAACTTGGCGAAAGACTTGGAAGTCCTGGCCCGCATTGCGAAAACACCCTTTGTAAATCCCTTGTAGTGAAACAGTTCCGCCTCCTGGACAGAGGTTATGTACTCCAGGCCTTCAGCATTGGTGGCAAAGAGACGGTCGATTTTATTCTCCAA
>JBJEBP010000231.1:0-2034 GCA_051870135.1 Candidatus Cryptobacteroides sp. | reverse complement strand
GAGAGACAAAGTTCTTCTCAAGTACAGCCAGCGGAGGAATCGCACTGATGACCAACAAGACTACTGACAATATGCTGTTCCTTCTCTATGTAGGAGCGTGGAAGATTGTGGATGCAGGATTTGCCCCTGAACTTGACAAGTTCTATCACATAGTCGGAACCTGGGACGGGGAAAACGCCTGTGTATATGTTGACGGCGAATTGAAGAGCACTATGGAAGTGTCCGGTACATTGAAGATGGGCAACAAGTCACCTAACTGGGTAGTCATTGGAGCCAATGAGAACACCGTTGACGCATCCGGAAACCTGACTTATCTCAACGGCCACTGGACCGGTATGGTGCCTGTAGCCCGCCTCTATGACAAGGCCCTCTCCGCAGAGGAGGTCAAGGCTTCGTACGACATTGACGCTGAAGGAATTGTGCTTCAGTAGATTAACGAAAGGAACACCAGAAGAGGAATGTAATCCTTGAACTCATTCTGGAGCAGCCGGCGGATAATGGAGCGTTGTCTTTCTATTGTCCGCTCGCTGACTCCGAGAGAGGCGGCCATCTCCGAATCCTTCTTTCCCTCAATGTAGATTTCCCTGAAAATGGTCTTCTGCCTGTCGTCCATCCGGGACACCGCCTGACGCAGAAGGGAGTGAAGTTCATCCAGGGTATAGACGGAATCAGCGGATTCTGCGTATGAGGGAATGGCGACATTGATTTCCTGACGGTATCCCTTCTTGACGGATTCGTGCTTCAGATAATTGAGGCAGGAGTTCTTCACGGCAATGCGGATATAGGGAACAGACTGTTTCTCATCAAGGATGAAGTCTCCGGACTTGTCCCAAAGGCGGGAGAACACGTCGCTGACAATGTCCTCGCACACGGCGGTCTCATCAATATACTGTCTTGCAAGAAGGCAGAATGGTGCATAGTACCGCCGGAAAAGATTGGAGAATATTTCCTTTTTTACTGTTTCCATAAAGACAAAAGTACAAATTTTTTCTATGAAACAAATGAAAGACCCGGTGTCTGTCGCCGGAGAAATCGTGAGAGATATCGGCAGGATGGAATCCATTGACACCGAGAAGGCCCTGCGTGATGTCAACAGGAGAATCAGGCGGAGGACATTCTTCAGGATTGCCGCAGGAATTACGGCAGTAGCCTCCATTGTCCTGGCAGTCACATTGTTCCTTATGAGGGACAACGCTCCGGCCGCATTCACGGCCGAGTCAGGACCGGGCCAGAGCGCGGAGGTCAAGCTTCCTGACGAGACCACCGTCCTTCTGTACCCAGATACCAGGCTGTCCTACAGTTCTGACAGGTCCGGGCAGAGGACAGTGGCGTTCCGGGGGAAGGCCAGATTCGAGGTCTCCGCTGACAAGGACAGGCCCTTCGTTGTCAATACTGAGGCCGGTCTCTCAGTCAAGGTGCACGGGACAGTATTCGAGGTGGACGCCTATCCTGACAGCCCGACAGTCGGCACGGTGCTCCACAAAGGCATCGTGAGTGTCTCTGCAGCAGGAATGTCAGATGACGTCCTGCTCAAGCCTGGCCAGAAACTCACATACGAGACAGCCACGAGAATGATTTCCGTGGAGACAATCTCGGAACTGCGCACACCTGGTCATCTTGTATTCAACCACGCCAGCATTGAAGATATTCTCGACAGCTTTGCCGTGCATTTCCGCATTGACATAAATATTGACAATAAATCAGGTCGGGAAGATTTGTACCACGCGGCTTTTGAAATTGACAATACAATAGACGAGGCGATGAAATCCCTCTCCGAGCTTACCGGCATCGGGTACAATTTCACCGAAAGCAACGGAAGGAGAATCCTGAATGTCACAATCTAATAAGACATTGAATATGAGACATTTAATCAAACCGATACTGGCAGTTCTGTTTTCAGTCCTTCCGTTCGTGGCCGGGGCACAGAACCTTACGGCAGCCCTTAAGCCGGGAACTAGTACTGTGAGCGAGGTCATCAAGGAGATTGAAAGCAAGTCCTCCTATCTCTTCATGTTCAATGAAGGGAAAATCGAC
>JBJEBP010000230.1:0-31889 GCA_051870135.1 Candidatus Cryptobacteroides sp. | reverse complement strand
AGAAGATGATGTTCGGATAGATCAGGGACAAGGGCCTCGTACTTGAAAACATGAAGCTCAAGGTCGTGACCATCGGCCAGGACGGCTACACGGAGGATGACATCCTCACACACAATCCTTCAGAGGACAATCTCGGACTCCAGACAATGCTGGCGGAGATGAAATATCCGGATTTCCCTGTAGCTCTCGGAGTAATCAGGGATGTCGAGGCTCCGAATTATGATGCCGAGGTAAGCCGCCAGATAGAGGATGTGAGGGCCAGGGCCAAGGTAAGTTCAGTGGATGAGCTGCTCCACAACGGCTCCACCTGGGAAGTTAAGTAAAAGGAATAGATATAACCAACATAAAACTGATAATCAAAAAATGAGAACAGAAGAAATCATGGCCAAACTTCAGGCCAAGTACGCTGCCGAGAAGGAATATCTCCAGGCCGTACGTGAAGTGCTTGAGTCTATCGAGGATGTTTACAACCAGCATCCTGAGTTTGAAGATGCCAAGATTATTGAGAGGCTCGTGGAGCCGGACAGGATTCTTACATTCCGTGTCACCTGGGTTGATGACAACGGCGAGGTCCAGACCAACACCGGTTACAGAGTCCAGTTCAACAATGCTATCGGTCCATACAAGGGCGGTCTCCGCTTCCACCCTTCGGTGAACCCGTCCATTCTCAAATTCCTCGGCTTCGAGCAGACATTCAAGAATGCCCTCACGACCCTGCCTATGGGCGGCGGAAAGGGTGGTTCCGACTTCAACCCGAAAGGCAAGTCAGATGCAGAGGTTATGCGTTTCTGCCAGGCTTTCATGCTTGAACTCTGGAGAAACATCGGCCCGGACATGGATGTCCCTGCAGGTGACATAGGCGTAGGCGGCCGCGAAATCGGCTTCCTCGAGGGAATGTACAAGAAGCTCACCCGCGAGCACAACGGTGTGCTTACCGGAAAGGGAATTCCTTTCGGCGGCTCCCTCATCCGTCCTGAGGCCACAGGCTTCGGCGCAGTCTATTTCCTTGAGCACATGCTCCATCATCACGATGCCAACCTTGATGTCAAGGGCAAGACCATTGCGGTCTCAGGCTTCGGCAATGTTTCCTGGGGTGTCTGCGTGAAGGCTACCGAGCTTGGTGCGAAGGTGGTTGCCATCTCCGGACCTGACGGATGCATCTACAATCCTAACGGAATGACACAGGAGAAGCTCGACTATATGCTCGAGCTCAGGGCTTCCAACAATGACGTAGTGGCTCCTTTCGCGGAGAAGTTCCCGGACGCACAGTTCATCCCTGGCAAGAAGGCCTGGTCAGTGAAGTGCGACATCGCCATGACCTGCGCATTCCAGAACGAAATGGCCGCGGAGGATGCCCAGGAACTTATCAACAACGGTACCTGGTGCTGCCTTGAGGTTTCCAACATGGGTTGCCAGCCTGGCGCTATCGAGGCATTCCAGAAGGCGGGCATAATGTTCGCCCCGGGCAAGGCCGTGAACGCCGGCGGAGTTGCCACATCCGGTCTTGAGATGACCCAGAACGCAATGCACATCAGCTGGACTGCCAGGGAAGTGGACGAGAAGCTCCACGGCATCATGGACTCCATCCACGCTGCCTGCGTGAAGTACGGAACCCAGCCTGACGGCTACATCAACTACGTGAAGGGCGCCAATATCGCCGGCTTCATGAAGGTCGCCGAGGCAATGCTTGCACAGGGGGTAATCTAGTCATAGACAATTGACATTCAACAGGGAGGGTGGCAGATTGGTCATCCTCCTTTTTCGTTGGGCTGCATTTGTCTCTTTTTAGGTTTGGATTGTGGCATTAATTTCATACATTTGTACTTTATTGAAACGTAACAATAATAATTAATCAACAATAGTACATTATTCGTAATGGCAACTGAAACCGTAAAACCTGCGCTCGGCCTTCCGGTCAAGAAGCTGGTCATGCTGCTTTTCGCAATTGCAGTCTTCCTTTTCTTCTGGTTCGTGCCACGCTCCTTCTATGGAGTTGCTGAGAACGGCACACCAATCCTTTCCATCATTGAACAGAGAACAGTAGCGATTTTCGCACTTGCCGCATTGATGTGGATGTTCGAAATCCTGCCTACGTGGGCCACATCCGTGACAATCATAGTGCTTCTGCTCTTCACGGTATCCGACAGTAGCCCTCTGTTCATGAGAACTGCCGCGGACGGTGTCAATCTTGGCACTCTTGTGAGCTACAAGTCTCTCCTCGCAGCATTCGCCGATCCTACCATCATGCTCTTCCTCGGAGGCTTCATCCTTGCGATTGCAGCCACCAAGGTCGGCCTGGACGTACAGCTGGCCAAGGTGCTCCTGAAGCCTTTCGGAACCAAGCCTAAATATGTCCTCCTCGGCTTCCTCTGCGTCATTGCTCTCTTCTCGATGTTCATGAGCAACACGGCCACCGCCGCGATGATGCTCACCTTCCTCGCCCCTGTGCTCAGGACGTTGCCGAAGGAGGAGAAAGGAATGGCCGGACTCGCTCTCGCAATCCCTATCGCAGCCAATGTCGGAGGTATCGGAACCCCTATCGGAACCCCTCCTAACGCCATTGCCCTTGGTTATCTCAACGAGACAATGCACCAGGGCGTCGGTTTCGGCGAGTGGATGATGGTGATGGTTCCTTTCGTGATTGTCATCCTCCTCATCGCCTGGGTTGTGCTCATGAAGATATTCCCGTTCACGACGGACAAGATTGAACTCAAGATAGAGAGTACCAAGAAGCCTGATACCAAGACCTATATCGTATGGGCCACATTCGCCGTGACCATCCTTCTCTGGGTGCTTGACAAGGTGACCGGCATCAATGCCAATGTAGTCGCAATGATTCCTGTAGGTGTATTCTGCGCCACCGGAGTCATCACCAAGGAGGATCTCCGTGACATTGACTGGAGCGTGCTCTGGATGGTAGCCGGAGGTTTCGCCCTCGGTATTGCATTGAACAAGACAGGCCTCGCCGAGAATCTTGTCGAGTCCATACCGTTCGCGTCATTCTCACCGCTCGTAGTGCTTCTCCTCTCCGGATTCATTGCATACCTGCTCTCGAACTTCATTGCGAACTCAGCAGCTGCCAACCTTCTCGTGCCGATTCTTTGCGCTGTCGGTGTGGGAATGGGAGAACTTCTCGACCCGGTCGGAGGTGCCCGCGCCCTCATCATTGGCGTAGCCCTCTCCACATCGTTCGCAATGCTGTTCCCTATCAGTACGCCGCCTAACGCCATCGCCCACTCCACCGGTCTGATCCAGGTCAAGGATATGACCAAGGTCGGCCTCATCATCGGCGTGATTGGCTTCGTGCTCAGCTATGCAATACTCATATTCATAGGAATTTAACAATAAGACAATGAAGAAATTCGCATTAATGCTGTCGCTTGCCGCAATGATGGCAATGCCTGCCGCCAGGATGTCGGCGGAGCCTGCGGCAAAGGAAAAGAAACAGAAAATCGAGATACCTTCCAATATCAAGATTTACGGATTCATCAGGAATTATTTCGCTCTTGACACGAGGGAGAGCTATGCCGGAACCGGCGACCTCTTCTACTATGCACCGAAGGATCATAATTTCAATGCAGCCGGAGAAGACCTCAATGCATTGACCTCTTTCCGCTTCCTGTCATTGACCTCAAGGTTCGGGCTCGACATCACCGGCTATCAGTTCGGCCGCACCAAGTTCGGAGCGAAGATTGAGACCGACTTCTATTCAGGCCTTTCAGCTGCGTCCTCCACCAAGATAAACGGTGCCGCCCAGCTCCGCCTCCGTCAGGCTTATGTAACCCTCGGGTGGGACGATATGAAGATGAAGAACGGCACTCCGATTACAGTTGCAATGAAAATCGGCCAGGCATGGCATCCTATGGCAGCCGACCAGCCTCACGTATTCAGCCTTGAGACCGGCGCTCCTTTCAATGCCTTCAGCCGTACTCCCCAGGTCCTCGCCGATGCATCTTTCGGCAAGAACGTAATCCTCTCCGCCGCTGCCCTCTGGCAGATGCAGTACCAGTCACAGGGTCCTGACAAGGCTACCTCCGACTATATCAAATACTCCTGTGTGCCTGAGTTCTACCTCGGACTTACATTGAAGAGCAACAACGGCTTCCTCGCCCGTGTCGGAACCAACCTCCTCAGCATCAAGCCGAGACGCTACGGTACAATTCAGTATGAGGGCAAAGATATGCAGACCAAGGTTTCCGACAGGATTACCACAATGTCCCCATACGTCTATCTCCAGTACAAGAGCAGATTGCTCGAGGTGAAGGCCAAGACCATCTTCAGCCACGGTGGCGAGCACATGAACCTCATGAGCGGTTACGGTATCTCCGAGAAATGCGATGACGGACATTACGAATATACCCCGTTCAAGACATCATCTACTTGGGCTTCAATGAGTTACGGTAAGAAGTGGCAGGCTACCCTCATGGGAGGTTATATCAAGAACCTCGGTACCGTTGACGAACTCGCTGACCCGTCGGACTTCTACTTCAGCGCAAATGCTCCGAAGTACCTGAACCAGATGTGGAGAGTGATTCCGGCTGTCTGCTACAATGCGGGCAAGTTCTCTCTCGGACTTGAGTACAACTATACGGCCGCCCAGTACGGTGACGGCAAGACTTACACGGCTCACGGTCTCTCCACAGAGGGCCTTCACACAGTGGAGAACCACAGGGTACAGTTGATGGTAAAATTCACATTCTAGACGATGGATCTCGAATTGCTGAAAAAAGGTCTCAGAACAGTTCCGGACTTTCCGAAGAAAGGAATCCTGTTCTGGGACCTTACCACTTTGTTCAAGGACCCGGAAGCCTTCCGTTTCGCCGTGGATTCCATATACGAACTTTACAAGGACAAGGGAATCACGAAGGTGGTCTCCCTTGAGGCCCGGGGATATATGCTGGGCTCGGCTCTGGCCTACAGGCTCGGGGCCGGCTTCATCCCTGTGCGCAAACCTGGAAAACTGCCTGCTGGAACCTATTCGGAGACCTATATGAAGGAGTATGGTCCCGACACTCTGACGATACATCAGGATGCGCTTTCGAGCGAGGATGTCGTCCTCCTTCACGATGACCTGCTGGCGACCGGAGGGTCTGCCGCAGCCGCGCTGAAACTTGTCGGCCGTTTCAGCCCCAGGGCTGTCTATGCCAACTTTATCATTGAACTGAACGAACTTGACGGAAGAAAGGCCTTGCCTGGAGACGTTGAGGTTACCAGCCTGCTCAAGCTGTAGTCCTGCGGGCATACGGAAAGAGATGCTGTGAGAAAACACCTATAAACCTAATACATTATGTTTAAAAAAACAATTCTGGTTGCATTCGCCGCAGCCATTGCCTTCGCTTTTTCAGCGAAGGCACAGACAAACATCCAGGTTTTCTACGACTTCGGCAAAGACCGCAAGCACGCCACCACCACCCTTGAGGGCTTCTACGGCGACAAATGGGGCAACACCTTCTTCTTCGTGGATTATGACTACGGCGAGAAGGTGAACAATGAGAATGTATCCCCGAGGGGAACTTACTTCGAGATTGCCCGCTGCCTGAATTTCTGGCAGAACACCAAGGTTGCGCCTCTCAGTCTCCACGTGGAGTACAACGGAGGAGTTTACAAGGGATACGGAATCAATCACGCCGGCCTCTTCGGCCTCGACTGGTTCATCCATAGCAAGAATTTCAACAATACATTGAACCTCAAGGTTCTCTACAAATATATCAGGTACGACAAGCCGGTCGATGGTGACAGGCCTCACAGCAAGGTGCCTCTCCAGTTTACCGCAGTATGGGGACTCCAGGACCTCTTTGGACTCAAAGGCCTGAGATTCAGTGGATTCGCCGATTTCTGGTGGGAGCAGCATACCGTCTGCCCTTCCGTAAAAGGCGAGCGTGACTGGTCCAAGGCCGAGACTTCGCAGATTGTATTCCTCACCGAGCCCCAGCTCTGGTACAATGTCGGCAGACATTTCGGCGTTGACAATCTCAATGTCGGCGGCGAGATAGAACTCTCCTACGATTTCGGAACAGGCAAAGGCTTCTGGTGCCGTCCTTGCCTCGGCGCCAAGTGGGTATTCTAAGAATCTGAAAGATATTGAATTATGGCACCATTTCTAGCAAAATTATTCGGCTTCGATCCGTCGAAGCATAGCGTCCGCACAGAGATTCTTGCAGGACTTACGACCTTCCTGACAATGGCCTACATCCTGGCCGTCAATCCGGGTATCTTCAGCGCCCTGGCCTCACAGGGAATGCCTACTGCAGCAGTATTCACCGCCACGGCCCTTGCAGCCATCGTCGGCACAATGGTAATGGCGCTCTATGCCAGGAAGCCTTTCGGCCTTGCTCCGGGCATGGGGCTCAATGCATTCTTCGTCTATACAGTCTGCCTCGGAATGGGATTCTCCTGGAAAATGGCCCTCACAGCCATCTTCATTGAGGGTATCCTCTTCATTCTCCTCACTGTCACCAATGTACGCAAGCTAATCGTGGATGCGATTCCGATGAATCTCAAGCGCGCAATCGGAGCCGGAATCGGTCTCTACATCGCCTTCATCGGCCTCAAGTCCGCCGGCATCATTGTCAGCAGCGAGGCGACCTCCGTGACCCTCGGAAATCTCGGAGACAAGGCTGTGATCCTGGCTCTAGTCGGCCTCATAATCACTTCTGTCCTAGTGATTACCAAGGTCAGGGGCGGAATGCTTCTCGGCATCATCATCACCACATTGATAGGCATACCTATGGGCGTGACCCATTATGGCGGCATTGTATCCACACCTCCTTCCATCTCGGAGATTTTCTGCCAGTTCGAGTGGGGCAAAATCTTCAGCTGGGATATGCTCGTGGTGGTATTCACCTTCCTCTTCATCGATATGTTCGACACTATCGGAACAGTTGTGGGCGTATCCGTCAAGTCCGGAATGGTGGATGAGAAGGGCAATGTGGACGGCATCAACAGAGTGCTTATGGCCGACTCAGTGGCTACCGTTGCCGGAGCTATGTTCGGAACCAGCACCACTACCACCTACATTGAGAGCGCATCCGGAGTATCAGAAGGCGGACGCACAGGCTTGACATCGTTCGTAATCGCCCTCTGCTTCGCAGTCGCCCTCTTCTTCTCGCCTCTCTTCCTGGCTATCCCGGGTGCGGCTACCGGCCCTGTCCTCTTCATTGTCGGAGTGATGATGATGACCCCGGTCAAGGACATTGACTGGAGCGACTATTCCGAGTCCATCCCGGCCTTCGTGACAATGCTTCTCATGCCTCTCGCATACAGCATTTCCGACGGAATCATGCTCGGCATGATTTCATTCGTGCTCCTGAACGCCATCTCGGGCAAGTTCAAGAAGATTTCCGTGATGATGTGGATTCTGGCCGTTCTTTTTATCCTGAGATATATTCTCGTATAACATTGAATATCAGGCATTAAGCATTTTTGTAGTTTTGACAAATGGCACTCTGCGGTATTGGAGTGCCATTTGTTATTAAGTATGTTGAAAACTTTAATTTCCGTTTTCTTTTGATATGGGAGGCAAAGTTTCTACATTTGCAGCAAGTATCTGCATACCGCAATTCTTACTGTTTTTTCGATTTTTTAACGATAATCAACATAATATCTTCACACAATGGACGTAAGGAAGACTAATGGCTCTATAGAAGAGTTTGACAAGGATAAACTGATGCGTGGAATCCGCGAAGCCTACAGGACCGCCGGCGAGAAATGCCCGGAAGAAGTAGTGGTTTCTGTAGTGGACAATCTCTATATTTATGACAAGATTTCCAGCCGCGAGATCAGGCGCCAGGTTGTCGAGTCCCTGATGTCCATCAACAAGAAGGTGGCATTGGCCTATATCGAGAAATTCGACCAGGGCCTCGACCTCCGCAAGAAGAGGGACTTCATCCGCGACTATATCAAGGCTTCGAATGCCGCCACCGGCTCCAAGTTCGACGCCAATGCCAATGTTACCCGCAAGAACATCGTGACCCTCGGACAGGAGCTCTACAAGGAGAACAACATCAAGCAGAACCGCTACATCATGAAGGACAAGATCAAGGCGATGTACGGAAGGAAGCTTGCAGACCAGTATATCGAGGATCTCGAGAGCCACGTTCTCTACAAGCACGATGAGAGCGGTACCCCGGGCTATCCTTATTGCGTAGCCATCTCCATGTACCCGTTCCTCTTGAGCGGTCTCAGGGAACTCGGCGGCGTATCCATTGCACCGACCGACCTCAAGTCATTCTGCGGCGAGTTCATCAACCTCGTGTACTCCGTGTCATCCCAGTTCATGGGCGCCGTGGCCACACCTGAGTTCCTGATGTACTTCGACTACTTCATCAGGAAGGACTACGGTGACGACTATCTGAACCGCCTGGACGAGGTGGTTGAGAACAATCTCAAGAAGCGCACTCTTGTCAAGGTCATTGACAATTATTTCCAGCAGGTGGTCCATTCAATGAACATGCCTGCCGGCAACAGGGGATACCAGACCGTGTTCTGGAACATAGGCTACTTCGATGAGCCTTATTTCCGCGGCGTGTTCGGCGAATTCACCTTCCCTGACGGTTCCTCACCTAAATGGGAGACCCTCTCCTGGCTCCAGAAGCATTTCATGAACTGGTTCAATGAGGAAAGGAACAACTATATCCTTACCTTCCCTGTGGAGACAATGGCGCTTCTCACCGATGGCGGGGACGATTTCGCAGACAAGGAATATGCTGACTTCACTGCCGAGATGTGGGCCAAGGGACATAGCTTCTTCTGCTACCTTTCCAATAGCCCGGACAGCCTCTCAAGTTGCTGCCGCCTGCGCAACTCCCTTACTGACCTTGATAATTCGGATGCGGACCACAACCATACGACCCACCAGTACTCGATGGGTACCGCCTCGGTGGCTACCGGTTCCAAGTCCGTGATGACAATAAACCTGAACCGTATCATCCAGATTGCCGCAAGGAAGTATTTCAAGGAGGCTCTCAATGTGGAACTTCCTGCAGGCCAGCCGGTTCCGGCCGACCTCAAATATGACAGGGCCGAGCTCTACAAGGTCATTGACGCTGAAATCAGCGAGATGACCCAGAAGGTTCACAAGTATCAGAATGCATTCAACGAGATTATCAAGGACTTCCTTGCCGCTGACATGCTCGACGTCTACAAGGCAGGCTTCATTGATATGCGCAAGCAGTATCTCACCGTCGGAGTGAACGGACTTACCGATGCGGCAGAGTTCCTCGGGCTAACCATTTCCCCGAACGACGATTACAAGGAGTTCGTCAACACCATTCTCGAGACCATCAATGTGGCCAACCGCAAGGACAAGACCAAGGATGCGATGTTCAATACTGAGTTCGTACCTGGCGAGAACCTCTCCGGAAAGAACTACAAGTGGGATGCAAAAGACGGTTTCTTCGTGTCGCCTAAGCACAATATGTACAGCTCCTACTTCTACAATCCTGAGGATGAGTCGCTTTCAATGATTGACAAGTTCAAGATGCACGGAGAGGACTATGTGAAGTATCTCGACGGCGGTTCCGCCCTGCACATGAACATTGCCGAGCACCTCACCAAGGACCAGTACCGCCAGCTTCTCAAGGTGGCTGCGCATTACGGCACCAACTACTTCACATTCAACTGCCGCAATACCGTATGCAACGAGTGCGGCTACATCAGCAAGGATACTCTGCACAAATGCCCGAAATGCGGCAGCGAGAACCTGGACTATCTGACCAGGGTTATCGGATATCTCAAGCGTGTGTCCTCATTCAGCGAGATGCGCCAGGAGGAGGCCGCCCACAGGTTCTACGTGGCTGAATAGCAACTGATTATGATTAAATACGTACCTGAGATGACCAATGTGGTCCTTGAGGAGATTCCCGACAGGCTCACATTGGCCATTGACATATCTAACTGCACCGGCCTCTGCGAGGGCTGCCATTCTCCTTTCCTGCGCCTCAATGTCGGTGTTGAGCTGACTCCCGCGGCCATTGACTCCCTGATTGCCGACAACTTCGGCATCAACTGTTTCCTTTTCCTTGGCGAGGGCAATGACCACGAGGCCCTGATGGCTGCCGCTGGCTATGTCCGCAGCACCTATCCCGCTCTTGAACTGGGTATTTACTCCGGACGGGAGAGCGTGGAGGAGGATGTCTGGAATCTGTTCGACTATGTGAAAATCGGTCCTTTCCGCCCGTCCTGCGGCCCCCTGAACAAGACCACGACCAACCAGCGTCTCTATCACGTGACCCACAATGCTGACGGCACCCGCACCGTGGACGACATCACCTCCCGCTTCTGGCATAGGGGCATTGAGGGGACGAAATGAGACTGTCAAGAGCCTGTCATAGCGATTTGCCTCCCAATGTCATATTGCGCGAAGGCTTCCCAATGTCATATCGAGCGAAGGCTTCCCAATGTCATATCGAGCGAAGCACGCAGTGCGCAGTCGAGATATCTATTGATAATCAGTAAATCAATCTATTATGCAGATCTCTCCACTCGCTTTGCTCGGTCGAGATGACAAATAATGGGTCAATGAGCCGGCTCCTTCCGTCATCCCCGGCCTGACCGGGGAGCTACTCCCTCCGGAAAATCTTATACCCCGTAATGGCAATGAAAACGCTCATCAGCGGGCTGATGATATTGAAGAAGCAGAAAGGCAGATAGGTGATGGTGGAAACGCTAAGGATAGTAGCCTGGGTCATTCCGCAGCTGCTCCACGGGAAGAGAGGCGAGGTCACTGTCGAAGAATCCTCCACCGCTCGGCTCAGGAGCCGGCTTTCATATCCACGTTTCGCATAGATGTCCTTGTAGATGTCCGAGGTCAGGATAATGGACAGATACTGGTCGGAAATCAGTCCGTTCAACGCCACGCCGGTCGTCACCGTTGAACCCACCAGACCGACACGGCTCTTTGTCATTGGCAGGAGGAGGGAAGCCAGATGGTGAAGCATTCCGCTGGCCTTCATGCAGCCTCCGAAACACATTGCGCAGATGATGAGATACACGGTGTTGAGCATTCCGACCATTCCCCTTGACGAAACCAGCGTGTCCACCTCCGGGACCCCGGTATTGACTGATACTGAGTCGTATATGGTCTTTACAACGCCTGTGAACATTACCCCGGCATTGCTCTGCCCGCTTACTCCGAGGGCGGCCAGCGTATTTTCCCCAATTTCGCTGATGATGTGCGGCTGGAGTATCAATGCGCAGACTGTGGCAATGAGAATGGACAGGCCCAGTACCGTGAGCGCAGGCATTCTCCGGGCTATCATTATGCCGGTCAATATAGGCACCGCCAATGTCCAGAGGGAAATGTTGAATTTCGAGGCCAATGTCTCAGTGTAAACCGAGATTTGCGCCGGCGCACCCCCGGTATGGAGAAATCCCAATACCAGGAATATCACCAATGTTATCACGAATGAAGGTACAGTGGTGAACATCAGGTACTTGATGTGCTGGAAGAGGGGAGTTCCGGCAATGGATGAGGCCATCACGGTAGTGTCCGAGAGAGGGGAAATCTTGTCCCCGAAATAGGCCCCGGAGATGATGGCTCCGGCTATCATTCCCTCGCTGAATCCCAATGCCTTGCCGATACCGAGCAATGCCACTCCGATGGTGGCGATGGTGGTCCAGGAACTGCCTATCATCACGGACACGAGGGCGCAGATAAGGCAGGCTGTGACGAGGAAGATTTTCGGGGAGATGATCTTCACCCCGTAGTATATCAATGACGGAACGGTCCCGCTCATTGTCCAGGTTCCCGAGATGCCTCCGATGAGGAAGAGAATGACAATGGCGGTGGTCACGTCACCGATGTTGCTCCTGATGGCTGCCTCGAATTCTTTCCACGGCTTCTTGAACAGCCACATCGCCAGCCATACGCAGACCCCTGCCGAGAACAGCAGTGCAACCTGGCTGGCCCCGAGTATCGAGTCGCTGCCGAATATGCTGATATTCAGGGCGAGAAGTATTATCAGGATGACAAAAGGTATGAGGGATATGGATGTCCTTATTATTGAAGCCCGTTTCATCCTTTTCCCCTACCCGAAAATGTTCTTGTGAATCAATGAGACTACAGAATCAAGAGCCTCCCTGTCCACTACAAAGCTGATATTGACGTAAGACGCGCCCTGCGAAATCATATAAATCTTGTAATCCTTGAGCGGAGCGAACGTCTTCTCGAGAATGCCGTTCACATTGTCCAGATTCTTTCCGATGACGCTGACCTGGGCCTTGTTGCTGTCCACGACGACCTCTGCGAAGGTGGAGAGTTCCTCCACGACCTTGTCAATGTTCTGCGACCCCGCATCCACGGTCACTGAGATGGTGGCCTCAGACGTACTGATGAGATCGACGGAGACATTGTTCCGGCTGAAAATCTCGAACACGTGCATGAGGAAGCCGGCAACATTGATCATCTTGGTAGAGAAGATATTGATTACCAATATGTTGCTCTTGCTGGAAACGGATTTAACACCGTCCTCGATAAAGCTGTTCTGGAGAATTGCCGTGCCTTTTCCGGAAGGGTTCATTGAGTTCAGGACGTAAATCGGGATATTCTTCTTCACAGCCGGCTCAATGGTCATCGGATGGAGTACCTTGGCTCCGAAGTGTGCCATCTCGGCGGCCTCCTCGAACGAAATCTTGTCGAGGCTGACAGTGTTTTCCACCTTGCGCGGATCCGCTGTCTTGACCCCGTCCACATCGGTCCAGATTTCAATGACCTCGGCATCCACTGACATTCCTATGAGGGATGCGGTGTAGTCTGAGCCGCCGCGGCCAAGCACTGTAGGCTCTCCGTCAGCCGTAGCCGATACGAAACCCTGTGTGATGACAGCGTCCATATCCCGGGTGTATGCCCCGGCAACCTCGCTGCTGACACATCTGATTATATCATCGGTCTGGGGTTCACCCTTCAGGAAATTGTTGTCTGTGATAATCATCTTCCTGGAGTCCATCAGGCGGGTCCTGATGCCCCTTGCATTCATTGCGCAGCAGATGATGTTGGACGAGAGATATTCTCCATTGCCGATGATGACGGCCTTGCTCCTGTCGGAGAGTTCCCCGAGGGCGCATACCGCATTGACGAAATATTCAAGATTGTCGCAGAGCGAATTGACTCTGGCGCAGGCGTCCGCAAGGATTTCCGCATTGTCCGGAATGAGCTCGGCGGCGAGGTTGAGGTGGCGCTCCCTGAGCTGTTTCAGGAGTTCCGCAGCCCCTTCATTGTCCTTCTCCCTGGCCTTGTCGGATATCTTGTAGAGCAGGTCGGTTACCTTTGACAATGCTGAAACGACAACAATCGGTCTTTGTGCCAGTTTTCCCCTGACGATTTCAATGGTGCGGGAGATGGCTGCGCAGTCTGCCACTGATGTCCCGCCGAATTTCATTACTATCATAGTTCGTATGTATATTTCTTGACAAACCGCAAATATACGGAAAAAATACGGAAATTCTCTACGCCACACCAGGAGGAGTGATGACATTGTGCAGATTGTCAATGTACTTGGCCAGCGGGACCATATAGAGACTGAATACCGACAGCCGTTCATCGAACGGGGCCTCGTTCACCACTATCTCCTTGCTGATGTCCCCATTCTCGCAGACATACTGGATAATGCTGGAGAGAAAATCCTCCTGCTCGGCATTCAGCTCCGCATCGGAGATGAACTCCCCGAAACGCCGCACCGCCACCTTCCTGTCCACCCCGACAATAGAGCGGACAAACGCCCCGACATTGGTGCCGCACAGCATCCCTACGGTGTATCTTTCGTACTCCTCCTTGCTGCCCAGCTCTTTCCAGAACACCTTCTCGAGTTCCCTGATATCATCCCCGGACAGTTGCTCGAGATTGCGTATCTTCTCCAGAACCGCTATATTCCTGTTCGCCTGCAGATAATCCATCACCCTCTGCCTGTAGCTCACCCTCGGAAGTATGCCGTCGCTCTCCCCATCGTAGGAAATCACATCCTCAATATCCACGACGAACCATCTTCCGCCGTCCCCGACAAGGAACTTCATCAGGTCCCTCAGGTCGTTCCGCACCTTCTCAAGCCAATGCAGGGAGACATTCTCCCAGGCGGCAGGGGAGAGAACCTCCTTGATAGTGCCCATCTTCGCCTGCACCTGCGACAATGTCGCCTTCTCCTGAAGCCTACCGGCAATCTCCTGTACCCTCGAAATGCTCTTGCCTGCGTCAATGTCGTCCGCGACGCATCCCAGTTCAATGCTGAGGACGAGGATGTCGAACTTCTTGCCGCTCTCGTCCAATGTGTTTTTCGGCAGCAGCGGCGAGATGTCATTTTTCAATGTCAATGTGTCCAGCTCGGAGATATATGTCCACGCCGCCGCATCCTTGAACCGGCTCACGGCCTCCCACTTCGCCCTTACGGAGATGTGGCTGTCGGACAGCGTGGCGACCTGCTCCCTCAGCCCGCTTTTTAGCCTGTCGTGAAAGTCCTTGCAGTAATCGTCCTCCTGATATCTCTGATGCTGGAGATGGAAGGCAATGTCAGTCTTGAGACAGAAAATCCGCTCCGTAAGCGACTGTGCGGGGGCATCGGCCTTGCCGTCCGGATTCTTCTCGAAGTACTCGAAATTCCGGCACCAGTCGAAAATATAGAAGCATTCCTTGTCCTTTCCCGGCCCGAAAACTCCCTCGCTAAGCCTGGTTCCCCGCCCGACCATCTGCATGAACTTGATCTTGCTCTTTACTGTCTTGAAGAATACAAGGTTCAGAATATCAGGCACGTCAATGCCGGTATCCAGCATATCCACAGACACCGCAATCTGCGGTTCGCCGTCCCGTATTTCGAACTTGTCAATCAAGTCCTGCGCATATGTGACCTTCTTGTCAATCAGGGCGCAGAATCCCGGTCCGTACTCAGGATAAAGTACATTGAACCGCCTTACGATAAGTTCCGCATGCCTGTGGTTGCAGGCGAAGATGACGCTCTTGCCGATTCGCTCCCCGCTCTGGACTTTCAATCCGTTCTCCATCAGGTCCTGGAGAACTGCGTCCACAGTGTCCTCATTGAAGACGTAGTTGAAAATCTCGTTGCTGGCGATGTCCCGGTGATAGTCATCATCATCCGGGTCAAAAGCCTTGCGGGCCTGCTCGTACTCCCAGACTGCTTCCATCTGTCGTTTCTCTTCCTCGCTCAGGTCGCTGTACCTTATGCCTTCCTTGAGAATCAGGGAACCCCTCTTGAATCCCCTGTAGTTCACAAGATAGCCGTCGGCCACGGCATCCTCCAGCTCGTAGGCGAAGTTCGGCTCGCCCTGCTCCATCTCGAAAATGTCGTAGGTGCTCCGGTCCACCTCGTCCCTAGGCGTGGCGGTCAGGCCTATCAGCATTGCGTCGAAATAGTTGAATATGGCCCCATACTTGCCGAAAATGCTGCGGTGCGCCTCGTCAATGATGATGAGGTCGAACCTGCCCACCGGGAATGTCTTCTCCTCCGTGTCAATGTAGTTTATCATTGTCTGGTAGGTGGAAAAGATGATTCTGGCATTGAGGTCCTTCTTGTCATCATTGTCGCTGAGGACGCAGGTAGGGGTGTTTGGCAGGAGTTTTACGAAATTCTTGTGCGCCTGGTTTACGAGGCTGATGCGGTCTGCCAGAAAAAGCACGTTCTGCACCCAGCCGTTGCGGCTCAATACGTCCACGAGGGAAATGGAAACCCTGGTCTTTCCCGTGCCTGTGGCCATCACGAGCAATGCCTTCCGGTGCTTGCCGTTATAATGTTCACAGACGGCCTTGATGGCCATCTTCTGGTAATGCCGGTCGGTAATATTGTCCTTGACCGTGAAGTCCGTGATGTCGGCCCGCCCGCGCTGCTGGATAATCCATTCCAGGTTGTCGGCCGTGTGGAAGCCGAAAAGCTTTCTAGGAGGGTAGCCTAGCCCGTCAATGACCCAGGTCTCGAAGCCGTTGGAATAGTAAATGACAGGGCGGCGTCCGTATCTTGCCTCCATACAGTCGGCGTAGAGCTCCGCCTGGTGCTTGCCCTGGACAGGGGAGACCGATGTCCTCTTGGCCTCGATTACGGCGAGCGGAAGGCCGTCTCCTCCGAAAAGGACATAGTCGGCATAGCCCGTTTCGTGCGTGTTCGGCATGCCCTGGACCTCGACTTCAATGCAGGCCTTGAGCGGCTGGATGCTTCCCTTGGTGTCCAATACTTCCCAGCCCGCCTCCTTGAGCATCAGGTCAATGTACATTTTCCTGGTCTCCGCCTCTGATATGTCGCAATGGACTTCTTCGACAGGTTCCGGGCTTTTGACCGCCTCCTCGGGAGCGTTCCGGACAATGTCGTCGGACGCTTTGACAATGACGGTGGAAGGGGCGATGACGGAAGTCTCGACTTCGGCAGGGACAAGGCTGTTGTCGAATGGCTTGACGCTATCTACTACCTTGAGTTTCAGGAGGATGGCCCCGATGACATTGTAGATGTTGAGGAGGCAGAAGAATGATTCCCGCCTGGAGACAATGCCGTCGTGCGCCGCACTGTTTCCGACCTTGCGGACATAATGGACCGCCATCATCACCCTGTCATCGCCAATGAATTCCCGGAATGCCTCTCCGTCAACGAGTTCGAACAATGAGGCCTTCTCCGGCACTGCAATGTTCTTCATGAGGTAGATGGCCTTGACAATGTATTCCAATGCACGCCGGGCGTTGACTGCACACATGTCGGGATGGCTGGCCTGATATTCCTCCGCGGCGGAGCAATACCGGTACAAGTCATTGAGTCCCAATTCCTTTATGTAGTCGAAATTCCTCATTGGCTATCCGAAGTACTTGTCCATCGTGTAGTCCAGGAGGTGCTGGGTCTCGGCGATGGAGCGGGTTATTCTTTGTTTCTGGGTTTCTATGGCGGTTATCTTGGCGGCGAAAGTTTGCTGGATGGGGAGGGGAGGGATAGGTATTGCAATTTCAGCGAAAGTACTTTTATTGATGATTGGTACAACGGGCGCATTTGCCATTGCTTCTAAAAATCCATTTATTCCTAAGATAGAGAATGCAAGGAATGTTGGTAATATTGATGGCTCAGGAACAATAGCATTAATTTGCTGATTGCAAGTCGCTTCCTTAGTTAGTATTGCAACCTTGCCTATGATTCCGATACAAGTGACCAGTACGCTCCCGCAAGGAAGTTGTCGCGAATTACTATACCCCTTTTCTGAGATATAAAATTCGGAATTTTCCAAAAAAGTTACTTTGCCTTTCGGTATGTCGCTAGGCTTTATAAAACTGTAGTCTTTTGATGAGTAGTTATTTTCATCTTTGGTAGAAGGTGTGCAACCAGTAATAATCTTTCCTATATCTCTAAGTCTCTTCGTTTCCCAGCCTTTGTCATTGGCCACGGGGTCGCCGAACATATCGTAGAAGATGGACTGGGCGAGGGTGTCGAACTCGGAGAGCTGGCGTTTCTGCTTCTCGATAATGCTTGAGAGCAGGTCCAGCTCGGCCACTATCCGCTCCTGCTCCGGCATCGGTGGCACGGGGACTGGAATGGACAGCAGGGATGATTTTACTAAATGCTTGATTGTTACACCTTTGCCATATTTGTTGTCCAACTCGCCAGTATGCTTCAGATGCATCAGATACAACATATAGAAGCGTGGCAGGTAGGAAGAATCATTGAACCGGATTCTATGTAGGGCGTTCTGATATAACATAGGTTCACCCTTCCAGATTGCCGCTCTGCCAATGTCACCACCCTCACACACGAGCAAGTCTCCATCTGATACTGAGTATCTTTCAATCTCTTCATCTTCGAATCTCGCCTCTTTTAGCACGCTGAGGTCAAATGCATCCCACTGTACATTGATGGAACACAGATACTTGCGAAAGTCGCCGATATCCTTGGATTGGTTCAAAGTCTTACCCAAGTCGCTATCGCAAATCTCTCCCAACTTCCTATATGTCCATCCTTCCCTCATACCTAAAGAAAATTAGCCCTGAACTCCGCCAATGCGGCATTGACCTCCGCCTGAAGCGACTCGATGCGGCCCAGCACGACGGCCGGCTGCTCGTATTCCACCTTCACCTTCTCCACCTCCTTGTACTTGTTGATGGAGAGGTCGTAGTCATTGTCCCGGATTTCCCCGACTGGGACGAGGAACGACTGCTCCTTGCGGCTGCGACCCTCCTCGGCGGCGAGATTCCTCCAGCGGGCGATTATGTCCGGGATGTCATTCTCATTGACCGGGCTCCTCTTGTCGTCGAGCGAGAACCCGTCCGCCCTCATATCGTAGAACCACACCTTGTCCGTGCCGCCCGCATTGGTCTTCGTGAAGATGAGAATTGCGGTGGAGACTCCGGCGTATGGCTTGAATACTCCCGACGGCATTGAGATGACCGCCTGAAGGCGTTGATTGTCAATTATTTCCTTTCTTATTGACTTATGTCCAGTGCTGGTCCCGAACAGCACTCCGTCCGGCACGATTGAGGCGCAGCGGCCCCCGATTTCGAGCATGCGGACGAAGAGGGCGAGGAAGAGAAGCTCGGTTTTCTTGGTCTTGGTGATGGCCAGGAGGCTTTTGCTGACCGCCTCTTGGTCCAGGCTTCCGGTGAAGGGCGGGTTGGCCAGGCAGAGGGAGTAGCAGCAGGTGTCGGTGTTGTCGGTGGAGAGACTGTCCCGGTAGGCGATGTGCGGATTGTCCACGCCGTGGAGCATCAGGTTCATCGCTCCGATCCGTAGCATCGTGGAGTCGGTGTCGAAGCCGTGGAGCATCCCGCTCTTGTAGTGTTCGGCATTCTCTTTCTTCAGAAGTTCCGCCTTGTAATGCTCCTGGATGTATTTGGCCGACTCGACGATGAAGCCGGCGCTTCCCATCGCGGCATCGCAGATGGTGTCCTTGAGCGTGGGCTGCATCAGCTCGACCATCATCCTGATGATGTGGCGTGGCGTGCGGAACTGCCCGTTGTTGCCGGATGCGGCCATCTTGCCGAGGACGTACTCATAGACGTCGCCCATGGTGTCCCGGTTGTTCATGTCGAGAGCGTCGATGCCCTCCACTATCTTGACGAGGGTCCGGGGGCTCTGGATGAGGAAGGTGGCGTTCTCCATGAACCGGCTGTAGGCCGACTCCTTGCCCTCGCCTAGGTTCTTGATGAAGACGAAGACGTCCTTGCTGACGTTGCGGTACAATGTCTCTGGCTCGAAGTTCTTGAAGATGTTCCATCGGAGGTTGTCGTAAGGCACGTCCCTGTCGGTCTCGGGGTTGTGCCAGAGTCCCTGCCTGAATGTGGGGTCCTTGACGGCGACCCCGAATGCATTGGCGTTGGCCTCCTTGGTCCGCTGCGCATCGTCGAGCATCTTCATGAAGAAGAGATAGGTCATCTGTTCGAGGATGGTGATGCTGTTGGTGATGCCGCCCGTCCAGAACGTATCCCATATCGAGTCAATGCGATTTTTTATTTCGCCTGTTATCATTGTAGTTTCTGTTTTGTTACCTTGCTGGCTGCGAACCAATGAACCGTTGTCATTGAACTTCGCTTCCCTTATCTTGCTGGTACAAATATAAGAAAACTATTCCTCTAAAGTTCCTTTGAGACAATTATTTGAAGATTGCCTAGCCGATATTTTTGCTCTTTTGAATATTTTTGCCTCAAACATAGCAAGTTTTGTCCGTCATTTTGCTTCTGCTGCGTTTCTACGCGGTTCGAGCAAAGACCTTGCGTGGCATTTTCAGAGATTATCTCCGCGTTGATGTCACTATCCGCGCTTCGTGCAAAACACCTGACAGAACATCATAAGTCACAGATATGTGTAGCAATACCCCTTCTGTCTGGTGCGTTCAAATTGGCGACACCAGACAGTGACCCCATTCCTACAATCATCTGTGGCGGCACCACCACTGTCAGGTGTTTTGCACGAAGACAAATTCCTTCGCGGATGGCTGTTGAAAGTGATTATCCGCAATTCGTACAACTGTCTCGTCATGCCCGGCTTTTCCGTCATGCCCGGCTTGACCGGGCATCTCGCCTGCAAACAAATAGGATAGACAGTTCTTTACGAAAGATCCCCGGTCAGGCCGGGGATGACGTAATATGGCCGGGGATGACACCATGAGCAGGACCGGTGATGATGAAGAGAGCAACGCCCGGAATTACGAAGAGAGCTATGTCGGGAATTGCATAAATTCATTATCTTTGGCGTGGGTTCTGTTTCAGAGCTCAAAATGCCTGGCAATAAGAACCCGGTCAGTCACGTGGCACTGCCTGTCCGGCTGTGGCCGGCTCCTCGCAGCAAAACCAAGTAAATGACAATGAATACCTTAAGAAAAGCAACGGCTGAGGATATTCCGGCCATCCGAGAAATCGCCGGCATTGCTTTCCCGGCTACATACTCCTCCATTATCACAGCGGAGCAGATTGACTTCATGATGGAATGGATGTATTCCGAGGACAGCCTCAGGAAGGAAATTGAAGACGGCACTAACTATCTTCTTCTCAATGTGGACGGGAAGGATGTCGGCTATGTGTCATTCGGACCGGAAGGGGAACATTACCATCTGCACAAGATTTATCTCCTGCCCGAATGGCAGGGCAGAGGCCTCGGCCGCTTGCTCTTTCAGGAGGCGGAGAACGGGATGCGGAGACTCGGAGCCGGGATGTTCGAGCTCAATGTCAACAGGTACAACAAGGCGGTTGACTTCTATCTGCGTATGGGAATGCACATTGACCGCAGCGGCGACTTTGACATTGGCGGGGGCTTCTTCATGAATGACTACATTATGCGGAAAAGCCTTTAGGCGGCTTCTTGGCAGGCGATTTCTTCTTGCAGAATTATGCTCAATGATGAAGCTGACTCAAAAGCCACTTTTCTGTCATCCCGACCGAGCGAAGCGAGTGGAGAGATCTTTTATAAAAATTTGATTATCAATAGATATCTCGACTACGCACTGCGTGCTTCGCTCGATATGACAGGCTATTTGGCCAGCCTCGACGAAACTTGAAGCCGGGGATGACGCAATGGAGTTGGGCCGGGGATGACGAAAATGGAAGTCGGCGATGATGAAGGGAAACAGGAATGCCGGAAAGGGCGGCCGGAAAGATACAAAAACAAAGAGAGCGACCGAAACCGGTCACTCTCTTATTATCTGGTCGGGATGATGCGACTCGAACGCACGACCCCTACGTCCCGAACGTAGTGCGCTAGCCAACTGCGCCACATCCCGTCTCCATCGGGAGCCCGCAATTAGGCGAGCTTGTTGATGTAGAGTGCTATGCCGCTCTTGAGATTGGCTGCCTTGTTCTTGTGGATAATGCCCACCTTGGCGAGCTTGTCAATCATTGCGTACACTTTCGGTGCTCCGGCCTCGGCAGCTTTCTTGTCTGTCGTGTTCCTTATCGCACGAATAGCATTCCTTGTAGTCTTCGCATAATACCTATTATGCAATCTGTGCCTTTCGCTCTGGCGAATGCACTTCTTTGCAGATGCGTTGTTTGCCATTGTTTTTTATTTTTTATTATTTAGTAGTGGGTAGGAGAATCGAACTCCTATTGCAAGAATGAAAATCTTGAGTACTAACCGTTATACGAACCCACCGGCTCCCCGTTCAAGCGCTCGTAGCGATTAAACGGAATGCAAAGGTAAATATTATTTTCTATACCGCAAAATATTTTTGGCTATTTTTCAGAATTTCCATTTTCCGCATCCTCTTCCTTCTCCCATTCGAACGAGTACATAATCGCCTCTACCTGCCTGAGATACTGACGTTTGTCATATTTAGGAGCATATACGAAGCCGTCCAGGACAATGATGTACTGACCGTCCTTGCTGTAGAATGAATGTGAGACGAACGGACCGCCCATGAAGTCATTGTAAACCTCCCAGAGTCCCCTTGTCTCCGCGAACTGACGGCCCCTGAAGCGGATGTAGTTCACCGCCGGAGAGACAGCGTCGCTCGTAATCATATATGTATTCTCGAACATCCCGGGAACATTCTCCTTGAGTGCGGCATTCCTGTGGGCGATAATGTTCTCCACTGAGAAATTGTCGTTCTCGGCGGCAGGATATCTGTAAATGAATACGCCCTGGGTCACATACTGCTTGTCGTCCGAAATCCAGAGGAAGTCGGAAGTCTTCTTGCGGAGCTTGAATCCTGAAGGGAAATGAGGGGATCCGCCTGTCATTTCCTTCACTGCCGGAGGAATGCTGTACTCCTCGTAACGTATTGAGTTCGCAATAATCCTGTCCCTCTCAGCCTGCTCGAACGTGTTGATGATCCTCTCGCTGTTCTCCTTGAGAATCACGGCGGCTGAATCACTTGTCGGGGCCGTCACCTGGATAACGCATTGAGGATGCGCCCAGACATCACTCTTGTACACTACACCGCTCTGGTCAGACTCGGAGATATTGAAGAACAACAGGTTGCGGTGAACCTTGAACAGGTCGGCGAACCCGGTCACGGGCACATTGGAAAGCGAGAACAGAGGTTCCTGCTGCGGGAGGAAAGGATAGTCGGCAGCGAGAAGAGCCCTCGTGGTGGAGCCAAGATTGCCGTCCCAGTCATTCTTGTCCATTGCGACAATCACCTCGCCGGCCTTGCCGCTTACATTCGGGAGAAGGGTTCCGTTGCCCTTGCAGCCGCCCAGCAGAACCGCCGCCAAAGCCAATGCCGAAATCAGTCTTTTGATAGTCATCGTGTCTGTATGTTTATGTGTTTGTAGTTCAGTTCATTAGTCTCCCGATGTCATTGCCGAGAGCCAGTATCATCAATGCAAGCAGAAGCACCATTCCAATGGCCTGCGCAATGATAAGGAACTTGTCGCTCGGTTTCTTGCCGGTCAAAATTTCATAGCACAGCAGCAGGGCGTGACCTCCGTCCAGGCCAGGAATCGGAAGCAGGTTCATCACTCCAAGCATAATGGAAATGATGGCAATAAGATGGCAGAACCTGAACCAGTTCCACTTCTCCGGGAAGACCTGCACGATGGTTATCACGCTTCCCACGGACTTGTATGCCCCCGTTTTGGGAGTGAATACGAGTTTCAAATCCTGAATATAGCCCTTGAGCGTCTCGTAGCTGTATTTTATGCCGGCCGGTATGGCCTGGAAAAAGTTGTATTCCTTCCTGCGGTAAGGGGAGGCCAGGGATACTCCGATTTTGCCCTCATCGCTGATTACAAGATTGAAACTGAGGGTGTCGCTGCCTCTCAGGACGCTTACAGGCACGGTTTCACCGGCACAGCTGTTCAGGATCTCCGCAGCATCCTGGAAATATTCAGTCCGGCAGGAGTCGATGGCAATGACCCTGTCACCATTCGTCAGGCCTGAGCCGTAATTTGCGGACTCCGGCACTATATCATTGATAATGAACGGGAAAGCTAGGTCGAACATCATTGGCGTATTTATGATTTCACCTAAGCGGCTCCGGTCCATATAGATGCGGACTGTGTCATTGTCACGGAGGACGGTGGTTACATTGACACTCCTTCTTGCGAGGTCCGACTGGAGCTCAAGGAAATCATCCGGCACATAGCCGTCAAAGTCCAGAATCCGGTCTCCGGTCTTGAATCCGAGATCTTCAGCCAGCTCACTTGCATAAATGCGGCTCTCCGAGTTCGGAATATAGTTCTCGCCCCATTTGTCCATTATGAAAATGTAGGCCAGGATGGCGAAGATGAAATTGAACAGCACGCCGCCAAGCATTATCAGCAGCCTCTGCCAGGCCGGTTTTGAGCGGAACTCCCAGGGCTGCGGCTCCTGTTTCATCGAGTCAATGTCGAAGGACTCGTCAATCATTCCGCTTATCTTGCAATATCCTCCAATCGGCAGCCAGCCGATGCCGTATTCCGTCTCGGCCTCCTTCATCTTCGGAAAAAGCCTTGTGAACCAGCCTGTTGTCTTGGTGCTGAACAGCTTCACGCCGCCCACGTCGAAGAACAGGAAGAACTTGTCCACCCTGGTCCCGCTTAACCTTGCGAATATGAAATGCCCCGCCTCGTGAATCGCTATTAGGAGCGACAGGGCAATGAATACTTGTAAAATCTGTAATAAAACCGTCATCTGAAAAATTGTTTGTCAAGGCCTACAGGCTGCACATCTCACTGGCGCGCCGGAAAGCCTCCTCGTTGGAGGCGAAAATATCCTCAAGCCCCGGCTGCCCTACAAATTCTATGCTGTCCATGCATTTGGAAATGATGTTCGGGATATCGTAGAACCTGATTTTGTCAGACAGGAACCCCGCCACGGCGGCTTCATTGGCGGCATTCATCACGCAGGGCATGTTTCCGCCCTTCTTCATTGCCTCGTATGCCAGTCCGAGACAAGGGAATTTCTCCGGGTCCGGCTGCTCGAAAGTAAGCGTCCCGAGGGTTGCGAAGTCCAGTTTCTTATTGTCGAGACTCAGCCTTTTCGGGAAGCTGAGGGCCAGCTGGATAGGTTCACGCATATCCGGGTGTCCCATCTGGGCGATCACTGCCCCGTCCTCGAATTCCACCATCGAGTGGATGATGGACTGCGGATGTACCACAATGTTGATTTTCGACGGATCAGTGCCGAAGAGCCAGCAGGCCTCGATCATCTCGAAACCCTTGTTCATCATTGTCGCGGAATCAATGGTGATCTTTGCCCCCATATTCCATTGAGGATGCCTCAGGGCCTCATTTCTGGTTGCTTCAGCAATCCTTGCCTTGTCCCAGGTGCGGAACGGTCCTCCGGACGCAGTGAGGTGGATGCGGGTGAAATCATTGTCCCCGGCCCCGAGAAGACATTGGAATATTGCCGAATGCTCCGAGTCCACAGGGATGATTGGCGTCCTGTATTTCCTGGCGAGGTCCATTACGACGCTTCCCCCGGCCACGAGGGTCTCCTTGTTCGCGAGGGCTATCACCTTCCCGGCCTTGATGGCGGCAATAGTGGGCCTGAGTCCGCTGAATCCCACCAATGCTGTCAGGACAATGTCAATGTCTTCCGCCCCGACAAGGCTGCACGCTGAATCCATCCCCGCAAAAACCTTGATGTCCTTCGGCTGGAGGGCATCGGCCACCTTCTGGTACTTGGCCTCATTGCAGATGACCACCGCCCCGGGATTGAACTCCAGGGCCTGTTCAATCAGAAGGTCATCGCTGTTGTTTGCAGTCAGAAGTTCCACCTCGAAGAGGTCCCTGTGCTGCCTGACCACATCCAGGGCCTGCCTTCCGATAGAACCTGTCGAGCCGAGAATTGCAATATGTCTCCTGTTGTCCATCATTTTCAGAAGTTTATGTATTTGGTCGGATCGACGGCCTCGCCCCTGTACCAGAGCTCGAAATGAAGATGGTCGCCGGTAGTCAGGGAACCGGTGTTTCCGACCAGGGCGACCGGGGCTCCGGCAACTACCTTGTCTCCGGTCTTTTTCAGCAACTTCTGGTTGTGCTTGTAAATCGAGATAATGTCATCGCTGTGCTGGATCTGTATGGTGTATCCGGAGTCGTCGCTCCATCCGGCATTGATGACAGTGCCGTCCAGAACCGACATCACGACCGAGTTTGCCGGTGCGGTAATGTCAATGTAAGGGTGCAGCAGCGGGTCATACCCCTGCGAGACCACGCCCTTGAGAGGGGTGAAGAAATGCCTTCCCTCGATCGGAAGCTTCCTTTCCGCCCCCTGGTTGAGGCCGAACTGCTCCGCCTTCCTGACATCCTCCCGGAGAAGGGAGTCACTTTCAGCGGCATCGGTCACTGCAATCTTCTCTGTCGAAGCCACGCTCCTGATAATGCTGTCGATTCTCACCGGGTCCTCCCCGGCAACCACCTTCTTCAGGTTGTCGGTGTAGAACATCCAGGTATGTATCACATTCTGGAGGGAGTCAATGCGTATCGCATTGTTGATGGCAGCCCTCTTGGTATGTGCGTCAGGATACCCCGGGATGAAGGTCCTGAGCGGCGTGAAGGCAATCACGGACCAGGATACAGCGAGAATTACGGTTATTGTGGAGATGATGATCACGAACAGGCCTGTACGTGAAAATCTCATGACCCACAATTGCTTATGGGACTGGTCATCTATGAGCGATATCCTGAAATGCTCTATTTTGGGAGTGCGCCCCTGTTTGGACATAATCAGCGTTTTTTTTAACTTTGCACGTTATGGACAGAATTATCGGCATTGATTTCGGCAGGAAGAGGATAGGGCTGGCGGTCAGCGACCCTCTCCGGATTTTTGCATCTGCCCTGGAAACAGTACAATATGCAAAGATAATGGATTATTTGAAAAAATATGCCGAAACGGAGACCATTGTCAGATTTGTAGTAGGATATCCTGTCAATATGGACGGGAAGCCTTCCGAGGCTGCGGCTGACGTGGATGCCTTCCTGAAATATCTCTCGAAGACATTTCCGGACATTCCGGTGACATTGGAGGACGAGAGGTTCACATCCGTGTTGGCCCACAGGGCAATGATAGACGGAGGGATGAAGGCCTCGCAGCGCAGGGACAAGGAGTCTGTGGACAAGATCAGCGCGGCCATCATTCTCCAGAGCTATCTCGACAGGACAAGCGCCGGGAATGCGGCCCCGATGCCGGCCTCGATGCCGGAAAGCCTGTCCGCGGACAAGTCCCGCAGGGGACGGCGCAAACAGAAATAAAATTTTAAAACAATGATACAACCGATTTATCTATATGGCTCGGAAGTGCTCCGGGCAAAGGCCGGGGATTTCGACCTCAATGACAAGGAGGGCCTCGCCGCATTGGTGCAGGACCTCAAGGATACCTTGAAAGTGTCTGACGGATGCGGACTTGCGGCACCCCAGATTGGCGTAAGCAAGAGGGTGCTGATAGTGGACGGCACCGGAATGGTGGACGTATATCCTTATCTGGAGAACTTCACCCGCACGATGGTCAATCCGGTCATCATTGAGGAGAGCGAGAAGACCACGGTCTATTCCGAGGGCTGCCTCAGCATACCGGGAGTATATTGCGACGTGAGCCGTCCGGTATCGATGACCGTTGAGTATTACAATGAGGCCGGCGAGAAGGTGACCGAGGTTTTCGACAAGTTCGCCTGCCGTATGGTCCAGCACGAGATGTCCCATCTTGACGGGGATATGTTCGTGGACCACGTCGCCCCGATCAGGAAGAAGATGATTGCCAGAAAGCTTGTCAATATAGCCACAGGCAAGGTTTCCACTCATTACAAATCAAAAATCAAATAGCAATGGGAGCATTTCACGCATACGACATAAGAGGAATCTACAATGTGGATTTCAACAAGGATACAGCCTACAAGGTGGGCGCATTCCTTCCTTCACTTCTCGGAACAGGCAAAGTCCTGGTCGGCCGTGACTGCCGTGTGTCCTC
This sequence comes from Candidatus Cryptobacteroides sp., assembly GCA_051870135.1. Classification (GTDB taxonomy): domain Bacteria; phylum Bacteroidota; class Bacteroidia; order Bacteroidales; family UBA932; genus Cryptobacteroides. The sequence goes on along the minus strand of JBJEBP010000230.1, from coordinate 4,608 downwards.
GGATGAGATTCACGAATATCTCCTGAAGGGCATTACAGATGCCGGAGCAGATGTATATGACATTGGGCTGAGCACTACCCCGATGGTGTATTTCGGTACTGCCAAGTATGGTTTCGATGCCTCCGTCCAGATTACCGCCTCCCATAACCCGAAGGAGTACAACGGGATGAAGGTATCCTGCACCAATGCTCTTCCTGTCGGCTATGACAATGGTCTCGGCAAGATAGAGCAGTGGATAAATGAGGGCAGGGAAACACCTCTTGCCGAGAAGAAAGGCTCTGTGTACCAGAAAGATATACGCAAGGACTATCTGGATTTCCTGCTTGGCTACAAGCCGGATCTTTCCGGATTGAAACTGGCTTTCGACCTCTCCAACGGAATGAGTACCCTCTTTGCCAGGGAGATTTTCGGGGACGCTCCGGAATATATTTTCGATGATATGGACGGCCGCTTCCCTAACCACGAGCCTAATCCATTGGTGCACAAGAATGTAGTTGCGCTCGAGGAACTTGTGAAAAGGACCGGGGCCGATGCAGGCGTCATCTATGACGGGGATGCCGACAGGGTCATGTTCGTGGACGAGACCGGACACTTTGTCTCGCCTGACCTCATCATTGCCCTTCTCGGACATTATTTCATTGACGAAAGGGGAGAGAAAGGCATTGTAATCCAGGATATCCGCAGTTCCAAGGCGGTGGGCGAGTACCTTGAGCCGATGGGTGCGGAGATGTTCACCTGGAAGGTCGGCCGTGCCAATGCTGCCCGGAAGCTCCGTGAGCTGGACGGTGTCTGGGGCGGTGAGCTCGCAGGCCATTATTATTTCAGGGATTTCTTCTATTCGGACAGCGGACTCCTCGCTTCCATATTGGTACTCAGGGTGTTGGCCTCAATGAAGAAGAAAGGCGTGAGCTTCAGCCAGCTAATCGGCCGCATTGCCGGCTATGAGAATTCCGGGGAAATCAATTTCCGCGTTGAGGACAAGAAGGGGGCGATGGATGCGGTTCGCGACCATTTCACGGCTCTCCAGCAGCCTACGGCAATGATGGATTTCGACGGCTACAGGGTCGAGTTCCCTGACTGGTGGTTCAATATCCGTCCTTCCAACACAGAGCCATATCTCCGCTTCATCTGCGAGGCTTCATCGGCGGAGTTGCTGAAAACCAAGATTGAGGAGGTCAAGGAAATTCTTTTCACAAGATTCGGAGCGACATTATGAAGTTGACATTTTTTGCAGGCGGGGCCGTTGCCCTGTCATTGATGGTGGCTGTACCTGCTGCGGGGCAGGCGCCGCATCTTGATACACTTATCTCGATGAGCCGTGCCGAGAAACTGGTTCCGAGACCTGCCCTTCAGCCGGTCAAGTCCATTGACCCGTCTTCGGCCGTGGCCATTGACACATTGGACACCGGCAATCCGGCAGTGAAGATTCTCCTTCTTGAGAATTATACCTGGCGCTACTACAAGGACCCTTCAGCCGTGATGCAGTCCCAGGTTTTCAACGAATACTGGGACGAGGACAAGCCGAATCCTTACGGAACGACCGGTCCTGCCATCAATGAGGATGTTTCAATCTGGGTTGTAGATTCCCTGAGCGAATACCATTGCCCTTACCAGGGGAAGGTTTATTCTCCATTCGGATACAGGCGCGGAAGAGGCCACATGGGTGTTGACCTTCCTTTTCCTATGGGTACTCCGGTCAAGGCTGCATTCTCCGGCAAGGTCAGGGTTTCCAAATATTTCCGTGGCTATGGCAACTTGGTGATTATCAGGCACGAGAACGGGCTTGAGACATTCTACGGCCATCTCTCGAAGCGCAATGTGGTACCGGGCGACTGGGTCCAGGCAGGGGACGTGGTGGGCCTTGGCGGCTCCACGGGCCGTTCCACCGGAGCACATCTTCATTTCGAAGTGCGGTATCTGGGCTATGCCTTTGACCCTCAATGGCTTATTGATTTCGAAACAGGAGAGTTGAGGCACCGCCTGTTCATCCTGAAGAAGAGATATCTCAATGCTGCCAGCCGCTATATTCCTGAGACTGACGAGGAGGATTACCTGATTATGCGTGATGACTCCATTGCCTATTCGGCCCGTGCCGCGGAGATAGCAGCCCGTGAAGCCGAGGAAGCCCGCAAGGCAGCAGAACTTGCCAAGGCCCAGTACCACAAAATCAAGTCCGGTGACACCCTGGGTGCCCTGGCCGTCAAGTACCACACCACAGTGAAGGCCATCTGCAAGCTCAACGGCATCACGCCTACCACTACGCTCCGCATCGGCCGCTCCCTGCGGGTTAGGTAGCATCCAAATAGCGAAAATCACAATACATTGCGAATTATCTTGTTTTTGTCAAGGTAATTCGCTATGTTTGCATAAAAATACCAACGCGCTGGGAAAATGAAATCTATCGGAATACAAATCAGGAATCGAAGAAAGGCTCTCAAGATTACTCAGCGGGAACTTGCTGACCTGGCAGGCATCAGCATAAATACCGTAGTCGCAGTTGAACGCGGACAGGGTGACCCGAAGATTTCTACATATACTGCCATCTGCAATGTTCTTGGGCTCAAACTCACAGCTATATTATGAGAAAGTGTGAAATATATCTGCACGGAGTGAAATGTGGCGTGCTCACCGAGGACGATAATCTGGAGTTTACGTTCGAATATGACAAGGATTATCTTCATGCAGGCGGTGCGGAGCCTGTCAGCTTGACGCTTCCACTTCAGGATGAGCCTTTCAAATCTCCATATCTTTTTCCGGCTTTTGCCAATCTGCTCTCCGAGGGCGAGAATCGCCAGGTTCAATCTCAACTCTTGAGAATAGACCCGGAAGATGACTTCGGAATTATGCTGGCAACTTGCGGATTTGACACCGTAGGAGCAATTACCGTCAAACCGATTGGACAATGATAGAGCTTGAGATATTCCCTGGCTTGGGTCCCGAATCAGAAGGAAGTTCCCTTGAGGCAGTCAAAAATATCGGCCGCATTTCCCTTTCCGGTGCTCAACCAACATTTTCAGTCACTATTGGCGAGGATAACAAACTCAGGTATACAGCCACAGGAGAACAGGGCTTATATATAATGAAACCCCGTCCGACAGGCATTCAGATAATAAATAAAGATTATTGTGCTGCAAATGAGCATGTTACAATGCAGATTGCCTCGCAGGTCTATGGTATTGAGACTGCATCGAATGCCCTTGTTTTCTTTGAGGATGATACCCCTGCGTATATCACTAGACGTTTCGACGTTTATCCTGGAGGCAAGTATAAACAGGAAGACTTTGCTGCACTTTTAGGTTGGAGCAAGGGCAATGGCGGGATTAACTACAAGTATGACAAGGCGAGTTACGAGGATTGTGCAGAAGTGATACGAAGATACGTCAAGGCTGCTTTGGTTGACCTGCGGAGATTCTTCAGATTGGTTCTGTTCAACTTTGTTACTTTGAATGATGATGCGCACCTGAAGAACTTCTCGCTCATTGAGAAAGATGGCGAATACAGACTTTCACCGGCGTATGACTTGGTTAACACCAGTATTCACCTTTACGAACCCCGTATTTTCGCACTTGACAAAGGCTTGTTCAAGGAAGGAATGCAAATTTCTGATACTCATCATATTGGTAAAGAAGATTTCACTGAGTTTGGACGAAGGATAGGACTTCCCGACAGAGTGATCAGTCAAGAACTCGATAGGTTTCAGGCAGCCAACCCCAAAGCCATTGCATTGATTAATAAATCATTCCTTTCGGAACCACTGAAAAGCCTGTATATCTCATCTTATCAATATAGATGCAGGATGCTGAACTTCTAATGCCGGAACTGCAAAAGACGGCCGTGAATCACGGACGTTTTGCGATATAATTCAGCAATGCCGTGCATCCGGCGAGAATGTCGGAGTAGGCCTTCTCGAAATTTCCTGTGTACCAGGGGTCGGCGACATCCCGGTCTTCACCGGTCCATTCCAGCATACGATGCGTCTTTTCCGGGTCCCGGCCTCCGGTAATGCGGGAGAGCAGCCTTTCGTTGGAGGAGTCCATCACTATTACCATATCGGCCTGGAGATATTCCTCAAGGCTGATCCGGTGGGCCCGGTGCTGGCTGAATGGTATTCCGTGCCGGGTGAGAGTCTGTGCGGCGTAGGGATAGAGACCGTTGCCTTCCTCTTCGTAAGAAACGGCTGCTGACGAGATGGAAAATTCATTTTCAAGGCCTCTGCGTCCTACGAGGTCTTTCATGATATATTCGGCCATCGGCGATCTGCAGATGTTGCCGTGACAGACAAAAATCAATTTCATAGCGGAAGCGGCAGGATTCGAACCTGCGAGCCGGTTTTGCCCGGCCAACTGTTTTCGAGGCAGCCTCCTTCAACCACTCGGACACGCTTCCTTGTTGCTCATTTCCCAAAAATGACGAGCAAAATTACAATAATTCGGATTATTAACAAAACGAAAATTGAGGTATTTTAAGAGATTGCCTAAAGCTATCTGTAAATCAATGCCGTAGCCCACACCTGGCAGCCCTCGGCCCGTCCCACGAAACCAAGCCCCTCGGCGGTCGTGGCCTTGATGGAAACGCTGTCCGGGCCAACTCCCAGAATCCCTGCCAGAG
>JBJEBP010000229.1:0-8116 GCA_051870135.1 Candidatus Cryptobacteroides sp. | reverse complement strand
AGATGCGAACATCTTGAGCAGATGCTTGAGTCCAAGCTCTTCCTTATGCAGGCCAGGGTCGATTCCCTCTCCGTCAACCAGGAGATGGTTTCAAGCCAGCTGGACCAGCACATTGACAAGGTTAAGACCCAGCTCGGAGGTGACGATGCCGTGGAGGAATACTTCGGCAAGCCTCTGTACAAGCTCCGTCAGGAGTGGCAGCAGCAGTTTGAGGATATGTCCCTTACCCAGCAGATGCAGCAGGAAATCGCAGGCAAGGTTCCGGACCTGACCCCGCACGATGTCAGGCTTTATCTTGCGGAGACCGACCCGGATGACCTTCCACTGGTCCCGGTGAAATACCAGCTCAGCCAGATTTGCGTTTATCCTGACAGGGAGGCCGCGGCCCTTCTCGTCAAGGAAAAGCTCCTCAATATAAGGGAGAGAATCATCAATGGAGAAAAATTCTCGACTCTCGCCAGGATTTACTCCGAGGACCCGGGCAATGCCAGAAAGGGTGGAGAACTCGGAATGGCCTCAAAATCAATCTTCTGGCCAGCGTTCTCCGATGCCGCAATGTCCCTCAAGCCGGGCGTGATTTCCCAGATTGTGGAGACCCCGGACGGATTCCACCTCATTGAGGTGATTGAGAAGAGGGGGGATATGTTCAATGCCAGGCACATTCTCATCAAGCCTTCATACACCGACGAGGACCGCAGGAAGGCATTCAATACACTTGATTCCCTCAGGACAGAGATTCTCAATGAGGCTGTCACCTTCCCGTTTGCCGCCAAGTTCTATTCACAGGACCTTCCTACCCGTACCAACGGCGGCCAGATGGCTGACCCGAACACCGGCTCATCATACTTCGAGATTGACCAGCTCAAGCCGCAGGACTATGCCGCTATCCGTGACCTCAAGGAGGGTGAAATATCCGAGCCTGTGGAGTCCGTGGACAATGAGGGCCGCGGAAATACCGTTTACAAGATTATCAAGGTGGACAAGATAATACCTTCACACATCGCCTCTTTTGACAATGACTACAATGAACTTCTCAATGAGGCCACGATGAAGAAGCAGACTGCCGCCATTGACGAATTCCTTGACAGCAAGCTCAAGACCACCTACATTGTCATTGACCCTCTGTTCAAGGATTGCGAATTCTCCCGTGAGGGTTGGAACAAGATAGCCCGTACCGGAGTTGCCGAATAGCCTATGTCCCTGAGACGATTCCTTCTTGCCTCGATTATTGCGCTTGCCGCAGCATTCTCCCTGTCTGCCCAGGAAAACGGCAGCCAGAAGGATTCTCTTGTGCGCCTGCTGAGCGCCAAGTCAATGCAGCTGATCGAGGAGAACGGAATCAATTACAGGAAGGTGACAGGCCCGGCCAAGTTCCTCCACAATGATACCTATCTTCTCTGCGACACGGCATTGTGGAATGTCCAGACGAACGAAATCTTCGCCATTGACCACGTCAAGATACTCCAGGACCAGACAGTCCTGACCAGTGACCGCCTGACCTATTACGTGGACAGGGACCTGGCCCAGTTCAGGGGCGCCCTGGTCCAGCTCGAGGACAAGGACCACAACATTCTCAGGACCGAGAACCTCGACTACAATACCAGGGACAGTGTGGCCGTCTTTTTCAGCGGCGGCTCGATGAAGGACAAGGACGGCCAGATAATAGAAAGTATATCAGGAACATACGATTCCAAGGCAAAGGAGTTTACATTCACCGACGACGTGAATATGTTCACGGACTCCATCTTCGTGAAGACCACGAGGCTTCTCTATGATGCGGGGCGGAACATCGCCTATTTCGGCTATGAAACCAATGCGTGGAAGGAGGAGAATATGCTTTCCTCCAATGCCGGCTGGTATAACCGCAATACTGAGACCTTCCTTTTCAACCGTGACGTTCACGGAATGAACGATGCCCAGGAGGGCTGGTCCGATTCCCTTTTCTTCTACAGGGCCACAGGTAACATTGAACTTCTAGGGAATGCCCAGGTGACTGACACGACGCGGGATGTGTCCGCAGTGGCCGGAAGAATTCATTATGCGGATTCCCTTGCCCGTATTCTGATGACGCGGGAGCCGGCGGTAATCGGCCTTGTGGATTCAGGGAACGGGGTGAAGGATACAGTATATTTCGGTGCCGATACCATCATCAGCAGGAGCGTGATGGCGTTCCAGATAGATTCAATGGAGACCGCCAATTCTAAGGCCAGGCTTGAGGGCCTTGCTGTCGATGCGGTCCAGACATACAGGCAGAAGGCTGCCAAGGCTGCAGCGGAGGCTGCCGCGAAGGCTGCTGAGGATGATCCAAACAGGCCTCGTCAGGGCAAGGTTGGTCCTGGAAAGGGAATGCAGGGTGGCGGACTTGAAGCCGGAGAAGAAGAGGCCGGAGATAAGGCTCCTGATGCCAAGGCCTCGTCCAAAATCCCTGGGCCCGAAGCCGTGGCCCAGCCTCAGGACTCGCTGCAAGCTCCATCGGATTCCCTGTCATTGGATACTGATTCCCCGTCCGTTGCTACGGACTCATTGTCATTTGCAACCGACTCTATTGCGATTGCCAAAGACTCTGTTTCCCTTGCTGCGGATACTCTTTCCCTTGCTGCGGATTCGCTTGCTGTCCAGGCAGATACAGTTGTCAGGGACTCTACCAAATTCAATTTTGTCACAGCACTCGGCCGGGTGAAACTCTATAAATCCGACATGCAGATTGCCTGTGATTCGCTTGAATATTGCGACCTCGACTCCCTTGTGAGACTGTACCGTTCCCCTCTGATTTGGAATGAAACCAACCGCCAGTATGCCGCGGACAGTGTATATGCGGTGCTGAAGAACTCGTCATTGGACAAGGCCAGCCTTATGTCCAATGCCTTCATCATTGTCCAGGAGGATTCTCTCTGCTTTGACCAGATCAAGGCGACAGAGATGCTGGCCTATTTCGACAGCACGGGTGTTCTCCGCCGCTTCGATGCCCTCGGTGACGCCAGCGCGATTTTCTATCTCCAGGAGGACAGTGTCTTTGCCACGGTCAACAAGAGTTCGGCCAAGATGCTCCACGCCGTGTTCACGGAGGGAAATCTGGACCGGGTATATTATTTTGAGGATACCAAGAACGACGCCTATCCCCTGGCCCAGATGAAGAGGGAGGAGCGGGTCCTGAAGGGATTCAACTGGCTACCGGACAAGAGGCCGAAGGGCAAGTCGGACATTACTCCTTACCAGCTTCGCCCGTCGGAGAGAGAAAAGTATTCATCCCGTCCGAGGACTACATTCAAATATACCGACCGCTTCTTCCCTGGCTATATGCAGAATGTGTACAAGGAAATCAGGGAAGCCAAGCTGATGCGCGAACTGGAGCGGCAGCGGGCTGAGCAGGATAGAAAGAATGCGGAACTGCAGGAGTCGCTGGAGAGTGTTGGAGACTCGTTAGCGCTTGATTCCCTGAAGGTTGCTGGCGATTCCATCAATGTTGCCGGAGATTCCCTGTCTGTGGCAGTGGATTCCCTGAACAATGCCCAGGCCAAGGATTCGCTGGCTGTAGTTGCCGATTCCCTTACACCTGCTGGGCCAATGAGTCCGGAAGAAATACAGGCAGCGGAGAAAGCTGCTGCAAAGGCTGCGAAGGCTGCAGCCAAAGCTGCCAAGATTGCAGCGAGGGAAGCCAAGTGGGCCGAGCTTGACAGCCTGGACAAGGCAAAGGAGAACCTCAAGGCCGAAAAGAAGGCTGCAAAGCTCAGGGAGAAGAAGCGCAAGGCCCTGCTGTCAATGTACAAGCAGCAGAAGAAGGACAATGCCAAGCTTGAACGCTACAAGGAAATATATGCCAAGAAAAAATCCCGCTCTGACAAGCGGGACGCAAATAAGAAAACTTCCAGGAAGGAAATTGTTCCAGAGGCTGTTGTGAAGCCTGCCAAGTCTGCCAGGTCTGAGATCCTGGAGGCTCCTCCTCTGGAAAATCCTGTGGAGTAATTATCTCTGACGCATTCCCGGGCCACCTTGCCTCATTCCTTCACCCGGTTTCATTCCTGGTCTGCCCTGACCGTTCCTGCCAGGCATCTGGACGATTTTTCCGCCAGGCGTAATCATGATTCTCTGGTCCTTTTCCCCTTCCTTCTCCAGTTCAACGGAGTAGAGCTTGTTGCCCCGGGCATCGGTATTCAGTTCGTAATCCTCTGCCTTCCAGCCGGGATAGGCATCCTTGACGGCCTTCTTCACCTCGGCAGGAACCTCCTTGGCGGAGATATCCTCCTTGCTCCTCATCCAGGTTCCGTCAGCATTGAACCAGGCCTCGATTTCCCTTCCGTCAACCTTGAATTCGGCCACGTAGGCATCTCTTTTCATCTCCCACTCAATCTTCTGTGCCTCCGGATACATCTTCTGGAATGCCTTCTCGACCTTCTTGGGGGCCTGTACGATATCGTCGTCCATCATTGGACCGGCGTAGGCGGCTGCGCATATTGACATTGCCGCCAGTGCAATCATCATTTTCTTCATAACAGTTTAATTTTAAAAATCCGGGTCTGAAACTGCAAATATCAGACCCGGAAACGCTTTTCTATGTCATCTCGACCGAAGCCGCCTCTGTCATCTCGACCGAGCGAAGAGAGTGGAGAGATCTTATTCAATAGATATCTCGACTGCGCACTGCGTGCTTCGCTCGATATGACAGGATGCTATTCCGCAAAGAGACTGATGATGTTGAGAACAACCTTGGAGGCCTTCTCAATGCTCTCCAGCGGGGCGAACTCCATCTTCCCGTGGAAATTCAGGCCACCTGCGAAAATATTCGGGCAAGGCAGGCCCTTGAACGAGAGATTGGCTCCGTCAGTACCGCCACGGATAGGCTGGATGCGGGCCTCGATGCCTTCCATCTCCATTGCCTGGACTGCCTTCTCCACAATGAAATAATAAGGCTCGACCTCCTGCCTCATATTGTAATACTGGTCCTTGACCTCCAGGGTCGCGGTGCCTTCGCCATATTTGTCATTGATGAAGGCGACGCATCTGGCGATAACTTCCTTCTTCTCCTCGAACTTTGCCCTGTCGTGGTCCCTGATAATGTAGCCGAAGTCGGTCTCCTCCACGCTTCCCTTGAAACTGATGATGTGGAAGAAACCCTCGTAGCCCTCGGTGAACTCAGGCCTCTGCTGCACAGGAAGCAGGCCGTTGAGCTCCATCCCGATGAGAATCGCATTCTTCATCTTGCCCTTGGCATAGCCAGGATGCACATTCCGGCCCTGGATATGAATCTTTGCCGAGGCTGCATTGAAATTCTCGAACTCCAGTTCTCCGACCTCACCGCCATCCATTGTGTAGGCGTAGTCGGCCCCGAACTTCTTCACGTCGAACTTCACGACACCGCGGCCGATTTCCTCGTCAGGGGTGAAGCCGATTTTGATTTCCCCGTGCTTGAACTCCGGATGCTCCACCATATACTGGACTGCGTTCATAATCTCCGCAACGCCGGCCTTGTCATCCGCTCCGAGCAATGTCGTACCGTCCGTGGTAATGATGGTTTCCCCCTTGTGGCCAAGCAGTTCCGGGAACTCAGCGGGCTTGAGGAAAAGTCCCGGCACCCCTTTAAGGGCAATGTCACCGCCGTCATAATTCTCAATGATCTGTGGGCGGACATTGGCTCCGGAAGCATCCGGGGAAGTGTCCACGTGGGCAATGAAACCCACTGCAGGCACCTTCTTGTCAATGTTGGAAGGCAATGTTGCCATAACATAGCCGTATTCATCGAGCGTGGCTTCCACGCCCATTGCAGTAAGCTCGTCACGGAGCATCCCGAGCAGGTCGAGCTGCTTCGCGGAGCTTGGCTGCGACTCGGAATTTTCGTCCGACTGCGTATCGACTGAGACGTATCTCAGGAATCTGTCAAGAATATTTTCCATAATTATTGTTTTTTGTCAGTTTTCATTGCTGCCCAAATCAGGAATCCGATGAGGGCGAGATATGGTACAATTGCCACAGCCTCACCGTATTGCGCATTCCAGGAACTGAGGTAGAGGTCCACGTTGGCGAACTTCAGTATTGCACTTACGACACCCATCAATGCACCGCCGGCAATGAATCCGGAGGCCACCAGGGTACCCTTGTCCTGCCTTGCAGCATTGACCTTCGCGTCCTTGCTCCTTGTGCTGACGAACCACGAAATCGCGCCGCCGACGAGGAGAGGCAGGTTGAGGTCAATAGGAATGAACATTCCCAGGGCAAATGCCAATGCAGGTATCTTGAATGCGGTCAGGGCAATGGCAATGATTGCGCCGATGCCATAGAGCAGCCAAGGGGCTCCGCCGCCGTTCATCATTGGCTGGATAACTGCAGCCATCGCATTGGCCTGGGGGGCCACGAGGGCATTGTCACCGGTGAATCCGAAGGTCTTGTTGAGCACCAGCATCACGCCGCATACAGTTGCGGCTGCAACGATTGTCCCGACGAATTTCCAGGCTTCCTGCTTGCGGGGCGTCGTCCCGACCCAATATCCGATTTTGAGGTCAGTGACGAACGAACCTGCCATCGAGAGGGCCGTGCAGACCACTCCGCCGATAATCAGGGCCGCTGCCATACCTGCATTGCCCTTCAGGCCTACGGCCACGAGAATCAATGCCGCTATGATCAATGTCATCAATGTCATTCCGCTGACCGGGTTGGTGCCGACGATGGCTGTCGCATTGGCCGCCACGGTGGTGAAGAGGAAGGCGATGATGCCCACAATGAGAAGTCCGATGAGGGCCTGCCAGATATTGTTCACCACGCCTCCGAAGGCGAAGAATGCGAATACCACAAGCAATGCAATCACGACTCCGAATACAACGGTCTTCATCGGAATGTCCTCGTCAGTGCGCTCTGTAGCGGTTTTGCCTGCTCCCGGCTTCTTCGTGAACTCGTTCGCAGCGAGGCTTACGGCGGATTTTATGACTCCGAATGACTTGATTATGCCGATGATGCCGGCAGTGGCAATGCCGCCGATGCCGATATGTCTTGCATATTCCCTGAAAATCTGGTCGGCAGACATTTCCCCGATGGTCTGGGTTATTCCGGTGCCCATAAGGTCAATGACCTGGCCGCCCCAGATGAGGTTCATGAGAGGAATGATGACGAGCCATACCAGGAGGCTGCCGCAGCAGATGATGAAGGCGTATTTCAGCCCGACAATGTAGCCGAGGCCCAGAACCGCCGCACCTGTATTGAGCTTGAGCACGAGCTTGGCCTTGTCTGCGATAGTCTGCCCGATGGACACCACCGTAGTGGTCAATGTCTCTCCCCAGGCTCCGAAAGTGGCAATGATGAAGTCGTACAGTCCGCCCACCAATCCGCTCAATACCAATGTCTTGGCGCTCTTTCCGCCGCCTTCCCCGCTGACCAGGACCTGTGTGGTGGCCGTAGCCTCAGGGAAAGGATACTTGCCGTGCATTTCTTTGACGAAATACTTCCTGAACGGTATCAGGAAGAGGATGCCGAGCACGCCTCCGAGCAGGGATGAGAGGAACATCTGCATGAAATTCACCTCGACTCCGAGAATGTAGATGGCCGGCAATGTGAAGATTGCACCTGCGACCACGGCTCCGGAGCAGCCTCCGATGGACTGGATGATGACGTTCTGGCCGAGACCGCCCTTCTTCCCGAGGGCTCCGGTCAGTCCTACCGCAATGATGGCGATAGGAATGGCTGCCTCGAATACCTGGCCGACCTTGAGGCCGAGATAGGCTGCCGCCGCCGAGAAAATGATGACCATCACGATTCCGACACTTACGGAATAGAATGTCACTTCAGGATAGGTTTTCTTCGGGCTGAGCAGGGGTTCGTACCTTTCCCCCGGCTTCAGCTCTCTCTGCGCATTCTCCGGCAGAGATGTCTTGTTTTCTTCCATATATAATACAATGTTTGATTCCGGTTATCACACAAATGTAATAAAAATCTCGACTTTCCGGGCAAAATAGAGGTTTTTTCAGATTTTTTACGAAAAAAGTTCAGAAAAATTTGCAGAGTCAAAAAAAGTGCGTATATTTGCAGTCCGTTTGAGAAACAACGATGGCTGAGGCCAACGGATGACTCGGCGGATTTGAGATCATTGACAACGTTGAGAGAGAATAAGAGGTAAAGAAAAACAGAAAGAAAT